>JAIOPE010000158.1 GCA_021414065.1 Planctomycetota bacterium
CGGCTGTTCACTCGGTAACCGACGGAGATGATGGCGTCGAGGCTGTAGAAGTTCGTCGCGTAGCTCTTGCCGTCGGCGGCAGTCGTCCGGAGATTCCGGACAACTGAATCCTCCAGCAGTTCCTTGGTCTTGAAGATCGTCTGGAGGTGTTCGCTGACGGTGCGAACGTCCACGCCGAACAGCTCCGTCACGGACCTGATGACCCAGCTCGGGCACTCGAAGCTGGAGACGACGCAGATCTACGCGGCGGCGGTCAGCGAGCGGCGGCGGGCGACGGTGCTGGCGATGGAGTTCGGGGGAGATCCAACCGAGCGTCGGCCCCCTCCCAGCCCGCCGCCGTCCCCACGCGCGAGTACCTCCACGCCGACTCATAGTGCGCCTCGAACAAGGCAATGACCAGTCTGAAGGCCGATGGAACGGACTCGGGGAAGCGCTTGCGGGTCCGGACCGCGGAGTGGGCGTCAGTCGCCGATCGGGAAAGACCCGGAGATACGGACGCCCAACTGGTTCGTGCCCTCGTACGTCGTCTCGTCCACTGAGAGGGTGCACTCGTCCAACCACGCGCCACCGGGTGCCTTGGGATCGGGCCAGGTGAGCCGCAGCAGGCGACGCTCGCGGCGCCACGTCGCGCCGGAGGTTCCGGCTATGGAGCCGTCGGCGAGCATCGTCACCATGTGGAACTCCGACGTGTTCGGGTCGCCGACTGTCTGCCAGTAGTCGCCGACGATACGGCCGTACTCGAACCACGTGCCCGCGGGTCCCGAGGCGGCGCGCCCACTCTTCCAGTACGTCGCCCGCGCGTGGGGAAAGCTGGTCCGCTGGACGAGGTCCTGGAGCCAACCGCTCGCCGGGGAAACGAACAGGAGCTCGGGCTCCGGGCCGCGGAGCGAACTCGGCCCGCAGTGCTCGACGAGCCAGCAACGACTGGGCTGCAGATCCGCCCCCTCGGGCTCCTCTGCGATGCGAGCTACGGCGCGGTCGTCGAACCGCACCCAGACGCGGTCGAGGACGCTGGGACGCGCAGCGAACCACGCGATCGACATGAGGGCCGCCAGCGCGGTCCCGCCGAGGATCGCTCGCTTCATCCACCGCCGCATGTTGCGACCTCTCCGATGCCGTGCGCCCGCGGCGCCGGCGTGAGTGTTCCGCCTCCGGCGCGTGCGGTCGCTTGGGCTCGACGACGCCGAGACTGAGGGTCCGCTGCTGCCGCTTCACATGGTCGAAGGCCGCCTGGAGGACGGGATCGCGCTCGGCGTTGACCCATTGCCAAGCCGGACACTCCTAGGATCCGGCCTTCTCCTCCTCCCGCCGACTCGCCGTCGGCCGGATCCCGGGGACCCCGGCCGGAGCCTCGCGGCGCGTGTCGTCCGCAGGTAGCGCCTGCGGACGCGACGGGCATGACGGGGGCGACGACCGCTTGACCCACGGGGGGGAGTCTACCTCGCCGTGTCGCGCGGGGAGCCGCCCCGCGCCGCGCTCGTCGCGGCGGGCATCGCTGCGCGCAGTCCGTGCGCTTGAGGCGTCGCGCGAGCGCGCCGTGACGAAGACAGACGCTGACGTCGGCGCCGGGCTCGGGATACTGTGTGACGCTAGGGGACCTCCTGGAGCACCTGCAGCCGATTCGGCCCTCCGGAGGGTCGTCCGAGGCGCTCCGCTCCTTCGCCACAACTATCGCATAGGTATGCATTTACGTTGGTCTTGGCGAGAGGATTTGAACCTCCGACCTCGTGCACCCCAGGCAACGACGCACAGCCTCGGCGGGGGAGTTCGCGAACTGCACACGCTGCATGTGCCGCAGGAGTCGCAGGAGACGGCTGGTGCATAGCAGCGGTTGGCAGCGCGGGTGTGCCGCGGGGAGGTCCTCCGCGTCCGAAGGGCGGGCTGACCATGACGGGCGCATCGCAGGTGCCGACCAGTCGGGGTGTCGCGCGCCGCGCCTCACAGCTTGACCACGACCCGCAGGAACTTCCCTGCGCGAAGAACGCGAAGCGACTCCTTGCCGCCCTTGGCGGCGGCCATTGCCTTCTCGACCGCGCCGACGGGGTCGTCCTCCGGGAGCGGGGCGTCTCCGACGGCCAGGATGTGGTCGCCGGGCTGGAGCTTCGCCTCGCCGGCGGGGGTGCCGTCCATCACGGAGCGGACGAGGCAGAGGCCCTGGCCGGGCTCGAGCTTCGCCTGCGGGACGTCCTCCGGGGACACCATGTCGAGGACGGCGCCGAGGGGGCCCGACGACGCGTTCTTGTCGAGCTTCCGGAACGACGGGCGCTCCGTGCGGTTCGCGATGGTCCACGCGGTGAGGTACGCGTGGTGCGCCACGCGCGCGACCTTGCCTTCGTCGATCTTGGCGGCCACGTCTCCGGGCGTGTGGTAGTCCTTGTGGAGACCGCTCGTCCAGAAGAGGCAGGGGATGTTCTTCTCGTAGAAGTTCACCTGGTCGCTGCGCAGGAAGATGGAGCCCGTGCGCGCGGTGAACTTGAAGCCGCTCTTCACGGCGGCGGCGAGGTGGGCCTCGTCGAGTTCGGGCGACGTGCCGTTGCCGTAGACGTCCATCTCCCTCGGCTTGTTGCGCCCGACCATGTCGATGTTCAGGTCGCAGACGATCTGAGCGAGGGGAACCGTCGGGTTCTCGGAGAAGTGCTTGCTGCCGAGGAGTCCGCGCTCTTCGGCGGAGACCCAGATCAGGAAGATGCTCCGACGGGGCCGCGGCGCGTCCTTCAGGGCGAACGCCTGCGCGACTTCGAGGAGCGCGCTCGTGCCGCTCGCGTTGTCGTCCGCGCCGCGGAAGACCTTCTTCTTCATCTTCCCGACGTGGTCGTAGTGGGCCGACAGCAGCACGTACTCGTCGCGGAGCTTCTCGTCGGTGCCGCGCACGATCCCACACACGTTCATCGTCGGGGCGACCTGGCCCTTCGCTTCGTCGCCAGCGCCCTGGCCGGGGAACGGAACGCAACGCACGTCGAACGGCTGCTCGTATGCGCGGGCGGGGCCGGTGGTGGTGCTCGGAGCGCCGCCCGCCGGGAGAACGGGACCGCCGGGCTCGACGCCGAACGCCTTCAGTTGCTCGACGAGGTACCGCGCCGCGAGATTCGCCCCTTCGAACCCGGACCCGCGGCCCTCGAGCTTGTCGCCGGTGAGGTAGGTGACGTGCTTCAGCGCCTCTGCGGGGACGATCGACGCGACGGCGCCGGCGGGCGGCTCCGGGACGGGCGGTTCGTCGGCGGCGGCGTGCGTGGGCCGGCTGGCGACGCGGCCCGCGAGGAGCGCCGCCAGCACGAGCGCGATCGTCCGGGCCCGGCATCGGCGGGGTCGCATGGCGCCGAGCGTAGCGACATTCGGTGCGCCGCACCGCCGGCAAACCGCGAGGCGACCGCCGTCACGGATTGCGGGCGTTCCGCCCGAGGCATTCCATTCCGCCGTGATGCGCATCACAGACGTGCGTCCGGGTCGCACCTAGCGTGCCCCACCACCGGGACCACGATCATGAGACTTCACTCACTTTCTTTCGCGCTCGTCCTTGCCCTCGCGGCGCTCGCCGGCGCCGCCGGGTGCGGCGTCCACGACGAGCGCGCGCCGTGGCAGGTGGCGATGCACGCCCAGGGCGCGGAGCCGTCCCACCCGCGGGCCGGGGCGGCCGAGCAGGTCTTCCCGGTACAGAAGCCGCCGTTCACGCCGGGCATCTTCCCGTGCTCGCGCTGCCACGAAGGTGGGACTCCGGTCGCCGACACGCGACCCGCGATCCCGCACAAGCTCCACGTCGGTCGCGGGCTCGAGTGCACGGACTGCCACGTGGACGAGGAGAAGGGGCCCGACCCGCGCATCCCGGACCGGTCGGTCTGCGAGCCGTGCCACGGCGACCCGGCGAAGCTGTCCGCCGGCGCGAAGGCCTACTTCGACCGCGTGACGCAGGCCGACGGCACGACCCTCTTCCCGAATCGCTGGAAGACGCGGGACGTGGACCCGAAGCACTCGAAGCACATCAAGGCCGGACTCTCCTGCGTGGACTGCCACGGTGAGCCGTCGGAGGCTCCGTTCGCGAAGCCGAAGGCCGTGACGCTGATGGACCGCTGCATCCGCTGCCACGAGGAGAAGGCGAAGCCGGTCAAGTGCGAGACCTGCCACGCCGCGACGACGGAGAAGGCCCACGCGAAGATCGTCCTGCACCACGCGCAGGAGCAGCGCGGGTGCCTCGACTGCCACGACGCCGCCAACCGCGACGTGCTGCGCCTCGCGAACGGCACGCACGTGACGTTCGAGGAGTCGTTCAAACTCTGCGGCCAGTGCCACGGCACGCAGTACCGCGACTGGAAGATCGGCCTGCACGGCAAACGCACCGGTTCGTGGAACGGCCGCCGCGAGTACCGGCTCTGCGTGCAGTGCCACTACCCGCACGAGCCCCGGTTCAAGCCGATGGCGCCGATGCCGCGGCCCGCGCGGCCGGAGGAGGTCCGGTGAGCGAGACGCTGATCCCGTCGATCACGCGCAGGGGCCTGCTCGGCGCCGCCGCGAAGGCCGCGGGGGCCGCCGCCGTCGCATCGGTCGCACTCCCCGGCTGCGACGACCGCGCCGACCAGGTGCGGGAGTTCATCCACAAGCGGCTCCGCGAGATGTCGCCGGACGAGATGCGGGCGTTCTGCACCCGCGTCGAGGCCGACTGCAAGGAGCGTTTCGGCAAGGACGTGCTCGTCGGCTCCGAACCGCCGCTGAAGGACGTCGTCTTCGGCTACGGCCTCGACCTCTCACGCTGCAACGGCAACCGCAAGTGCGTCGATGCCTGCGTCCAGGAGAACAACCAGTCGCGCCCGTCGCCCGAGGGCCCGCACAACAACCCGATCCAGTGGATCACGGTGCTCGAGATGGACGAGGAGGCGGGCATCGAGCTCGCCGGTTCCACGGCCTACTACGAGCCGGTGAAGGTACCGGCGCCGGGCAAGGCCTACCTGCCCGTCGCCTGCCAGCAGTGCGACAACCCGCCGTGCGTGAAGGTCTGCCCCGTGAAGGCCACGTGGAAGGAGACCGACGGGATCGTGGTGATCGACTACGACCAGTGCATCGGCTGCCGCTGCTGCATGTCGGCATGCCCCTACGGCGCCCGTCACTTCAACTGGTCCGAACCGAACCTGCCGGCCGACCAGATCAACGGCACGATGCACGTCCTCGGCAACCGACCGCGCATGCGCGGCGTGGTCGAGAAGTGTACGTTCTGCGTCCAGCGCACGAGGAACGGGCTCTACCCAGCGTGCCACGACGCCTGTCCGACGGGGGCCCGCGTCTTCGGGAACCTGCTCGACCCTGAGTCCGAGATCCGCCGCCTGCTCGAGACCAAGCGCGTCTTCGTGCTGAAGGCCGAGCTCAACACCCACCCCAAGTTCTTCTACTTCTACTCGTGAGCAACATCACCGACCGCCCGTTCCCCAAGTTCGTCCGCGCCAGCGTGCGTCTCTGGACCCACGGCTCGCGCGTCTACTACGCGTGGATCGCCCTGCTCCTCGCGATGGTCGTGGTCGGCCTCCTCGGCTACCGCACCCAGTTCTCCGAAGGGCTCGTCTCGACCGGCCTCAGGGACCCCGTCTCGTGGGGGTTCTACATCGGGAACTTCACGTTCCTGGTGGGCGTCGCCGCCGCGGCCGTGATCCTCGTGATCCCCGCGTACGTGTACCACTGGAAGCCGATCAAGGAGATCGCGATCCTCGGCGAGCTGCTCGCCATTGCGTCGATCTCGATGTGCATGCTGTTCGTGCTGGTGGACATGGGCCGCCCGGACCGCCTGTTGCACATCATGCCGTTCATCGGAGACATCAACGTTCCGAGCTCGCTTCTCGCGTGGGACGTGCTGGTGCTGAACGCGTACTTCTTCCTGAACCTCGGGATCGCGACGTACGCCCTCGTCACGATGTCCCGCGGGCACGAACCGCACAACAAGCTCTTCACGATCCTCGTGCTCTCGTCGATCCCGATGGCGGTCGGCATCCACACCGTCACGGCGTTCGTCTACAACGGCCTGCCGAATCGGCCGTTCTGGAACGCGTCGCTCCTCGCGCCGCGGTTCCTCGTCTCGGCCTTCTGCAGCGGCCCGGCGATCATGCTCATGCTGCTGCAGATCCTGCGGAAGACCGCGCGCCTGGAGTTGAAGGACGACGCCATCTGGAAGATCGCGGAACTCATGGCCTACGCGATGTTCGTGAACCTGTTCTTCACCGGCGCCGAGGTCTTCAAGGAGGTCTACTCGGGCACCGAGCACCTCCAGCACATGCGCTACCTGTACTTCGGGATCGACGGGAAGACGACGCTGGTCCCGTGGGCCTGGCTCTCGCTGATCGCGAGCATCGTGTCGTTCTTCCTGTTCCTGCTGCCGCGCACGCGAAAGAACCCGGTGCTGCTGAACATCGGCTGCGTGTTGATCCTGATCGGCGTCTTCATCGAGAAGGGCATCGCGCTCGTCGTTCCTGGGTTCACGCCCAGCGTCCTCGGTGAGATCTACCAGTACGCGCCGAGCAGCACCGAGGTGATGGTGACCACGGGCATCTTCGGCGTCGGCGCCCTGCTGTTCACGCTGATGTCGCGGACGGCGATCGCAGTGCTCAACGGCGACCTGCGGGTCGAGCGCCCGGACCTGGCGGTCGCCGCCGCGCACACGTAGTTTGGGAGCATTGATCGCCCGCCCGTGACCCGGGTCACTCCACACCAGGCGCGCGCACCGTAGTTTCGCAACCGTTCCGCAGGTATGCGGGACGAGATCACGAGAGAAGGAGCATCGCTATGACTTCGATCCGAGCCGCCGCCGCAGTCCTGGGTGTCGCCGCACTCGCCGCCTTCGCCCTCTCCGGCCGCGCCGTGGGTGAGGACAAGGCCGAGTACGTCGGCGACAAGGCCTGCCAGAAGTGCCACTTCCAGGAGCACAAGAGCTGGAAGAAGACCGGGATGGCGAAGGCCATGAAGTCCCTCGCCCCCACGACCGAGGCCGACAACAAGGAACTCTTCGACAAGAAGACCGCTGCGAAGCTCGACCCCGCGAAGGACTACACGACCGACGCGACGTGCCTGAAGTGCCACACCACGGGCTACGGCACCGACACCGGCTACCCGAAGGACCCGAAGGCCGACGAAGCGGCCGGCAAGCGTGCCGCGGCGCTCGGCATGGTCGGCTGCAAGGCCTGCCACGGCCCCGGCAGCCTGTACGTGAAGCACAAGACGGCGGAGCTCGAGAAGAACAAGGACGCCAAGTTCACCCTCGAGGCGATGGCGCCGATGGGCATGATCAAGCCCGACCAGAAGCTCTGCGAGACCTGCCACAACGCAGACAACCCCACGAAGGGCGAACTCAAGTACGAGGAAGACAAGGCCAAGACGCACGATCACCCGAAGAAGTAGCTGAGGTGTGACTCCGGGCGCGGCGTTCTCCTTGCGGGAGCGCCGCGCCGCTTCGTGGCCCCGTTTCAGAGGAATCGACCCCGCCGATGCGCACCGCTATCTGGACGCTCGAGCCGCGGCTCACCCGCGGCGAGATCGACGCGATCCTCTCCACGCTCCACGAGCGGGGACTGGCGGCGGAATCTCGTGAGTTCGAGTGGGGCTGGGCCGTCGTGATCGACGCCCCGCCGGACGACCTCGTGGTACCGCCCGGCGTCGCGCGGACGGCCACGGCCGATGTTCCCACGACGGGCGTCATGACGCGGCGCGCGGTGCTTGAGGCGTTCGCCCTCGGCGTCGGCGTCGCAGCCGTGGCGGCGGCGTGCGGCGTGGCGGGCGCGTTCGCCTCGTCCACCCCCGACGCGCACGACACGCCCGACGAGATCGACGTGGCTTCGATGCCCGAGCTCCGCGCGACGGGCTCGAAGCGGTTCAGCTTCGGCCGCGAGCCGTGCATCGTGGTTCTGAAGGGTGATCGGCTGCACGCGGTTTCGCTCGTCTGCACGCACCTTGGCTGTCTCGTCGAGTGGAGCCGCGAGGGGCGGCAGTTCGTCTGCCCGTGTCACCGCGCAGCGTTCGACGTCGAGGGGCGCGTGCTGTACGGCCCGCCGCCGCGCGCGCTGACCAACTACGACGCCGTGGTGCGAGGCGACCGCGTGGTCGTCCGCCGCAAGGCGCGCGCATGAGGCTCGCCGCGGTCCGGACGTGGCTCGACAGCCCGGTTGCAGTGCACGGCACGTTCGTGCGCGACATCCGCCGCCTCGCGGTCTTCCTCTTCTGCGTGGAGATCGTCACCGGCGCGCTGCTCGCCCTCTACTACCGGCCGTCGCCCGAAGGCGCGTACCAGAGTCTCGCGGTCCTGAACAACAACGTGCCGTTCGGCTGGTACGTACGCAGCCTGCATCTCGCTGCGGGCCACGGACTCGTGTTCGTCGTTGGACTGTGGGCGATCCGGGCGTTCTTCCAGCGCAGGTTCCTCGGCCCCGCAGGCGCGCAGCGCTGGTCGCTCATCGCCGGCTTCTCCATGATCACGGTCGCGTTCCTCCTGACCGGAGAGGCGCTGCCGTGGAATCAGCAGGCCTACTGGAGCACGGTGGTCACGTCGAACCTGGTGGAGGACGTCCCGCTCGTCGGGCATCGACTCGCGACGCTCTTCCGCGGGGGCCCCGCGGTCGGCGGGGCGACGGTGGTGCGGATCTACGCCATCCACGCGCTGCTCCTCCCGTGGGTCGCGTTCGCGTTGCTCGCTGTGGCGCAACGCTACCGCCGTCGCGGAGCGCTCTCATGAGGGTCCGATTCGTCGTCGGGGCCCCCGAGGCCGAGCTGCTCGCAGTCTCCGCGGCGCTGTCCGACCTGGGCGTGCTCAGCCAGCGCGAAGGCGACGAGCTTCATCTCACGTCGTGGCTCCAGCACGACGACGCGGTTGCGATCGCCGCGATGCCTGGCGTCCGCGACATCTCCGGCGAGGACCCGAATCGGATCACGCGACGCGACGCGATCCTGCGATGGCTCTCCGGCGCCGCGCTCGTGATGGCCGTGCTCACGCTCGCCGCGGCGAACCTGCCGGCCGTGCTCGGCGAACCCGCCGACGCGTTGGTCACGCCGTCGTCCGTTCGTCCCCCCTGGCCGCTCCTGCCGTGGTACGCGGTCGTGGATCGCGCGCCGGCGTGGTTCCCCGTGGCGCTGGTCCCGATGCTCGCGATCACCCTCCCGTTCCTGTGGCCCGTGGTCGGCCGCCGGTTCGCCGAGCGGCGCCCGGGCATCCACACGCTGGTCGGCGTGGTTGCGATCGTCGTGGTCGTGCTCCTCTCCGCCTGGGAGATCGTCCGTTGACGCGCATCTTCCATGGACTCCGCGCCGCGGGCGCGCGGCTCGCGGTGTTCGCGGCGGTTGCCCTCGTGGCGCTCGCCGGCGACGCGCTCGCGGGCGACAGCCCCGCGAACGACGTGACCGGGGGGTGCGGCATCTGCCACGGCGCGGAGCGCGTGAAGCACGCGCTGTCGGTCCACGCGTCGGTGGACGTCGGATGCGTGGCGTGCCACGGTGGCGACGTGACCGTGACCGACGACAAGGACCGCGCTCACGCGAAGGACAAGGGTTTCCGCGGCGTCGTCGCCCGCAAGGACGTGCCGCTCGCCTGTGGTGGATGCCACGAAGACGTCCGCAAGATGCGGCCGTTCGCGCTCCGCACCGACGCGCTCGCAGCGTACCGCACGAGCCATCACGGCCGTGCCGTGCTGGAGCGCGGCGAGACCGACGCCGCCGTCTGCACCGACTGCCACGGCGTCCACGACCTGAGGCGTGTGCGCGACCCGCTCTCGCCCGCGAACCGCCTGAACGTGCCGGCCACGTGCGGGAGGTGCCACGGCGACCCCGTGCTGATGAAGCGCCACGGGCTGCCGTCGAACGCTCCCGCGGAGTATGCGAAGAGCGTGCACGGCCGTCGTCTCGCAGACGGAGA
The DNA here is from genome assembly GCA_021414065.1 of Planctomycetota bacterium. Classification (GTDB taxonomy): domain Bacteria; phylum Planctomycetota; class JAJSAM01; order JAJSAM01; family JAJVHW01; genus JAIOPE01. The sequence goes on from JAIOPE010000158.1 coordinate 9,869, forward strand.
GCCGGGCGTGCCGTCCTGCGCGGATTGCCACGATGCCCACGCGGCGACGCCCGCGGGCGCCACAGAGGTGGCGAACGTCTGCGGCAACTGTCACGCCGAGCCGCGCGACCGGTTCCGCGAGAGCCCGCACTTCGCGGCATCGAAGAACGGCCGCATGAAGCAGTGCGTGACGTGCCACGGGAACCACGCGATCACGCATCCTGGGTACGCTCTCTTCGACTCGGTGGAGGAGTCGGCGACGGGGGGCGCATCCAACGAGAATGCCGGAGACAACGGCGGCGCGACGCGGTGTCTCGACTGCCATGCGGCCGACGCGCCGGAGAGCCGCGCCCCGCAGGTCGCCCGCGCTTTCGGCGCGTCGCTGCGCGAGGCCGACCGCGCCATCCGTGAGGCCGAACTCGCCGTGGTGCGCGTGGCGGCGGCCGGTTACTTCGTGGACGAGGAGCGTGAGTTCCTCGCGCGCGCCCGCCGCGGCCTGGTCGCGGCTGTTCCGCTCACGCACGCGTGCAATGCTTCGCAGGTGGACTCCGCGCTGAGCCGCGTCCACTCGCTCGCCCAGTACGCGACCGAAGGCTGCCAGAAGAAGGTGCGCCAGGACCGCGACCGCCGGATCTTCGGAAGTGCGGCGGGCGGCGTGCTGCTGCTTGTTTCGGCCTTCCTCTCGCTCCGCCGCCGCATGAAAGGCAAGCTGTGACCGCCATCCGACCGAAGCGCCCCCTCGTGAAGCGACTCGCGCTCTTCGCGCTGTTCGCGTTCCTCGTGATGATCCCGCTCGGCTGGGGCTTCCTCGAGTGGACGACGCGGCCGCAGTTCTGCTCGTCGTGTCACATCATGGAACCGTACGTGAAGTCGTGGTCCCAGTCGTCGCACGCGAAGGTCCCGTGTGTGGACTGCCACTACGAGCCGGGCATCCTCGAGACGGCGACCGGCAAGTTCAAGGCGATCAACCAGGTCGTGAAGTACGTCACCGGCACGGAGGGCACGAAGCCCTGGGCCGAGGTGAGCGACAACTCCTGCCTCCGGAGCGGGTGCCACACGACGAGGCTCCTGCAGGGCAAGGTGGACTACAAGATCGGGCGCACGTCGATCGCGTTCGACCACGGCCCGCACCTGCTCGAGATGCGACTGTCGAAGAAGCTTCGGTGCACGTCGTGTCACTCGCAGATCGTCCAGGGTGAGCACCTCACCGTCACGACGACGACCTGCCTGCTCTGCCACTTCAAGGGCGCCGACGAGGACCCGAAGCTCGCCGTCTGCACGACCTGCCACGTGCCGCCGAAGGAGGCGATCCAGCTCGGCGACGCAGGGAGCTTCCTCCACGCCGAGTACCTCTCTCGCGGCGTCGCCTGCGACTCCTGCCACGCGAGCGTCACCCAGGGCACCGGCGAGGTTCCGAAGCGCCGGTGCGGCAGTTGCCACGCCGTCCAGGAGCACCTAGAGCGCATCGGCGAGCGCGAGTTCATGCACAAGAAGCACGTCACCGAGCACAAGGTGGACTGCCTCGAGTGCCACACCGAGATGACGCACCGGCTGCGGGACCGCCAGGCGCCCGCCGGCGGCACGTGCGCGGAGTGCCACGCGTCCGGCCACGGCAAGGCCGAGGCTTTCTACCGCGGCGTCGGCGGTCGGATTGCGCCCGCCACGCCGAATCCGATGGAACTGGCGCGTGTCAGTTGCACCGGCTGCCACATGCACGTCGGCCCGAAGCCGGCCGAGGGCACGGCCGTCGCGGCGAAGGAAGTCGCCTGCATCTCGTGCCACGGTCCGAGCTACGAGGGCATGCTCGGGCGCTGGCAGACCGCGTTCGTCTCCGCGTCCACGTCGATCTCCGCGGAACTCGCCGCGGCGCGCGGCGCGGCCACGGAGAAGGCAGCGGGCGACACCGCTCTGGCGAAGTCACTCGAGGACGCCGCCCACGACGTTGCACTCGTCAAGGGCGACGGCGCCCGCGGCGCGCACAACCCGTGGTTCGCACGGAAGCTGATCGAAGGCGCCGAGGGCCGAGTCCGTGCGGCGTGGGCGCAGCTCGATCCGTCGCGCCCCGTTGCGCCGGCCGCCCTCGGCCCGCGATTCCCGACGAAGTTCGAGTGCGCGAAGGTGTGCCACCTGGGCATCGACGAGCAGCCGATCCGTCTCGCGGGGACCCGCTTCGAGCACGAGCGGCACCTGAAGTCCGGGAAGCTCGACTGCGACCAGTGCCACTCCACCGCGGAGCACGGAAAGACGCTCGTCACGAAGGCGGAGTGCGCATCGTGCCATCACGGAGAGAAGGCCCCGGCGGACCGCGAGTGCGCGAGTTGCCACGCCGACGCCGACCGGTTCCTCCGCGGCGTCGCAGACGACGGTGAGCAGGGCGCGCAGGTGATGGCGAAGGTGAAGTGCGTCGAGTGCCACGGCGCGTCGGTGGCGAAGCCGGTGCGGCAGGTCGTCCAGGCCAACTGCAACGTCTGCCACAAGGAGAAGTACGCCGCCACCGTCGCCGAGTGGACGAAGGACTCCGACGACTGGTTCGCCGAGGCGGAGGGCCGGCTGTCGAAGGTCCGCGCCCGCGTGGCGGACGGAAAGACGACTGCCGCGAAGCTGGCAGCCGCCGAGGTGATCGTCTCGAAGCTTCGCCTGTCCGTCCCGGCGCACAACATCGTGCTGTTCGAGGAACGGAAAGAGGCATTCGACGAAGCAGCGTCCGCGGCGGAGAAGTAGGTACGGGGACGACGGACGGCGCGGGCGCGGGCGCGGGGCTCGGACCTGCGCCGACTCCGTGACGGCCGGGTCGGCGACGCGTCGGATGTCGGTGAAGCCGGATCATTCACGAAGCTCCGCGAGAGAACGGCGTGCAACGTAGGAAATGCTTGCGATGCACGCCGATCCGAGGGTCGTTCGCACGACAACACACTGTCCTGGACGAGATCCGCGGAGCTGACCGCAAGGCGGGACCCGCAGCGTCGGCTTTGTCAAGCCACGCAAGGGTCCCAACGCAGCGGTCGGCCAGTCGTCGACGAGGCCGGCTCGTCCAGGCGCGGAGCTTCGTGAATGATCCGGGTTAAGCCGATGGGCCTGCTGCGGCCGAACTCAGCGACAGGCCGCTACCGCTGGAAGATCGGCAGGTAGTTGTTCGGGACCTGCAGGATGATCGTCGAGACGGCGGTTGAGTACGCGCGGCCGACCTTCTCGATGGGCCACGAGCCGTCGGCTTCCTGGCGCGAGACCACGTCGTCGCGGACGCGGGTGTAGTACTTCGTCCACCAGGGATCGCCGGCGATGTACATCGCCTGCACGGCGTAGTAGTTCCCGTAGTAGAAGAAGTAGTGGTCGCGGTACTGGCCGCGGTTGTCGGTGGTGACGTCGCTGTAGTGGTTCAGGACGTAGTCGAGCATGTGCCGGAACGACGGGGCTCGCTCCATCTTGATGCCGCGGTTGCGGATGAACTCGCGGATGTCCTGGTCGGTGTAGACGCCCGCACCGTAGAGCGTCGTGAGCCCCGCTGCGGTGAGCGCGAACGACGTGCGCGTCATCGCCTCGGCTTGGGCGTTGTCCGACTTGTACTGGTACACGAACGCGCCCGGTTCGAAGCCCGGGCGACGGTCGGACGACGTCACGGCGGACTTGAGCACGTAGTCCACCGCCGCGTCGATCGACTCCTTCGGCACGGCGATGCCCTTGTTCTTCGCCGCGCGGAGGGCGACCACCTGGCAGACGGTGATCGACATGTCGGACTCGTTGGAGTTCGGCGCGTACCGCCAGCCGCCCTCCTTGTTCTGGGCCTTGTAGGTGAACTCGACCGCGCGCTGCAGCGACTTGCGCACCCGCTCGTCGCGCGTGGTCCCGTAGACCTCGGCGAGGAACATCGTCGCGAACGCGTGGCTGTACATCCGCGTGTCGTGCTTTGCGATGAAGCCGTCTTTGTCCTGCGACGACAGGATGAAGTCGAGGCACCGCTCGATCTGCTTCGCATACGGCCCGCGCCCGGGAATGCTGCCCGACGCCAGGAACGCCGTGCCCGCGAGCGCCGAGATGCCGACGTGCGGTTTCTCGTCGTGGAGGACCTTGTAGCCGTCGTTCAGCTTGAACCCGACGGGGCAGAGCCACGATCCGTCGTCCTGCTGGTTCCTCTCGAGCCAGGCGAGACCCTTCTCGGCGGCCTTCCGCGACTCCGGCGTCGCGAGCGACCGGCTCTCGCCGGCGGGCGGGCCGTCCTGGGAGCGCGCGGCGGGGGTCCACGCGGTGAGCGACGCCGCAACGCCGAGCGCGGCAAACGTGGCGGAAGCGAGCGGCAGGATGCGGCGGCGGATCATGGCGTTGGGACTTTAGACGATCCTGGCGCCGCGGCGGGACGACCTATCCGACTGCCGTGCGGCGAACCGGCTCGCGGCGCTGGCTGTGGCTCGTTCCGACATCGTCACTTCGGCGCCGCGGGCGGCGCCGCCCCGTACACGGCGACGTCGGCCCGAGGCGGGGCCCAGAGGATCACGAAGGGGCCTTGGAAGAACGCCCGCTGGAGCGAGTTGCCGATCGACGGGTGGCGGATCGTGTCGGTCACGGACCCGTCCTGCCGTGAAACGAACGCCACGCGGCAGTCGTAGCCCTCGGGCTTCTTCACGTTCATCTCGTACGCGACCACACCCTGCAGGATCTCGGGGCGGGGGAGCGTTCGGCCGTCCGGCCGGAGCGTCGTCCGCCACCGGACCGCGCCGGTCGCGGCGTCGAG
>JAIOPE010000015.1 GCA_021414065.1 Planctomycetota bacterium
TCGACATCCACCTTGGCAAGGTGGCGCTCTACCACTGAGCTACACCCGCTCGGCCAAGTTCAAGCGGCGCATGGTGCGGACGGAGGGGCCGGGTGTCAAGTCCGTGCCGACCGAGATCGTGGATGCCTCGGGATTCGGCGGTCGGCGGCGGCTCGCCGGGCACGGGATCGTGTCCGGCGGCGGGACAGCGTGGGTGTGTGGGCGCCCGGCAGCGGCGGACGCGGGTCGTCGTCGGCCGCGTCCATCAACGGTTTACGAATTGCGCGGGACAACGAACTGTCCCGGCTCGGTACTCAGGCGGGCAGGAGGGACTCGCGGTGGGCGGCCTCGACGACCTCCTCAAGGCGCAGGGCGATGGACCAGTGGCTGTAGTTGTTGAGCATCGCCCGGCGGGCGCGGAAGCCGAGGTGGTCACGGTCGGTCGGGCTCTCGAAGAGCTGGCCGATGCGGTCGGCCATGTCGTCCACCGAGTCGGCGACGATCAGGTCGGTGCCGGGAAGAGCGTCGATGCCGACGAAGGCCTCGCTCGAAGCGAGAGTTGGAACGCCGAAGGTGAGCGACTCGAGGAGCTCATTGCGGACGCCACGGCTCACCCGGTGCGGCACCACGGCGACCCAGCAGTTCGCGTAGAGTTCGCGCAGGTCGCGGACTCGGTCATCGACCATCACGCCGTCGATCGACGCGAGCGCGCGCACTTCCGTGCCGGGGTTCCGTCCTGCGATGCGGAAGATCGCGTCGGAGTACCGCGCCTTCACCTTCGGGAAGACCTCCTTGGCGAACATGACAGCGGCGTGCTGGTTCGGGAGATGGTCCATGTGCGCGGCGAACAGGATCGTCGGCACGCCCGACGGGCGGCGCAGAAGCGGGGCGTGCGGCGGAGCCGGCGTCTTCACCGACACGATCCGTCGGTTGCCGGGGCAGAGTCCGCGGAGCACCTCGGCCTCCGTGTCGGACGCCAGGATCACCCGCTGGTACTCCTTCGCTGCCTGGACCTCAAGCATGCGAAGTCGTGCGGCCTCGCGGCGGAAGACGGCCGACGCAAGGAAGCCCTGCGCCTCGCCGTACTGTCGCCACCGGAGCGAAGAGACTTCGACCAGGTCGAGGAGCTTCGCGGTGTCAGGGAAGGCGCGGCCGTACGGAGCCATGGCGGCCCCGTAAGCGAAGACCACGTCGTAGCGACGTGTCTCGCTCAGGGCGTCGAGTCGTTCCATCAGGTCTCGGCTCTGGTACCTGCGGACGGCGAGCGGCTGCGTCGAGAGGACGTGCCGGGCAGACGCAGGCTCCACCGGCCGCATCGGCGGCGGGAGAATCTGGACGCGCGGACAGAACCGACGCATGAGGCGCCGGGCGTCCCACTCGGAGCCGTTTCCGCCGAAGGCGACCAGATCCACGTCGTGTCGCAGTGACAGGAAGCGGATCTGGTGGTAGGGCCGTACGTGCTCGCGGTCGAGCGCCGGGTACGGGATGCGTGGAGCGAGGTAGAGGATGCGCACGGGTATTCGTTTGTCTCCCGGCGTCGTCGGGCGGTCGAAGGCTGCCGACGTCGCACCTTTCGTGAAGCAAGTGTGATGCCGATCTCCCCAGCGGGCCGCCAGGCTGGATCGGCGCGAGCAAGGTGCATCGTGTGGACGAATCTGCACGCCGTGTCGAGCCCGATGAACATCCAGATGGACAGCTCAAGATTCTCCACGCCCCCCTGCCGGGTTGACGTGGGCCCGGCGCGCGGTGAACCTCCATCCGTGGCGCACGCACTCGCCCGATCGATCCTCCTCGTCGCTTGCACGCTGCCCGCGCTCGCGGCCCGGTCCGCCGCAGACACTGTGATCCTCGAAGGGGGCAAGAAGCTCGAAGGCGTGGTGGTCTCGCGGAACGACGACGTGGTCGTCGTCAACCCCTGGAACTCGCGCGACCCGGACATGACGTGGGAGATCCCGGACAAGAACCGCTACCCGCGGGACAAGGTGAAGGACGTCATCATCGAGGACGCCCCGCTCGTCGAGGCGCGGCGGCGGGCGGCCGAGCCCGGGATGGACATCGCGAAACGGCGCGACCTGGCCGACTACTGCGCGAAGCACGACCTGCCCGACGATGCGAAGCTCCACCTGCGTCTCGCGAAGGCGATGTAACTCCGCGCGGCGTTCGAAGAGACCGGCACGGCGCCGGTGCTCCCGGCGGGCGGCAAGGGCGACCCCGAGACGGACCCGGAACTCCGGCGTCTGGAATCCGAGTACGTCAAGCTGACCGACGCTGCGGCGATCGACGCGCAGTGGAAGCTGATGACCGAGCGCTCCACGACGCGCAGTCGCGCATTCCTGGAGCGCGCCCGCCGATCCGCGAAGCAGCCGAAGGGCCGTCGCGACAGCGTTCCGATCACGGTTCGCAGCAAGGACGCGCCGGGCGGCACGTACTGCATCGTCGTCCCCGCGAGCTACGACCCTCTCGTCGCGACGCCGCTCGTCGTCGGCCTCCACGGCGGTGGACGAGGCGGCGCCGATCCGAAGCTCGTCACGGGCAAGGGCGAAGAGGCGATGAACTTCTATCAGGACCTCGCGGAGACGTGGGGCTGGATCGTCGTCTGTCCCTCGGCTCTCGCGGCCCCGTGGGCCGAGAAGGCGAACGAACCGCTGATCGACGGCGTGCTCGACGAGATGCGGATGCTCTTCAACGTGGACGAGACGCGCATCTACCTGACCGGCCACTCGATGGGCGGATTCGGCACGTGGTACTGGGGCCCGCTCCGGGCAGATGTGTGGGCCGGGATCGCGCCGTGCGCGGGCGGCGGCGGGCCGGGCGGCGTGGACGGACTCGGGCTTCCGACGTACATCTACCACGGGAGCGACGACAACGTGGTCGGCGTCGAGAGCGACCGCAGCGCGGCGAAGGCGCTCCTGGGCGGGAAGAAGAAGGCGGACGCCGTGTACACCGAAGTCGGCAACATCGGCCACGGGTTCCCCGACTTCGTGCGGAAGGACATCTTCCGGTTTTTCGCGGGGCGCATGAAGGACCACGGGAAGAAGCGCGCTGTCGAGCCGGCGTCGTCGTTCCTGCGCAAGGTGGACAAAGAAGAGGTGCGCTGCTTCGGCGATCCTGGGGCCGCGCCCGCCTCGGGCGACGACGGCGACGCGAAGCTCGCGGACCTCGTCGCGAAGCTGGAGCGCGGCGGCGGTTCCGCCGTCGAGGCCGTCACCGAACTGGAGAAGCGGAGAGACGCGGCGACGGCGAAGGCTGTCGGGCGCGTGCTCCGCAACAAGAAGGCAGCGGCCGATGCGCGGGCCGCCGCCGCGCGCGCACTCGGCGGGATTGCCGGCGCCGACGCGATCGTCGCGCTCGCCGCGGAGGCGGCGAACGAGGACTACCGGATCGTGGACGAGGTCGCAACGGCGCTCGGCCGCATCGGCGGACTCCCGACGCTGGAACCGCTCCAGCGCGTCGCGAAGTCCCTCGGCGCGTTCTGCGACGCGTCGCTCATGGGCAACGAGTACTCGTTCACGGAGTACGAGGTCCGGTGCAAGAGCTTCGCGCGCCTCTGCACCGCGCTCGCGGCGACGGGCCAGGCCGAGCCCGCAACCGCGACGATCGAGCGCGAAGTCGTGGCTCGCATCTTCCTGCCGAAGACGGCGTACAGCGTGCCGGTGGACTCCCGCTTCACGCAGATCCCGCCGCGCGCGCGGCTGGAACTCGCGACGGCGTTGCGCCCCGCGCTCGAGAAACTCGCGTCACCGCGCGCGTCGGAGATCCTCCGTGCCATCCGGGAGACATGGAAGGGCGAGCCGTCGCTCGTCGGCGCGTTGCAGTAGTTCTCGACTACTCGATGCCTTCGCCGAAGTCGTCGTCGGCAGGCGGCTGCGGCCGGGCGGCCGCCTCGCGCGTCGCCGACTTCCCGTGCTTTGGGCGATGGTGGACAGCGGGATGCGCGTCGTCGCGCACCGGTTCGACCGTGGGAGGTTTCGGTGCGACGTGCTCCGGCCGGTGGTGGTGGATCGCCACACCGGGCGGGACGTGCGCCTCGTCGAGGTCCGCGTCCGACGACGTGATGATCCCGTCCGGGTCTTCGACGGCGAGCGGGTCTTGGCCGAGTTCGAGCTGACGACGGGCGTCCACCTCGTCGCGGTCCACCATCCTGCGGAGCTCTTTCAGCTTCGCCCGCAGGACGAACTCGTCGTCGCCGATTGCGCGCTCGATCTGCTTCGCGTACTGGAGGAGCTGCCGGAACCGGCGGACGATCTCGCCCTCGCTCGTGCTCGTCAGTTCGCGGCAACGCGCGAGCGCTTCGCCGTCGATCCACTTCTCGAGCACGGCGCTCATGCCGAAGTGCGGCTCCTGGACGAGTTGCGCGAGGCCCGCGTGCCACTCGGCGTCGCGCCACGCGCCGACGATGTCGATCGCTTCACGGCGGATCGCAGCCAGGTCACGGTCCTTCGGCGGCGCGACGGTCTCGTCCACCCGCGGCTCGTAGCTCGCGGCGAGCAGCACGGCGCCGATCCTGCGCGCGTCGAGCCGGTCGAAGAGTCCTGCGGCTCGCCACTCCGTGGCCTGGATCTCGTAACCGTTCACGTGCGACGCAAACCGGCCCTTGTCGGAGAGGCCGCCTTCGCGCGCGGTGTACCCGTGGCTCTTCAGCAGTTCGAGCCGAGTTCCGAGGATGCGCTCCTCGGCGCTGCGGCCCGTGTTCGCGCCGCGTCGGCGCGCGCGCTGGAACTTCGCGAAGCTCTTCTCGTAGGTCTCGACGACGCGGTCGCCCATGTGCTCGTAGAGCGACAGGATCGTGGAGTAGTTCGGATCGAAGCGTGACTCGACCGACTCCGGCGGCCCCGTGAGCACGCGCTTCACGCCACGGCTCCGGTCCATCGCCGGGTCCACGCGGGAGATCACGAGTCCGTGCGTGTCGATCCCCTGGCGTCCGGCCCGGCCCGCCATCTGGCCGTACTCCCGGCAGAGCATGTAGTCCATGCGCTCGCCGTCGAACTTGCGCAGCGAGTCGAACGCGACCGCGCGTGCAGGCATGTTCACGCCGAGCGCGAAGGTCTCCGTGGCGAACAGCATCTTCACGAGACCCGACGTGAACAGGCGCTCAACGATCTCCTTGTGGATCGGGAGCATGCCGGCGTGGTGGTACGCGACACCGGCCAACGCCATGCTGCGCAGTCGTTCGGACTCGACGGACTTCTCCATCTCGTACCGGCGGAAGAGGTCGTTCACCATCTCTTCCATGAGATCGCCGTCGGCCGGGCTGAGCAGCGTGCGCTTGGCGTTCTCCAGAGCGTGGGTCTCACACGCCTTTCGACTGAAGCAGAAGTAGAGGAGCGGCAGCAGGCGTTCCCGCTCGAGCCAGTCGAGGAGCCGCGCGGGCGAGCGTTCACGCCGCATCCGCGAGCGCAGCCGGAGCGGCTGGTCGAGGATCGTGCACGCCTGCTCCACGGGCACCGGCCCGTTGTCGGGCAGCCACGTGAGGTGATCGAGCGGCACCGGGCGTCGCGCCATCTCGACGACCGTGACTTCTTCGCCGCGGACCGACGCGATCCAGTCGGCCAGTTCGCCGACGTTCGGGATCGTCGCCGAGAGGCAGACGAGCCGCATCGTCTCCGGGGCGTGGATGATCGACTCTTCCCACACGGTTCCGCGCTCGCGGTCGTCGAGGTAGTGGACCTCGTCGTGGATCACGAACTGGAACGTCGCGAGACGCTCCGGTTCGTCGAAGAGCGTGTTGCGGAACACCTCCGTGGTCATCACGAGCAACGGTGCGTCGCCGCGGATGACGACGTCGCCGGTCATGATCCCGACCTGGTCGCCGTGGCGCGCGCGGAAGTCCCGGAACTTCTGGTTCGAGAGCGCCTTCACCGGCGACGTGTAGACGACGCGGCGCCCCGCGGCGAACGCGGCGTCGATCGCGTAGTCCGCAACGAGCGTCTTGCCGGCGCCCGTCGGCGCGGCCACGATCACGCTGTGTCCGGCGGCGATTGCGTCCACGGCGGCGGCCTGGAACGGGTACAGCTTGAGTCCGCGGAACTCGCGCTCGGTCGGGTTCAGTTCGGCAGGGCGGGGCGGCTCGGCGGGTGGGATGTATCGCGGAGGCGCGAACTTCGGCTCCGGTTCCGCGTTGTCGTTGCGCGGACGCATGCCCGGCCCGCCTCGGGGAGGTCCGCCGCCGCCTCCGCTGTTTCCACCACCGCCGCTTCCGTGCGGACGGAACCCGCCGGGGCGGTTTCCTCCCGGACGGTTGCCGCTGTGTTGTCCGCGTCCCAGTCGCTTGTGTCCGCCGCCTCGCATGGGGCCATCATCGCCCGCCGCAGGTCACGGCGACGAGGAGGATGAGGGAGAGCGTCCCGGGCGCGTTCAGCGGCGCGTGATCTCGATTGCCGAGATCGGGCCCTTCGGGTCCACGTAGGCCGTGACACGCAGGCCGTCCACGCTCTCGGAGATCAGCTCGCGCGCCCGGTCGTCACCGTCGTCCACGGGCTTCGGCTTCACGTCTGTGCCGAACCAGATCTCGGCCGCGCTCAGGTTCTCGTCGGCCGACGTGCCCACGCGAAGACCGAGGACGTCGCGCGCGTAGGGAGGTGCGACGTACACGTGCGTCACGACGGTTCCGTCGGTGACGAAGGAGATGCCCTTCGCGAGGCTCTCCAGCAACGCGTGGGCGGCGGCGGCGGGCATGCCGGGAAGGATGGGGAGTCCGACGGACTCCGGCGTGAACCGACGCGCAGCCGCGAACACGTCGGCTTCCGTGGCCGGCTCCCACGCAACGACCGAGTCGAACGGGACGATCGCGCAGCCATCGTCGGTCTTCACGGCGACGGCGTACGCGGTGACCGCCTCGACCACGGAAGCGAACGAGCGCTCCACGCGGGCGTCGCCGTAGCTTTCGCCGCCGCGCAGTCGCACGCGTCCGCCGACTGCGGTCGTCCGTGCCATGGGCCGCCACTGGAGCGGGATCCGGCGGACTTCGGCGATCGGTCCGTCGAGCGGGACGATGGTGTCGGCCTCGCCGTCGGCGTCCGTGTCGAGGCGCAACTGGTGCTCCATGCGATCGACGAAACGCCCGACCAGTTCGCGTCCGTCCGGCCAGTAGACGAGGCCCACCGGCTCGTCGCGTTCGAGATCGGCGAGGGCCCGGTCCACTCCGACACTTCGGAGTAGGCCGTCCACCTGCACGACGTGCGCGCACGGAACATCGACCGCCTTCGGGGCGCCCTCATCGACGGGCAGGCTGAGGCGCACGCTCGATCCTTCGACTCCGCCGAAGCGACCGCTCGCCGTGGTCCCGTCGTCGAGGAGGATGCGGAGCCAGTCGCCTTCGTCCACTCCTTCGAGCAGGCGGACGCGCGACGACTCGTCTTTCACGGTGACGTGCCGTTGCACGTCGGCGAGTCGGAGCGTGAGGCGCCGCGGGGCGTCGGCGACCGTCATCGTGAGCGACGCGGAGGACGCTCCGCCGAGGTCGAACCTGGTCCACGATCTGCGGCCGAGGACAAGTCCCGACGTCGCGGCGGCGAACGCGGCGGGTGGCTCGAACACGATCACCTGCGTACCACGTGCCGACTTGGCGAGTTGCGCGCCGCCGACGGACTCACGTTCCTGCTCGCGGCGCAGTTCGCTCTCGGACTTCACCGGCGGCGCCTCGGCTACCGCTCTGTCGGCGCCGGGATCCGTGCGGCGCTTCAGCGTCGCCGCCTTGCGGCGGGCGAGTCGGGCAGCGGCGTCGCTCGCTTCCTGCTCCGCCCGCGCCTTCGCCTCGTCGTCTCTGCGCTTCGCGGCGGCCGCGGCGTCTTCGGCAACGGGCGTCTGCGCGCCCGGTGCGGCGGTGGACGGGGTGCCGGAGCCGTTGGCCGCCGCCCCGCGAGCCGCACCCGCCGGCGCGGTCGCGCCGCCGGACGCAGACGGTGACGGAGGCGGCGACGATGACGGCGACGGAGACGGTGAAGCCGACGGTGAGGGTGACGGCGACTTCACTGCGGGCGTCGTCTGCTTCGGCGTCGCCTCGACGACGTCCTTCCCATTGATCTTTGCCACGTCAGCCCTCGGCACGCGCAGCGTGCCGAGATCGGCGGTCTCGATCACGAAGTGCGTCGGGTCCTCGGAGACGATTCGTCCCTCGTAGCGCGAACCGGTGCGGGTGACGATCTCGTCGGCCCGGACCGCCGTGGCGGCTGCGAGCACGGCGGCCAGCGCGAGGGGCAGAACATGGGAACGCTTCATGGACACGGTCTCCGGGTCACATTCCCGGATCGGCGCCGCGGGGGCGCCAGCTTGACCCGGCGCCTCCCGGCGCACGCACCTCGGTCGGCGATCTTCCGCCGCGGAGCCGAACTGGTCGGGGGTGAACCGTTTTCCACCGCTACCTGTCGTGGCCCGGGCGGATTCCACCTTCCGCGCCTGAGCTCCGCCGCGTAGACTCCCCGGTCGTCACCTGACTCACGCTCACGGAGGGTCTCTCATGCGCATCCGCCTCGTCCCCGCTCTCGCCGCCGCTTCGCTCGGCCTCGTGCTCGCCGCGTCCACGGGTTGCCGGACCATGACCGACGCCTACGGTTGGGCGTTCCTGAGCGGCGAGATGATCACGTACGATCAGTACCAGACGATCGACCCCGAGGCGTCGCCGAAGCCGACTGCCGACGACGTGATCAACACCCTCGGCAAGCCGATGGCGATCCACGACCGCAACGGAGCGCGCGTGCGGATCGACTATCACGCGTATGGCCTCGACGACTCGCTCAAGCGCGCCGAGTTCCATTTCGATAAGAACGAGAAGCTTGTGAAGAAGGAACTCTGGTAGATCCCTCCGGACCACGTCTCGCGACGGCCGCGGCCCTTGGGGTCGCGGCCGTCTCGCTTTTCTGGGCGCTGACGGACGCACCCCCGCCGATGGAGGCGCACGCTCAAGGCGTTGCGTCCCTAGCTACCGGTTCGCCCCGCGCGACCGTGTCCGTGGCCCTTCCCGGCGTTCACGCGCAGCAGGTTCCGCCTGCACCGAAGGCGCCCGCCGCCGACGGCCGGTTCCGTTGGATCGCAGGCGACGTGCACGTCCACGTCACGCCCCCCGACGCGGCCGGCCACTCCACCTACACCGTGGCGTCCGCCATCGAGCGCAGTCGTGGACTCGGCCTGGACTTCGTGATCCTCACGCCGCACGACGCCGACGTCTCGCTGCCGCCGTCGTCCGAGACCGGCAACCAACCGCTCTACGGACAGGAACTCGTCGAACGCCTCGCGCGCACGGCGTTGCAGGCGCCGCCTCCGCCGCTGCCCGACGGCAAGCCGGGCCCCGCGCCGCGACCGATCCTCGTAGTGCCAGGATGGGAGTTCACGCGCCCGTGGCCCGGCCACCTCGGGCTGTCGTTCTTCAAGATGGAAGACGTCGCGAAACTCCAGGGCGACCTGAAGCCCGAGACGGTGGTGAAGGGCGGCGGCCTCGTCGTCGTCAATCACCCGTTCTTCCGGCCGGTGAAGATGACCGGCATCTTCGAGAAGCTGATGTCGCGCGGCGGGCTCGACTGGAGCGGCGACTGGCGGTGGAAGCCGTTCTTCGGCGACGGCAAGGACCCGCTTTCGTGGAACGCGATCGAGGTCTGGCACGAGCGGTCCGTGCTCGTCCAGAAGATGCACACCTCGCAGGCGGAGCAGTTCCCCGACACGCAGATGGCGAGCGACGCGATCGCTGCGTGGGACCGGTCCGTGCGCGAGCAGCGGCGCCGCATCGTTGCTGTCGGCGGCAGCGACTGCCACGGCAAGCTGCCGTATGCGATGGTCCCGATGAAGCAGGTGGCCGTCGGCGTCGCGACGTTCACGCTCGAGGCACTCCGCGAGGGACTCGTCGCGGGGCGCGTGACGTTCGGGAAGGACGGCGGACTCGCCGCGTCCGACTTCGCCGCAACGAGCGACGTCGCCGGCCAGCGCGCCGACATCGGCGGCACGTTGCGCGCCACGTCCGAGGTCCGACTCACGTGGTCCGGCCGCGCGACCCTCGTGGAAGACGGCGTCCGCGTCGGCGAGTTCGAAGGCGGCACGACCCGCAAGGTCACCCCCGCGGGCAGCTTCCACACCTGGCGAATCGAGAAGCCCGGCGACGCCTACTCGAACATGATCCACGCGAACCTGTGAGGTGAGAGCGGTAGGGGGAACGCGCTCCCGCTGCGCGGACCTCGCGCAGTCCCGCTCGGGGTAGGGGACGGTCCTCAGAAACTCAGTTCCGCTGCGCGGACGCTTCGCATCCCCGTCCGGGGGCCGTTGCGGAAGTGAGTTTGTGTGGACCGTCCCCCCGGCTCCCGTGCCGACGCGAACCGGCCGACGCAACCGGCCGAAGCTCCGCGACCTCGCCCTGGCGCCAGCACGCCGACCTCGGCTACCCTCCCGCCGGGAGGCGCGATGGGCCCGGCCGTCCGAGTCGCTGGACTGAGGAAGTCGTTCCGCGTGCGAGAGCGCGCGCCGGGGCTCCTCGGCGCGTTTCGCTCGCTCCTCTCGGCGACGACGCGTGAAGTCGTCGCGGTGGACGCGCTCTCCTTCCAGATCGCCGCAGGCGAACGCGTCGCGTTCATCGGCCCGAACGGCGCCGGGAAGTCCACGACCCTGAAGGTCCTCTCCGGGATTCTCCACCCGACCGCGGGCGACGTCGAAGTGCTCGGACTCGTGCCCTGGCGTGACCGTCGCGAAGTGGCGCTCCGGATCGGCACCGTCTTCGGCCAGCGGAGCCAGCTCTGGTCGCATCTCCCTGCGGGCGACACCTTCGATCTGCTCGCGTACGTCTACGACCAGGACCCAGCGACGCACCGACGCCGCCGCGCGGAACTGGCGGACGTGTTCGGAATCGGCCCGCTGCTGACGAAGCCCGTGCGGCAGCTCTCGCTCGGCGAACGGATGCGCTGCGAACTGGTCGCGAGCCTTCTCCACGCGCCGCGCGTGCTCTTCCTCGACGAACCCACGATCGGCCTCGACGTCTCCGCGAAGGCGGCCATCCGCGACCTCGTGCGCCGCCGCGCCGACGAGGACGGATGCGCCGTCATCTTGACGTCGCACGACACCGGCGACATGGAGCGCGTCTGCGACCGCGCGATCGTCATCCACCGCGGGCGGCTCCTCCTCGACGAGCCGGTCCACTCGCTTCGGCGCTTCATCCGCAGGAAGGTCGTGACGCTCGCGACCGCCGAGCCGGACGTCGTGCTGGACCTCCCCGGGCTGACGATCGTCGAGCGCGCACCGCACCGCACCGTGATCGAGGTGGACGTGACCGTCACCCCCGTCGAAGCGGTCGTGCATGCGGCGCTCGCGGTCACGCGGCTGAACGACCTGTCGGTCGAGGACCCGCCGATGGAGGAGATCGTCGCGGCGATCTACGCTTCGGCCGACGCTGGCGGCGCTGCGGTGAAGCCGTGACGCGACCTGCGCTCGCCACCTACGCGCGGATCGCGGCGTCGTCGGCGCGCCAGTCGATTGCGCAGCGCACGACGCTCGTCGGCCGGTGCGCCCTCTACGTGCTGATCCTCGTCGTCTTCTCGCGGATCTGGCAGACGGTCGGCGGCGACGCGGCCGCTGGCGGCCCGGGCGCGAAGGAGATGCTCTGGTATCTCGCGGTCACCGAGTGGATCGTCATCGCGCTTCCGCTGACGCACCTCGCGATCGAGGCGGACGTGCGCAGCGGCGACATCGCGTATCACCTCGCGCGGCCGGTTCCGTACGTCGGCGTGCGGCTCGCGGAGGCGGCGGGGGACCTCTCCGTGCGGCTCGTGTCGCTTGGCGTGACGGGCGTCGTCGCGGCGTGGTTTCTCGCGGGCGGGTTGCCGGACGACCCGCGGGGCCTCGTCCTCGCGCTGCCGCTCGGCGTGCTCGCGGGCGCGGTCGGCGTTCTCTTCCACGCGGCGATCGGGCTGTCGTCCTTCTGGTTGCAGGACGCCGGCTCCGTCTACTTCGTCTGGCAGAAGCTGATGTTCGTGCTGGGCGGGATGATCCTGCCGCTCGCCGTCTATCCGGCGTGGCTCCGCGCCGCGGCCGAGTGGACGCCGTTCGCGGCGATGCTCTCCGGTCCCGGACGGCTCGCGTTCGCTCCCGACGTCGGCGTCGCCGCGACATCCGCGGCGCTGCTCGTTCTGTGGCTCGCGGTCGCCGCGGCGATCGTCGTGTTCTTCAACCGTCGCGGCGCCCGCGTCCTCGACGTGAACGGAGGGTAAGCGTGTCCGCGCGCACCACCGTCCGCTTCGCGATCGCGCTCCTCGGCACGAACCTCCGCGCCACATTCGCCCTCCGCGGCGCCTTCTGGCTCCAGGCGGGCTTCATGTTCGTCAACGACGTCATCTTCTTCACGACGTGGTGGATCTTCTTCCGTCGTTGGGACGAAATCGGCGGCTGGCGGCTCCAGGAGATGACGATCCTGTACGGCGTCGTCGCGGGGGCTTACGGGACCGCGAACGTGTTGTGGGGCGGCGTGCGCGACCTCTCGCGCGTCATCGCGGACGGCGGTCTCGACACGTTCCTCACGCAGCCGAAGGACCCGCTGCTGCACGTGATGGGGTCGAAGTCCATCGCGTCGGGCTGGGGCGACGTCGTCGCGGCGGCGTTCCTGCTCGGCGTCGCGGGATGTCTCGCGCCGTCGATGCTCCCGCTCACGATCTTCGTCGTCGCGTGCTCGGCGATCGTCATCGCGGCGACGGGCGTGCTGATCCACAGCTCCGCCTTCTGGGCCGACGACCTCGACACGCTGCCGCGGCAGGTGAGCGAGTTCGTCCTCATCTTCTCGAGCTACCCGCAGACCGTGTACGGCCCGTGGCTCCGGCTCGTCCTCTTCACCGTGATTCCCGCGGGCTTCATCGGCTACCTGCCGGTCGAGGTGCTCCGCGCGTTCTCGTGGCGCGACGCAGCGTTCCTCGGCGGCGGCGCGGCGCTGTACGCGACCGCGGCGGTCGTGGTCTTCCGCGCGGGGATGCGTCGGTACGCATCCGGCAACCGGACCGGGCTCATGGCGTGACGCGCGCGCCGCTCGCTCGAAGAGACGAGGCGAAGCGGTAGGGGACGGTCGCCGGGCTGCGAAGTCCGTAACTTCATCCCGTCCCGGGAGGCGCCGACCTCTTGCACCTCAAGCAACGAGCGGCGAGCCCGGCGGCGAGACGGGCGAACTGCACACGCTGCATGTGTCGCAGGAGATCACTGGCGTAGAGCAACGGTTGGCATCGCGGGCCTCGGCGCCACACCGACACCCCGGACTGGGCCCTGACACGAGCCGGCAGCGACGCGAAGCTGGACCGCATCATCGCTGTTGCTTCCGTGCCAGCTACCGTCGCTGGAGATGCCGGAGCGCCTCTCGAAGTCGGCTGCTGAGAACGACATCCGACCACCGTGTACGCGGTGCCAACTCGTCTGCAAACTGCGATAGCAATTCGGCGTCTTCGGAGTCTCCGACGTGACTCAATGCGGTGGCCACGCCGCCGAGGAGGAAGTCGCGTGAAGCGTCGAGGGCGCCAGTTCGACGACGAGTACCCAGATCTCGGAATGTCGTCCGAAGCCACTGCCTGTGACCGATGGCATCGGTCTTCGAGGTCGGAACATCTCGCAGCCGAGAAAGCACGAGTGTAGTTACGGCCTCAGCCCTTACCTCATCGGCCACACGTGTCTCACCGCGCAACGTGATTGAGCCCTCGTAGGACACCAACGTCTCAGAGTTGCCGTCGAGACCGGGGACGATCCACACGCCCCGCGCCGGTCGGCCTACTCCCAACCGGACCTTCGGCTGCGGGACCTCTGACAGTTTCGCAGCCTCCGCGTGGAGGACTTCAGACGCAGTGAACCAAACCAGTTCTGCGGCGTCACGAGACAGGGTCCCGTGGCCTGACGTCACGCCTGACGCATCGACCGCAACTCGCTGCACAACGACGCTCTGTCCAGTCACCTGAAGCCGGCAGACCTCCGTGGGCTCGGTCCCATGAGGCCCCGGCGCCGATGCAACAACGAACTGAAACGCCTCTGGCGGCCGAGCCGCATCCTCGGTCCCGTGAGCGAGCGAGGAGTCCTGTCCACCCGGCGTCGCGTGGAGCGCTTCGAGAGCGTCGCGGCGTGCTGAGCTGGAAAGACCACTGCGCGCTTCCTGCCGAGCAGGACTGTCGCGACAGCTCCCGACGGCGATAACGGCCACGACGGCAAGCAGCCACACCGCGGACCGGTTGGTGCCCCCCGGGGACGGTCCCCAACAACTCAAAATCTCTGCGACCCGACGAGGCCGCGGCAGCGGATCAGCACCTCCGCGGCGGACAGGTTCCGCGCGGCGAGGATCGTCCGACCGCGCCTTCGAGCGCGGAGCAGCGCGGTCCGGCCCACACCGAGGTGCGGCGCGGTCTCGACCGTCGTGGAACCCGCCTCGTCGCATGCCACGAAGACTACCACCGCGTAAGCGTCCGCCTCGGCCCGCGTGTGCGCGCCGACCGCGACGCGCGCGGGGTCGGCGCCGACCGCCGCGAACGTACGCGCCGCACGGTCGATCACGAGCGCCCGGACCTTGCCGGTGGCGACGATCGGGCCGCCGCAGCGCGCACGAGCCACGACGTGGTGGATCGCGTGGGGCTCCGATTGACGGGACGTGCTCGCCATGCACGATGACGTCGTCCGGCGCGGGCCAGCAGCGACATCAGGAGCCGCGAGTTTGTGAGTTCGTGGGGACCGTCCCCGGGGGGCAAAGCCGCTCGCACCTCTGGGGAGGGGAGGCGGACGGCGTATCCTCGGTCGGCATGTGGCACTGGCTCTCGCGCCTGACCCGCCGTTCCAAGACCCCGCTGTCCACGTCGTTCCGGCCGAATCCGCGCGACGCGCCCGGCGACTTCTACTGCGCAGAGGACGTCTGTCTCGCGTGTGGTGCGATGGAGCACGAGGCCCCCGACCTGATCGGCTTCGAGGGCCACAGTTGCTTCGTCAAGAAGCAGCCCGCGAACGCGGAGGAGCTCTACCGGCTCCTTCAGGCAATGAGCGTCAACGAGGTCGACGGGCTTCGATACCGCGGCCACGACCCGGAGCTCGCGCGTCGTATCGCCGAAGCCGGGATGGCGAACTGCTGCGATCGGCCGTGCGGCAGGGCGGCGGCCAGAGTCGCCCGAACGCGTGCGCGCATCACGCTCGACGCGCCGGCCGCGGAGTGCGTGGACCGCGTGGTCGCGGCGCTGTATGCGGCGGTCGCGCACACCAACGTCCCCGGCGGCGAGTTGGACCAGACCGCGAGAGTCGCGGCGGTGGTTGCAGCGCGTTCCGAGTCCGAGCGACCCGCTCCAATCTCATCGCTCAAGCGGATCGATGGCGGCTCCCGATTCGACCTACGCCCGTTTCCCGCTGCCGCGACGACAACCGTGTCGGTCTGCAACGGCGCTGATGCTGCCACCGCGCTGGATCTGGCCATCGCCGCGACCGGCTTCTACGAGCAGCTCCGTACGGCCGTCCTCATGGACGACGTGATTCGAACCCAACCCGGCGTGCTCTCGATCCGCTGGTACACGGAGTCGGAGTGGGCCCGCGACCGAAGCGGTGGACGCGAGTTCCCGTACTGACGCCGACGAACGTAAACCGGCGCACCCGGGGACAGGGTGAAGTTACGAACCTCCCGCGGCACGATCCGGCACCCGGCTGTGGCTGGGCACTTCCGTCGCAGCGAGAGCGCGACGCCTCAACTCCGCGGCACCGCGGCTGCTGGCCGCGGCCACTGCGTCTGACGTGACGCCCAGGGGCGTGGGCCCAGGCGCGTGCGGTGCGCGGCTCTCGATGTGATGTCGCGCGAGGGAGGCCGAACGTCGCAGAGGACCATCAGGAAGTTCGTAACTTCACCCCGTCCCCGGCGCATCCGTGTCCGCGTAGGCGCGGAACGCGCGGGCCTCGTCCTCCGGGAAGGCGAAGGTGGGAGCAACGTCGCGGCAGTAGGCGCGGAAGACGTTCGTGAACGCCGCGGGGTCGTCCTCGAATCGCCGCAGGAGCGTCGCATCGCCGCGGACGACGCGCTCGAAGCGCAGCTTGCGGACGAGCAGCGACGTGACGCGGAGCCCGTCCGGGTCCATCGCGAGGAGCCACGCGCGCTCGTCGGCGGTGAGCCGCGGCGCGGCGCGGGCATCGTCTTCCGCGCCGCCGCGGCATGCTTCATCGACGAGCGCCCGGAGCCGCGCCGGCGCGTCCTCGGCGTGCGCCGCGGCGACGAGGATGCGCTGCACCTCGCTCAGCACAGCATCTCCCGCAGGCGGCGGACGTCGGCCTCGTGCGCCGGAATGTCCGCTTCGCCCAGGCTTCCATCGATCCGCTCAAGGACGACTCCGCGCAGGTTGGGGCAGCGCGGCAGCGCCCACGCGAGGCTCGTCCACACCTCCGGGGGAACGGGCCCGTCGTGCGAGTCGAGGCGCATCGTGCGGCCCGACGCGAGCCAGCGGGGGTCGGAGATGCTCCCGCCGGAGACGTGGATCTCGATGACGTTCGAGAGGTCGAGCGCCGCGAGGTACGCATCTGTCGGCACGCCGAGGTTGTCGCACTGGACGTGGACGTTGTGGAGGTCGAGGAGGAGCCCGCACTCGGCGGCGCTGCAGATCGCGTTGATGAACACCGGTTCGGACGACGGCGCGCCGAGCGTGGCGTAGCCGACGTTGTTCTCGAACGCGACCGTCGGGACGATGTCGCGGAGCCGCCGTAGTCGTGCGGCAACCGACTGAACGGCCTCGTCGGTCGGCGGGAGCGGGAGCGGCAACGCGGCCCACGCGTTGTCGGCGCCTGCGAATCCAAAGTGTTCGCTGTACCAAAGGAAGTGGAACGCTGCGTGGTCGCGCCGGATCGCGGCGAGCCATCGTTCTGCGCGGGCGTCGATCCCCGGCGTGCCGAGCGAGAGCCCGACGCCGTGTCCGACGACCGGGAGCGCCGACTTCGCGACGAGCGCGACCATGTCGTCCCAGTGCGGCCCGGGCGCGCAGCCCGCGGCCCAGAGCGTCTCGGGCGTGATCTCGAGGAAGTCCGCTTCCTCCTCGAGCATCCGGCGGGTCCGAGAGAGGAAGACCGCGTCCGGGGCGACGTTCAGCCCGAGGAGAGGCGGCGTCACTTCGCCTTCGTCTCTTCCTTCGTGAGCAGCACGAGGACGACGCGGGTCGTCTCCGTCACGCGGGCCATTCCGCACGGCGGGCACGGGTCCGCGCGGGCCTCGCGCGGTGCATAGGACCAGGACGCGCCGAACGGCAACGCCGACATCGGGCGATCGGCTGCCGCCACCGTGACGCGGTACCAGGCGAGGCTGACGATCTGCCGGAGTCGCTTCGCGGCGTCGTCATCCGTCGCGTCTATCCTCGCCTGGATCACGGCGGCGCGTACCGTCGGGAACGCCTCGGTGAGGCGCGCCGCCGCCGCCGACCGCGCGTCGTCGTCCTTGCCGAGCAACTTCTCGAGGTCCGCCTTGACCTCCTTCGTCCGCACGGCTTTCGCGCGCTCCTCGAGGCGCTTCTCGCCGTGGAGCAGCGGACCGATTCCCTCGACGAACTTCACCTGCGACGAGAAGTCGATGACCGCGCCGGCGACGCGCCGTCCTTCCGCGTCGAGGAGCACCGCCGTCTCGCCCGGCTTGGCGCCGACCTGCTTCGCCGGGGCGCAGACCCACACCGCCTCCACGAGGAGTTCCTGGACCTCGTAGCAGGGTTCGGCGAGGAGCGCGGCGACGGAGTCGCGGAGCGCGCTGCGATCCTTCCGTTCCGCGGGGACGACGATTGCAATGCCGGGCGCGCCCGTCCGCTTCATCTCCGCGAGGGCCTGCGTGAGGCAGGCCGGAACCTGTTCGGCGGTCTCACCGGCGGCGGCGTCGTCCGCGCGGGCGTCCGGCACTGGCGATGCCAGGAGGGAGAATCCGAGGACCAGACCGGCCGCGAGCGCGGTTGCGGCGGACACGCGCACGACGACGTCACGGTTCGCAGGTGTAGGGATCGAGGACGTCATGGGAGCCTCCACGGGATGCCCGTCGCCGGTCTGCCTTCGACGCAAGCCGCCGGGGGAAGTTCCCGGCGAATCCGGTGCGGGCCGTTCGCCCGCCGCCGGCCGGCGAACTGTCGCCCCCGAGGCCACTGTGACTCCGCTCGCTCTCGAACCGCGGGGCGGTCGTTCCGGTTTGACCGTTCGGACAGGCGACCTGTAGCCTCGTGCGCGGCAGAGGTGCGAGGCGAGGGCCCTCGCGCGACGGAACCAGAGAAGGGTTGAACCGGCTCACCACCATGGACTCGCAAGGCCTCGACTGGCACGGCATCCTCGAGTACGCGTTCCTCACCGCGTTCTGGCTCGGGCTGGTGCTGACCGTGCTCATGGCCGCGATGTCCGGCGCGTTCCACACGGAGTTCGGCGCCGGGTCGGCGTTCGAGGGCGGCCACGCGGGCGATCTCGGCGGAAGCGACGTCGAGATGGGGCACTTCGACTCGGCGCATCCGGAAGTCGGCTGGTCCGACGGCCACGTGCCCGGCGCGTCGCCCTTCTCGCCGACCGTGATCTGCTCCGCGATGACCGGGCTCGGCGGCATCGGGTACCTGTCGCTGGTTCGATGGGACTTCGGCCCCGCGGGGTCGCTCGCGCTCGGACTCGTGTCGAGCATCGTGCTCGGCGCGATCAGCTTCTTCGTGCTCGACCTGATGCTGAAGAAGCTCCAGTCCTCGAGCCACGTGAACGAGCACTCGCTCGTCGGAACGAAGGCCCGGGTGCAGGCTCCGATCGAACCCGGCAACTCGGGCGGGATCGTGTTCGAGGCGAAGGGCACACGCATGACGATGCCCGCGCGCGCGGTGGATGCCTCGCGCATCCCCACGGGCGCCGAAGTCGAGATCAAGAGCGCCGACGGCGGGATCTACATCGTCGAGGAGACACGCGACAGTTGGCTGGCGCGGTCGCGATCGAAGCTGGACGCAGAGCGGGCCGGCTGAAGAAGGAGAAGAGGGAACCCATGCACGGACTCATCGGACTACTCGCTCAGCAGGCGGGGTTCACGAACGTGGCGGTCGTCGTCGTCGGGATCGTCGTCGTTCTGATCCTCGGGTTCATGGTGTTCGCGAGTCGCTACGTGAAGGTGCCGCCGAACCAGGCGCTCATCATCTCGGGACGCGGCGTGGCGGTGAGCCCCGGGGTGAAGTCCGGCTTCCGTCTCGTGCGCGGCGGCGCGACGTTCGTGTGGCCGGTGTTCGAGCGCGTGGACCGTCTCTCGCTCGAACTGATGACGATCGACGTGAAGACGCCCGCCGTCTACACGATCCAGGGCGTGCCGATCATGGTGGACGGCGTGGCCCAGGTGAAGGTCCGGAGCGACGACGTGTCGATCCGCACGGCGGCCGAACAGTTCCTGTCGAAGGAGACGAGCGACATCATGAACGTCGCCCTCCAGACGCTGGAAGGCCACCTGCGCGCGATCCTCGGCACCATGACCGTCGAAGACGTCTACAAGAACCGCGAGTCGTTCGCTGCGAAGGTGCAGGAAGTCGCCGCGACCGACCTCGCCAACATGGGCCTCGGCATCGTGAGCTTCACGATCCGGGACATCAAGGACCAGGGCGGCTACCTCGACGCCCTCGGCCGCCCGCGCATCGCACAGGTCAAGCGCGACGCCGTGATCGGCGAAGCCGACGCGAACCGCGACGCCACGATCCGGTCGGCCGCGGCCGAGCGTGACGGCAAGACGGCCAAGCTCGAGGCGGATACGAAGATCGCGGAGGCGAACCGCAACTACCAGATGCAGCTCGCCGACTACCAGGCGTCGGTCAACATCAAGAAGGCCGAGTCGGACCTGGCGTACGACCTCCAGCGGTTCAAGACGAATCAGCTCGTGAAGAAGGAAGAGGTCCAGGTCCAGGTCGTCGAGAAGGAAGCGATGATCGCGGTGCAGGAGCAGGAGATCCGTCGCCGCGAGAAGGAACTCGAAGCGACGATCCGGAAGCCCGCCGAGGCGGAGCGCGAGAAGGTCCGCACGCTCGCCGAAGCTGAGAAGTTCAAGCTCGAAACCGAGGCCGCGGGTCGCGCGTCCGCAGTGCGCGCTCAGGGTCTCGCCGAGGCCGAGATCGTGAAGGCCAAGGGCTTCGCGAACGCCGACGTCGTGAAGGCGCAAGGTCTCGCGGAAGCCGACGCGCAGAAGGCGCGCGGTCTCGCCGACGCGGCCGTCATTCAGGCTCAGGGCGAAGCGACGGCGAAGGCCATGCAGCTCAAGGCCGAGGCGTGGCGCCAGTACGGCGAGGCGGCCATCGTGCAGACGATCGTCGAGATCCTGCCGCAGCTCGCGAAGAACGTCGCGGAGCCGCTCAGCCGCATCGAGAAGATGATCGTCGTGAACTCGGGCGGCGGACGCGGAGCCGGCGCCAGCAAGATCACCCAGGACGTGGCCGACATCGTGGCCCAGCTCCCGCCGGTGGTCGAAGGTCTGACGGGCGTGGACCTGCACAAGCTGCTCGAGCGGTTCGTCAACAAGGGCGCGAAGCAGGTGGACGCCGACGTGAAGGACGCGGGCGACAACCCCGCGGCCTGAACCGGAGCGATGAGCTTCCTCGACGAACTGCTGGAGTTCGACCGCGCACGTGGTGAGGGACGGGCTGCTCCCGGCCCCGCCACGGGCGCGCGCCGAGTCGTGTGTGTGGCGTGCCCCGAGACGTCGCAGGACGCCGCGACCGGGGGCGTTCCGGAGCGGCTCGGACTGACGGCCGACCAAGTGCTCGTGATCGCCGTGCCCGGTGCGCGTGTGCCGCGGAGCGACGGCGACGTCGCTCGGGCCGTCGCGCTCGCGGCGGGTGCGGTCGGGGGCACGCTCGGCGGCACCGACGTGCTCGTCCTCGGGCACGAAGGCTGCGTGTTCCGGTCGCCGTCGTTCTCGGTGCCCGGGCCGTCGCAGCAGGGCGAGTCGTTCTCGTCGATCGGGGAACTCGTCCGCCACGCCGCAGGGCAACTCCGCGCATCGCCGTGGATGGCGCGAGCGAACGTTCACGCGGTGTTCGTGAACGCATCCGGACGGCTCGAGTCCGTCGCTGCCGACACCGTTCGCGCGGCCGCGCCCGGAGGGGGCGGCTACGTCTCCGGGCCCGTGGCGTCGGGGCCGGTGTCGTTCTTCGGTGCGCCGGGGGCCGCGCCGGATCTCGCAGCGCCGTCGTCGTTCGCGCCGCCGCGGCTGCCGGCCCAGGGATCTCTCGGCGGCGCGGCCGGCGCCGCGTCGATGTTCTCCCCGGGCGCGGTGAAGTGGGACATGCCGACGCCGCTCGGCCCGTCGGCGGGGCTCTCCCCGCTGCACGTGTCGTCTCCCGCGATGCAGATGCCGGGCGCGCTTCAGGCGCCGACGGGGCTGTCGATGCCCGTCACGGCGCAGATGCCCACGGTGGGGCCGATGCCGACCATCGGCGAGATCGCGTCCGCCGGAGCGATGACCTCCGCCGGCGCCATGACGTCGGCCGGGGCCATGACCTCAGCGGGCGCGATGACGTCCGCGGGCCCGATGACGGGCGGGCGTCCCGAGTCTTCGCCGCTCTCGCTGGAAGCGGCACCGCCTCCGCCGCCCCCGCGCCCTGCGCCGCCGCCGCAGCAGCCGCATGGGCGCGGTCGTCACGGGCAGCAGAGCGACCGCACACCGCCGCCGGTCCCACGCGACGTCCCGCCGCCGCCGCCCGCGCCGACCTCCGACGATCCGTTCAAGCGCGCCGAGGAGATCCTCGAACGGTTGCGCCGCGAACGTCGGCGCTGAACGTCGGCACTGAACCCCTGAGCAGCCCTCCGCTACGTCGGCGTGTCGGTCGGGCGCGGAACGAGTTGTTCCAGCCGCGTCTCGACGAGGGTGAGCATCCGCTCCCCGTGCTCCGCGAGTTGCGCAAGCACCTGGCTCACGGTGACGTCCTTCGTTGTGCCGTCGGGCGACGCCCACGGGACGCGACGCTCCATGTCCGAGTCCACGGCCGCCTCGATCGTCTCCATGAACGTGAGGCGGAACCCGCCGAACGCGCGGGCGAGTTCCGCGACGCTCGTGGTCGCTGTCGGCGGCAGCGGGTGGTACTGGTAGCCGAGGATCGACCCCTGCACCGCGCGCCGCTGCGTCTCGAGCCACTCGACGAGCAACTCGCGCAGCGCCGGCGTTCCGTCCGGACCCGGCGCCGTGAACGCTGCCTGCGGAAGGGCGAACGCTTCCAGCAGCAGTTCGTCCATCGCGTGTCCCTGCAACTCGAACTCTTCGGCGTAGTCCATGGAGCGGAAGGCTATAGGATCGCCGCCTCCGTCCGTTCATGCGCCAGAGGCGCCGCGGCCAAAGTGAAGGGCTGCGCCAACCCGCGTAGACTCCGCGGATGACCGAAGTCTCCATCCGGCAGGCCGAACCGGCCGACGCCGGGACGATCCACGAACTGATCTCCGCACTCGCGGCGTACGAGCGGGAGCCGGAAGCGGTCCGCGCCACGCCGGAGTCGCTCGCGCAGCAGATGCGTTGGGATCACCCGCCGTTCGAGTGCCTGCTCGCGGAGCGCGACGGCCGCGCCGTCGGGTTTGCGCTCTTCTTCACGAGTTACTCGACGTGGCGCGGGCGGCCCGGGATCTGGCTGGAAGACCTGTTCGTGCGCGAAGAAGAACGCGGCGGCGGTGTGGGGGAGACGTTGCTCCGCGCGGTCGGACGACTCGCGGTGCAGCGCGGCTGTGGGCGACTCGAGTTTGCCGTGCTCGACTGGAATCAGCCGGCGATCCGTTTCTACCGGGCGCTCGGGGCGCTGCCGATGGACCAGTGGACGATCTTCCGCTTCGAGGGCGACGCGCTCGTCCGCTTCGGCGCCGCGGACGCCTGATCGCCGCGCGGCGGTTGTCCGCCCCGGTTCACCGTTCCCCCGAATCACACATGCCGCACGCCGACGCAGAACTGTTCGACGCACTCCAGCGGGAGGTCGCGCTCCGCCGCGTGAACCGTCGCGACGCCGGCGAGTACGCGCTCTTCAAGTACAACACGGTGCAGCAACTCTCGCGGGAGTGGACGCCCGTCCGTCGCGCCGCCCGCGGCGTCGTCTTCCACGTGCCGACGGGGTCGGTCGTCTGCCGTCCGATCCGGAAGTTCTTCAATCTGGACGAAGACGACGAGACCCGACTCGAGAACCTGCCCGCCGCTCCCGACGTCTCGGCGGTCGTCGAAGAGAAGCTCGACGGTTCCTGCGTGGCGCTGCACCTGCGCGACGGCGTCGTTCGATGCGTCACGCCCGGATCGTTCACGTCGGAGCAGGCGATGTGGGCCGAGTCGGAGATCCGGCGCCGCGGTCTCGACACCGACGCTCGGCTCCGCGAACTCCTCGCCGGAACGACGCTCGTCTGCGAGGCGATCTACCCGGAGAACGTGTCGGTCGTTGACTACGGCGACCGGCGGGACCTCGCGCTGCTCGCGGCCGTGGACCTCGATGGCGGCGAGCATCCGCCCGTGGCCGTGGACGCCATCGCGCAGCGCTTCGGGCTCGCGCGCCCACGTCGGTTCGACCTCGCCGTCTCCCGCGAGATGCCCGTGGCGTCGAGCGACGAGGGGTACGTCGTCTCGTACTGGCAGGGTCCGGTTCCGACTCGCGTGAAGGTGAAAGGCGCGGAGTTCCTTCGGCTTCACCCGGTGATCTCCGACATGACGGAGCGCAGCGTGCTCGACCTGATCGAGACGGGGCGACTCGATGCGTTCGCGGCGCAGATGCCCCGCGCCGCGCGCGCCCAGGCCGACGACTTCGCCGCTGCGCTGACGCAGCGCTTCCGATCGCTCCGGACACGGGCCGACGCTGTCGCCGCGGCGGTGAGGGATCTCCCCACGCGGAAGGACCGCGCGCTCGCGGTTCTGCGGCTCGCGCCGGACCCCGCGGTGCGGTTCCTGGCGTTCTTCGCGATCGACGGAGTTCTCACCGACGCCGCGGTCTGGGCCCTTGTGCGGAAGTCGCTGCGTTGTCGCGCCTAACCCGGATCATCCACGAACGTGCGCGTCCGATCCGCCCAGGAGACCCGAGGGCTGCGTTGGAGTCGAGCCCATAGCTCGCTCCGTGGAGCTGATGGGCTCGCCTCCTCCTTGCCCTCGGGCCTCCTGGTCGGCCGGACCCGTGTCGTCGCGCGGGCGGGCAGCGCGCCGGCGCTTGAGCCATGCGCCGCAACGGGTCCAGCCGATGCGCCGCGCGCGTTCATGAATGATCCGGGTTGGCCGCCGCACGCCGGGTAGGCTCCGAACCGCCATGGGACGATCTCAGCGCTTCCTGGACGCACTCCGCACCCGCGTGCTCGTCGGCGACGGCGCGATGGGCACGGAACTCCACGCCCGCGGCCACGCGTCGGACGAGTGCTACGAGTCGCTCAACACGAAGGCGCGCGACGCCGTCCGCGAGGTGCTCGCGGCCTACGTGAACGCCGGCGCCGACGTGATCGAGACGAACACGTTCCGCGCGAACCGCACGCACCTCGACACCTTCGGCCTCGGCGACAAGGTCTTCGAGTTCAACTACCGCGGCGCACGGCTGGCACGCGCTGCGGCAGGGCGTGACGTCTTCGTCGCCGGCAGCGTGGGCCCGCTCAGCGTGGCGGCCAATCCCGGCGCCGAGCACGTCTCCGACTCGAAGGCCGTACACACGTACGAAGAGCAGATGGGCGCGCTCGCCGCCGGCGGCGTCGATCTGATCCTTCTCGAGACGTTCACGGACCTGCGTCAGATCCGCGCCGCGATCCGTGCCGCGCGATCGGCGGCGCCGGAACTCCCCGTGCTCGCACAGATGGCGTTCTACGAGGGCCACGGCAGTCTCGGCGGCGTCTCGATCGGTCAGGCCATCGAGGAGATGCTCGCCGAAGGTGCGAGCGGCGTGGGAGTCAACTGCGGCCGCGGTTTCGCCGACGCGCTGCGCGTGGTCGAGAAGATGGCCGCGCTGACGGACGTCCCGATCTCCGTGTACCCGAACGCGGGCCTCCCCGAAGCGCGCGAGGGTCGGCTCGTCTACCGTCAGACGCCTGCGTACATGGCCGACATGGCCGAGCGCATGGCGGCGGTCGGCGTGAACCTGATCGGCGGCTGCTGCGGGACCGACGCCAAGTCGATCGCCGCCATCGCGGCGCGGTTGAAGGGCCGTGCGTTGTCGCCGCGGGTGCGCGGGCGGATCGACGTCGTCGAACCGAGCGCCGCGAGCGCTGCTGCCGCGACGCCGACCGCACCCGTCGAGACCAGTATCCTGCGACATCTCGGCAAGGAGCCGCTCATCGTCGCCGAGCTGGACCCGCCGCGCGGGATGAACACGGAACGGGTACTCGACGGCGCTCGCAAGCTGCGCGAAGCCGGTGCCCACCTGATCTCGATGGCGGAGAACCCGCTCGCGTCGATCCGCATGGGGAACGTCGGGATGGCGTACCTCGTGAAGCGCGACGCGGGCGCGGAACCGCTCGTCCACTTCACCGGCCGCGACCGCAACACGATCGGCCTGCACAGCGACCTCATGGGCGCAGCGGCGCTCGGCGTGCGGCACGTCCTCGCCGTGACGGGCGATCCGGCGGGTGCTCGCGAGAGCGGGATCACGTCGGTCTACGACGTGAACTCGATCGGAATCTGCAAGATCGTCACCGCGTTGAACGAGGGGCGCACGCTGCACGGCGTGGACATCGGCCGGTCCGCCGGTCTCACGCTCGGCGTGGCGTTCAACCCGAACTTCCGCACGATGACGGGGCAGGTGAAGAAGCTCCGTCAGAAGGTGGACGCGGGCGCGCGGTTCGCGCTGTCGCAACTCGTCTACGACAGGGCGCGCATGGCGGAGATCCCCGAGGGCGTCCGCGCCTGCGGCATCCCCGTGCTTCCCGGCGTGATGCCGCTCGTCTCCCACAGGAACGCGCTCTTCATGCACCACGAGGTGCCCGGCGTCCACCTGCCCGAGGACATCCTCGCGCGCATGGAGAAGCATCCGACCGGCCCCGATGCCGAGAACGAAGGCCTCGACATCGCCCGCGAGATGATCGACGTCGCGCTGGCCGCCGGCGCACCGGGCATCTACCTCGTCACTCCGTTCCAGCGCGCCGACCTCACCGCCACGCTCGTGACGTACGTGCGGAAGGCGTGGAAGAAGTAGCGCGTCGCGCCGACGCCCGCGGGGCTAGGGCTTCGCGGTGATCGTCAGCGGCATCTGCAGCGAGCGTGCGGGCCCGTTCGGGCCCTTCCACATGGGGAGGCCGAGGCGGGCCCAGACCGGATCGGCGCGCAACTCGGCGTGGACGGTGTACTCCCCGGGCGGGAGAGCCAGGTCGGCGGTGCCGACGACGAGGGCGGGGAGGTCCATCGAGGCGCCCGACGCGACCAGTGTCGTGCGACGCGGGTACGGGTCGGGACCGGACTCGACAACGCGCCGGACTTCATTGCCCCCGCCGTCGAGGACCACGATCGAAAGCGTGGGGTGGGGCTCGCCCGGCGCAGGCAAGTGGAACGGCTTCAGGCTCGTGTTGACGAAATGGACGGTCGCAGGCACCGAAGTCCCGCTCAATGCGCTCGGCCAGCGAAGCTCAAGTTCGACGACCAAGTCGCCGTCCGCAGACGTCGTGACGACGCGGGGCTCGATCTGCGCTGGGTTTGGGACGACCTCCGGCGCGGGGACTGCACCGGCCGCCTGGCCGTTCGCTGCCGCCTGGACCACCACCGGGACCATCGCCGCGGCCGGCCCGGTCGCCGCCGCTGAGCCTGCGGCAGACTCGAGCGAAGGCGCGAGGAAACGCGGCACCGCGAGCGCGGCGGTCGTCCCAAGCACCGCAACTGCGATCAGGACGACCGCAAGTCGCGAGGACCCCGCGGCGCGTCGCGAGAGATCGCGTCGCGCAGGCGTGGTGACGGAGGGGGTGCGGCGGTCGGTTGGGTGCATGGGGGCTCCACGTCCCTGTCGGACCTGCGCACGGGCTTGCTTGAGGCGGCGGTGCGCGCGGGTCGATACTCCCTCTCATGCAACCTCGCATCGCACCTGAGTCCGTCGTGTCAGCGCTCGTTCGCCTCGCCGGGCGAACCCTGGCCGGTTGGAGTGCCCGCGTTCGCGTCGGCGCCGACCCGCGACGCTGCGAGGCGGGAACGATCGTCTTCTTCCCGCGGGGCGCGTTCGTGCTGCGCTGCGGGATTGCGGCGATCGTCGAGGTCGCGAGGGGCGGAGCGTCCGCTGGGCCGGTGGAAGCACTGGCGCTGTCGCAGGTGCTGGCGCAGGCGGTGGCGGACGTTGCGGCCGTCGAGGGCGCGTCTCTGGCCGCGGCCCGAGCCGACGGTGCGATCTCCGAGTCCCTTCGGGCGTCGTACGCGGGCGGCGACGAACGACTCGACCGACTTGCCGCGTGGGCCCGGAGTCTGAAGCGCGGCGCGGCGTTCCCGCAACTGGCGACCGACGGCGCGTGGCGGGCGAGCGTGGTGGAACTGGCGGCGCGCCTGCGCGGCTTCGCCGATCTCGAGGACGCCCGACTGCAACTCGCCGCCGCGGATCTGGCCGACGCGGAAGTCGAGGTGTTCTCAGCGCGACTGCTCCGCGTGCGCGACATCGCGTGGCAGGTGGAGCGCGAGGCCGTTCCGCAGGCCGACGAAGCGATCGCCCTCTGCGGCGAAGACGCTCCCACGCCGAAGCTCGTCGCCGACCTGCGCAATGTGACGGCGGTGCTCCGTTGCATCGATCGCATCGAGATCCGCGGCCGCGACTCGGCCGGTCTGGCCGTGCAGGTCTCGTTCAAAGACGCCGGCGGGCTCGCCTCGTTCCGTCGCCGATCCGACGGTCTCGGCATCGCGTCGGACCTCGAGCGTCGCACGCTGCTGCCCGACCTCGCCGCGATGTCGGTTGCGGTCTCCGCGGGGACCACGCCCTGTGTGACGTTCGTCTACAAGGTGGCGGCGGAAGTGGGGCGACTTGGCGACAACGTAGCGGAACTGCGACGCCAGATCCGCGGCGACACCGCGCTGCGCGCGGCGTTGTCGGTGGACGGCTCTCTCGCAGTCGTGCTCGGCCACACGCGGTGGGCGTCGAGCGGCGTCATCAGCGTGCCGAACTGCCACCCGGTGGACAACGGAACGCACCGCGACGCCGGCGGCGCAAGCGCCGCGTCGGTTCGCACGGGGCGCATCTTCGTGGTGATGAACGGCGACGTGGACAACCACATCGACCTGCGCGACCGCTACGAGCGCGAGTCGTCGCTCGCGGTCTCACCGCGCATCACCACGGACACGAAGGTCGTGGCGCTCGAGATCGACCGGCAGGTCGCTGCGGGGCACGGCATCGAGGACGCGTTCCGCCTCGCCGTGCAGTCGTTCCACGGATCGTGTGCGATCGGCATGGTCACGGATCTCGCGCCAGGCCGCGTGTTCCTGTCGCTCCGCGGGAGCGGCCAATCGCTGTACATCGGCGCGTCGGATGCCGGGTTCATGGCGTCGTCGGAGGTCTACGGCGTCGTCGAGGAGACGCCGAAGTACCTGAAGCTCGACGGCGAGAAGGACCGCATCGCGGGCGACCCGTCCACCCGCGGCCAGATCGTCGTCATCTCGGCCGACGGCGCGCTCGGCGAGTCCGGGCTCGTGCGCCGCGGCTTCGACGGACCCGCTCTCGCTGTCGAGGCGAAGGAGATCCGCACGGCCGAGATCACCACGCGCGACGTGGACCGCGGCGACTTCGACCACTTCTTCCGCAAGGAGATCACCCAGTCCACGCGATCCGTTACGCGCACGCTCTGGGGCCGCGTGATCACGGGCGCCGACGGTCTGCGCCGCGTCTCGCCGCGCATCCTCTCGGACCGCGTTCGCGCACACGTCGCGTCGGGCAAGGTGAAGGAGATCCTCGTCGTCGGACAGGGCACCGCGGCCGTCGCCGGCATGGGCATCTCGGAGTTCTTCCGCCGCGCCGCGGCGGGCACGCCGATCCGCATCCACGCGCTCCCGGCGACGGAACTCTCGGGTTTCCACCTGCGCGACGACCTCTCGCACACGCTCGTGATCGCCGTCACCCAGTCCGGTTCCACGGCAGACACGAACCGCGCGGTGGACCTCGCGCGCCGCCGCGGCGCGGTCGTGATCGCCATCGTGAACCGCCGCAACTCCGACATCACCTACCGGGCCGATGGCGTCGTCTACACGTCCGACGGCCGCGACGTCGAGATGTCGGTCGCGTCCACGAAGGCCTTCTACTCGCAACTCACCGCGGGCGCGCTCGTCTCGCTGGCGCTCGCCGACGCATTCGGCGTGATCACTGCGTCCGACCTCGACCGTGAGGTCGCGGCGCTCGAGAATCTGCCCGCGCTGATGCAGCGGATGTTCGACGTCGAAGACACGATCCGCCGCGCCGCCGCGGAACTCGCCCCGACGCGCCAGCACTGGGCGGTCGTCGCCAGCGGGCCGAACCAGGTCGCGGGGGAAGAGGTCCGGATCAAGCTCTCGGAGCTCTGCTACAAATCGATCGCGGTCGATACGGTCGAGAACAAGAAGCACATCGATCTGTCGAGCGAGCCGCTGGTGATCGTGCTCGCCGCGGGCAACCCGGAGTCGGTGCTGAACGACGTCGTGAAGGACGTCGCGATCTTCAAGGCGCACAAGGCAGTGCCGATCGTCTTCGCGCCCGAGGGCGACCGTCGGTTCGACCCGTACGCCGCGGCCGTCATCAGCGTTCCGGCGGCGCCGCCGCTGGCGTCGATGGTGCTCTGCGCGCTCGGTGGGCACCTCTTCGGCTACCACGCGGCGCGCGCCATCGACGAGAACGCGCGGTTCCTCTCCGGCGTCCGCGCCCAGGTGGTCGAGGCGATCGGCGACGATCGCGCCCGCGGCGAACTTCCGACGACGCTCGCGCCGTCGCGCCGCGAGTTCCTCGACCGTCTCCAGCAGGACCGGTTCACGTCGTCGATGCACCCCGTGACCGCTGTGCGGCTCTCGTCGCTGCTCGACCTGGCGACGGGCGTCGCCGTCGACACTCCGGAGACGCTGGCGTTCGCCGGGGCGCTCGACGGAGACGTACTGGCTGGTCTCGTCAACGTGCTCGGTCGGGCGCTGGACGAGTGCGCGCGCCCCGTGGATGCGATCAAGCATCAGGCGAAGATCGTCACGGTGGGCACGTCTCGGCCCGAGGAGGCGATGCGGGGCCTCGTCGCCGACGCGCTCGCCGTTGCGGGGGTGGACCAAGACGCACTGGCGCCCGTGGATCTGCTGGAGATCCGCCGCATCCAGCCGGCCGTGCGCGAGGTCGCAGGGCTCACGCGATACGTCGTTGCCGGTCTTCGCGCCGACGGTTCGCCGGGCCACGAGACGACGCTTCGCGTCGTGGACCGCCGGGGCGTCGCGGCGTCGATGAAGTCGCGCGCGGAACAGGGCGCGCCGCTTGCCGGCACGAAGCGACAGGTCGTGTCCGACCGGCGGCTGTTCCTCGGCGTCGGGCGGGGCGACGGCCACCGGATCGCGATCCTTCCGATGCTCGGTGCCGATCGCATGGTGTCGGGCCTCGTGCTGCTGCACCTCGCGTTCCTTCCGGACCTGTCGCGCGCGGCGAAGTCCGAGTTGCTCGGAGCGAAGCTCGACCGCCTCCGTGATCTCGTCACGGAGACCAACCGCACCTTCGACCTCGCGATGCTCGATCGGCTGACGCCGGAGCAGATCGTCGTCGAAGATGCGAGCGACCTGGCCGAGCGCATCGTCGCGTAGAAGTGATGTGCCGTCGCCGAACCGCTCGATAGCATTCCGGTGATGATCACCCATCGACTCGTCGCGTTCGCCCTTGTCGCGTCCCTCGCCGTGCTCGCGAGCGCCTGCGGCGCCGACCCGGCGCCAAGTCGCCCCGTGGCGCCGCCCGCCCCGGCTCCCGCGCCGCATGTCGCCGTTCACGTGCGACTCGTCACCACGACCTCGGTCCAGGACAGCGGCCTGCTCGCCGCGATCCTGCCCGAGTGGGAGCGGGCCACGGGCGACGTCGTGGACGTGATCGCGCTCGGCACCGGCGCGGCGTTCAAGTCTGCAAAGGACGGCAACGCCGACCTTCTGCTCGTCCACGACAAGAAGGGCGAGGAGGAGTTCATCGCTTCCGGCGACGGCGTGGGGCGCACCGAGTTCCTGTGGAACTCGTTCGAGATCCTCGGCCCCGCGTCGGACCCGGCGCAGGTCAAGGGCGTGAAGTCGGCGCCCGAGGCGCTGAAACGGATCGCCGCCGCAGATGCGAAGT
The DNA here is from genome assembly GCA_021414065.1 of Planctomycetota bacterium. GTDB lineage: Bacteria > Planctomycetota > JAJSAM01 > JAJSAM01 > JAJVHW01 > JAIOPE01. The sequence goes on from JAIOPE010000015.1 coordinate 31,086, forward strand.
TCGTCTCCCGTGGCGACGACTCGGGCACGCACCGTCGCGAAAAGTCGCTCTGGGAGAAGGCCGGCGGGCGCCCGACGTGGGCCGGGTATCGAGAAGCTGGGCAGGGCATGGGACCGACGCTTCGCATCGCCGACGAGACCGACGCGTATGTGCTGTGCGACCAGGGAACCCGATACGGCTACAAGGGCGCGCTACGCCTCACGTCGCTGCTGGCGGCGACGCCGGAGCTGCGCAACGTCTACTCGGTGGTCCGCCTGAACGTTGCGAAGCACACGCACGTGAAGAAGCAGGCGGACGATCTCGCGGCCTGGCTGCTCACGCCCGAGACCGCCAAGCGCATCGAGGCGTTCCAGGTGAACGGGAACACGCTCTTCAACTCGTTGCGCCTCACGCCTCCCGCGAAAGACCAGTGAACGACGTCGCCGAAGCGACCGGCCTCACACTCGCCATCTCGGTCGCGTCGGTCGTCTTCGCGACGATTCCAGCGTTGCCTCTCGCCGTCGCTCTCGGGCTGTCCCGCTCACGCGCGGCCGACGTGGCGCTCGTGGCTGCGCGGACGGCGATGGCGTTCCCGACGGTGCTCGCGGGGCTGGTCGTCTACGGCATGGTCTCGCGCCACGGGCCGCTCGGCTCGCTTGAGTTGCTCTACACGCCGTCTGCGATCGTGGCGGGCGAGGTGATGCTCGCGTTCCCGTTGGTCGTCGCGCTCGGCGCGTCGGCCGTGCGCGGACTCGACCCGCGTTTCGAGGAGACACTCCGCGGACTCGGCGTGACCGGCGTGCGACGCATGCTGCTCACGGTGCGGGAGGCCGGTCCCGGCGTCGTGACGGCGATCCTCGCGGCGTTCGCGCGCTGCGTGACGGAGCTGGGCGTGGCGTTGCTCGTCGGAGGCAACCTGAAGGGCAGCACGCGAACGCTGACCACGGCGATCGCCCTCGAGACGTCCCGCGGCGACTTCGACCGCGCGGTGCACCTCGGTTGCGTGCTGCTCGCGGTGGCGGTCGTGGTGAACGTGCTCCTCGCATGGTCTTCGCGAGGACGGAGCGCAGCCCGATGATCGTCGCCGTCGTGAGTTCCGCGAGCGTGCGCTTCGACGACGGACGGACCGTTCGGCTGCCGGAACTCCGGATCGCGCCCGGCGAGCGCGTGGTCGTCGTCGGTCGGAACGGAACGGGGAAGTCCACGTTGTTGCGGGTGCTCGCACGCATCGCAGTCGCCGACCCGCTCGTTGGGGGAACCGTGGATCTGCCGACGGCCGCCGCCGACACCGCGTTCGTCGCTGCGCGTCCCTATCTGCTGCGCGGCACGGTGCTGTGGAACGTGGAGTTGCCGCTCGCCGCGCGTGGCGTGCCCCGGGCGGCGCGTCGCGTCCGGGCGATGGCCGCACTCGCCGAGATGGGCGCCGAGTCCCTCGCGGCACGTACGCGCGTCGGACTCTCCGACGGCGAAGTGCAGCGCGTGGCACTTGCGCGCGCGCTCGTCACCGAACCGAGACTCCTCCTGCTCGACGAGGCGCTCGCCTCGCTCGACGAAGTGGGAGCGACGGCGCTGGCGGCGGCGCTGCGAGCGCGGGAAGATCTGGCGGTCGTAGCTGCGGCTCCCGCGGAGCCCGCGATGCCGCCTGGCGTGAAGGTCCGCGTCGTCCGATCCGGAGAGACATCGTCATGATGAAGAACACGTCGCTCATGGGAGTTGCCGCCCTTGCGCTGTCCGCGACGGGGCTCTGCGCCTGCGGGGCGGACGGCGCGGCCGTCGTCGAGGCCAACGCGCAGGCGAATGAGTCGCGGCGCCCGAAGCTCGTCGTGCTGCTCTCCATCGATCAGTTCCGCGCGGACTACCTGACGCGCTTCGACGATCTCTACCTGCCGCCGAAGTCCGACGGCAAGCCGGGCGGGTTCCGGTACCTGACCGAGACCGGTGCGTGGTTCACCGACGCACACCACGACCACTACCCGACCTACACCGGACCGGGCCACTCCGTCCTCCTCACCGGCGCAGCGCCGCACGTCTCGGGCATCGTGGGGAACCAGTGGTACGACCGCGCGCTGAAGCGCGTGCGCTACTGCGTCGAGGGCACGCCCTCGGATGGCGCGGCCGAAGGGAAGACCACTCCGGAGACGCTGCGAGTCACCACGGTGGGCGACGAGTTGGAGACCGCGACCGGCGGGCAGGCGAAGACGTGGAGCTTCGGCCTGAAGGACCGCGCGGCGGTGCTCATGGCGGGGCACCTCGCCGACGGCGTGTTCTGGTTCGACGACGTCCGCGGCAAGTGGGAGACGAGTGACTGGTACAAGGGCGACGACAAGGCGCCCGAGTGGATCCGAGAGTGGAACAAGGCGCGGGGCCCGGACCAGTCGTTCGGGGCCAAGTGGGAGTTCGGCGGCGGGCCGCAGGCGCTCGCCCGGCTCTGGGTTCCCCCGGGCGATCCGCGCCCCGAGGCGTTCTCGATGACGCTCGACCAGGGCAAGCCCGTTTCGAAGGGGGGCGAAGGCAAGGAGGCGCAGGCGTTCTACAAGAACTGGGCGCGCACGCCGTTCGCGACTGACTGGGTCCTGCGCACGGCGCTCCGCTGCGTCGATGCCGAGCAGTTGGGGCGCGACAACATTCCGGACCTGCTCACGATCAACCTCTCGACGAACGACTACGTGGGCCACGCCTACGGCCCGGACAGCGCGCAGGTGCTCGACATCTCGGTCCGCACGGATCGCGCGCTGTCGGAGTTCTTTCGCGGCCTCGACGAGAAGGTCGGACTCGCCGACTGTGTCGTTGTGCTCTCTGCGGATCACGGCGTCGCACCGAACCCTCTCAAGTCGAGGAAGGTGGGCCTCCCGTCGGGCGTGCAACCCGACGACGACGGCGGCATCGGCGTGTCTCCGCAGCGCGACGCCGCCGAGAAGGCGCTCGATCTCGCCTTCGGCGCCGACGACTGGGTGCTGTCGCACGTTGAACATCAGGTCTACCTGAACCGCGAAGCGATCCTGCGCCACCCGACCGTGACGGCGGAGCGGGTCGAAGACGTTGCCGCCCGCGCATGCGAGCAGTTCGAAGGCGTCTACGCGTGCTGGACCCGCTCACAGATCCTCAATGGGAGGTTGCCCGACGTGCCCGAGGCGAAGCTCGTGTCGCGCGGGTTCCACCGGCGCATCTCGGGCGACGTGATCATCGTGGCCGATCCGTTCTGGTCGCCCGCGCGCGGCCGCGACGGCGCCACACACGGTTCGGTGTTCACGTACGACACGAAGGTGCCGGTGGTCTTCTGCGGATTCGGCGTGAAGGCCGGACGGGTCCGCGAACGCGCGTCCACGCTCGACATCGCACCGACGTTGAGCGAACTGCTCGGGATCGCTCAGCCTTCCGGGAGCGAGGGCCGGGTGCTCGGGGAGGGCCTGAAGTAGTCCTGGTCCCCGCCGAGTTCGGGACTTCCCCGGCCGCGCGTCGAGGACTGGCGAGTGTCCCGCGCCGCGCACCGTAGGATCGACGTTGTCATGCCCGTCCCGCTCCACGTTCCAGAGGTGCTGCGTCGTTACACCGGCGACGCCGAAGTCGTTCCCGTGACGGGCTCCACCGTGCGCGAAGCCCTCGCGTCGCTCTTCCTCGCGCATCCGGCGATGCGCGTCCGCACGCTCGGCCCGGACGGCCGGATCTGGCCCTATCTCGTGCTTTCGGTGAATGGCACCGAGGCGCCGCGCGACGGTGCGCTGGACGTGGCGCTGGCGGATGGCGACTCGCTTCGCCTCGTCGGAGCTGCGGAGGGCGGCTGATGACCTCCGATCCACGCGACGTGCGTATGCGTGGCTTCCGCGAGCGGGTCAGCGTGGCCCGGGCGCTCGAGGTCGCTCTCGACGGACTGTCGCCACGTCACGCGGAAGACGTTCCGCTCGAGCGCGCCGCCGGGCGTGTCCTGGCGCGCGACGTCGTCAGCCAGGTGGATGTCCCGTCGTTCGACCGCTCGGCGATGGACGGGTACGCGGTGGACGCATCCGCCACGTTCGGCGCGACTCCCTACGACCCGGTGAAGCTGGGACTGAACGGCGAGTCGATGCCCGGGTGTGACGTCTCGCGGGTGGAGGCGGGGCCCCTCCGCGCGGTGCGGATCATGACCGGCGCGCCGATGCCGCGCCTCGCCGACGCGGTCGTGCCCGCCGAGCAGGCCCGCGAGAGCGGGAACGACGTGTTCATCGACACGCCGGTGACGCCGTGGAAGAACGTGGGCCGTCGCGGGGAAGACGTGCGCGCAGGGATCGCCGTGATGAACGCAGGTCGTCGCCTCCGGCCGCAGGATCTCGGACTGCTCGCGAGCATCGGATTCGGCGTGGCGCCCGTGGTCGCGTCGCCGCGGGTGCGCATCCTGGTTTCCGGCAACGAACTCGTCGCGCCCGGAGAGCGTCCGCAGGGCTCGCAGATCGTGGACAGCAACACGCCGATGCTGCGGGCGCTCGTCGAGTGCGACGGCGGCACGGTCGAGGCCGCGCTGCGACTCCGAGACGACGCCGATGCGATCCGCGACGCGATCACCGCGCCCGGCGCGGACGTGATCGTCGCCGCGGGCGGGACTTCCGTCGGGCGCGAGGACCACCTCCCGAACCTCGTGCGCGAAGTGGGACGACTCGACGTCCACGGCGTCGCGATGCGTCCGTCGTCGCCGACGGGCATCGGCACGGTCGGGCGCACGCGCATCTTCCTGCTCCCCGGGAACCCGGTGTCGTGTCTCGCCGCCTACGACTTCTTCGCGGGGCCGGCCATCCGGCGGCTGGCGGGGATGCCGGTGGCGTGGCCCTATCCGTCGCGTCGCGTCCGTCTCGCCGGTCCGCTCTCGTCGCAGATCGGCCGCACCGATTACTGCCGCGTCACGGTCGGCCCGGGCGGCGCCTCACCCCTCGCCGTCGCAGGCGCGTCGGTGCTGTCGTCCACGACGCGCGCCGCCGGCTTCGTCGTGGTCCCCGCCGGGTCGGAGGGCTACGCGGCGGGAACCGAAGTCGAAGTGTTCTTCTACGACCCACTCGCGGAGCGCGACGCGTGAGGCAGGAGCAGTTCCTCGACGTGGTGGACGAGCGTACGGCCCGATCCCGGTTCGAAGCAGCGTGCATACACGTCGTGCCGCGCGTCGAGTCAGTGGCGCTCGCAGCGGCCCTCGGACGCGTGCTCGCGGCCGACGTTCGATCCGGCGTGGACGTGCCTGCGTTCGACCGGAGCGACGTGGATGGCTTCGCCGTGCGCGCGTCCGACACATTCGGCGCCGAGGAACTCGCTCCGGTCCGGCTCGCGCTGTCGCCGGTCCGACTCGCCGCCGGGTCCGCGCCGCCCACGGGGTTCACCGTTCCTGCGCGAACCGCTGTGCCGGTGGCGACCGGCGGCGTGCTGCCGCGCGGAGCCGACGCGGTGGTGATGATCGAGTACACGCGGCCGGATGCGTCCGGTCACGACGACGTCGTGTTCCTCGTCCACGCAGTGGCCCCTGGTGCCCACGTGAGCTTCGCGGGCAGCGATCTCGGTCGCGGCGAGATCGTGCTGCGGCGCGGCACGCTCCTCACGTCGCGGGAGACCGGGATGCTCGCTGCGATCGGCGCGGCGAGCGTGGAGGTGTTCGCCAGGCCACGCGTGGCGATCCTCTCGACGGGCGACGAGATCCGGGCACCGGGTGCGTCGCTCGAGCCGGGCCAGATCTACGACTCCAATCAGCGGATACTCGCCGACGCGGTGACGGAAGCCGGCGGAGTCGCGATCGAGTGCGGTATCCGCCCCGACGACGCGGCGCTCCTCGCCGCCGACGTGCGGGCGCTGGTCGTGCGGTCGGGAGTCGGCGCGGGCGCAGATGCAGATGCCGACGCAGACGTGATCCTGCTCTCCGGCGGCACGTCGAAGGGTGCGGGCGACCTGAACTACCGCGTGGTTGCCGAGCTCGCCGCCGAGATCGCAGGGTCGCCTGGGATCGTGGTGCACGGCGTCGCGCTCAAGCCGGGCAAGCCCATCTGCATGGCGGTCGTCGGACGTGTTCCGATCGTGATCCTGCCGGGCTTCCCGACGTCGGCCATCTTCACGTTCCACGAGTTCGTGGCGCCCATGCTGCGACGTCTCGGCGGCCGCGCGGACGACACCGAGTCCACGGTCGCCGCGGTGGCGCCGCTCCGCATGACTTCGGCGGTGGGCCGCACGGACTACCAACTCGTCAACCTCGTGCCCGGCGCGAGGGGGCTTGCCGCGTACCCGATCGGCGCTGGGTCGGGGAGCGTGTCCGCGTTCTCGCGGGCCGACGGCTTCGTGCGCATTCCCCAGGACGCAGAGTACGTCGCCGAGGGCACAGCGCTCACGGTGCGACTTCTCGGTCGCGGCGTGCGCCCGGCGGATCTGGTGTCGATCGGCAGCCACTGCGTCGGTTTGGACCGACTGCTCGGACTCGTGGCCGCACGCGGGTTCGTCGTGAAGGCGATCTCCGTCGGTTCTCAGGGAGGCCTGAACGCTCTGGCCCGCGGCGAAGGTGACGTCGCCGGCACGCATCTGCTCGACGCCGCGACCGGGGTCTACAACGTCGCTTTCCTGCCGCCGGGCGTGCGCCTTGTGAAGGGCTGGTCGCGGCGCCAGGGCCTCGTGTTCCGGCGCGGCGATCCTCGATTCGAGGGGTGCGCGCTGGATGCGTTCGTCGCGGCGGCGAAGCGCGACGGCGTTCGAATGGTGAACCGCAACGCGGGCAGTGGCACGCGGATGCTCATCGACGGCCTGCTCGGCGGCGCGCGACCGGACGGCCATCTGCACCAGGCGCGGAGTCATCACGCCGTTGCTGCTGCGGTGGCGCAGGGCCGTGCCGACTGGGGAATGACGCTCGACGTGCTCGCGGCGTCGCACGGGCTCGGGTTCGTCTTCGTGCGCGAAGAGGAGTACGACCTCGCGGTGCCGGAGGCGCGGTGGGATCGTCCGGCGGTCGTCGCGTTGCGGGAAGCTCTCGCGTCGAACGCCGGGGCCGCTGAACTCTCAGCCGCCGGTTTCGTTCGCAGGATCACATGATCGAGGGGGACGACACGATCGGGCGAGGGCCGGCGGCGGCGGCGCCGACACGCGGATCGGGGTTCGGCCTGTTCCTCGCGTTCGCTGTCGTCGTCGGGGCGTACCTCGCATCGCTCGTCGCGACGCGGCCGATCGCGGCGCTCGGCATCGACGCCCCGACCGAGGCGTTCTCGGCCGCGCGTGGCGAGGCGGTTCTCCGGGATCTGCTCAGCGAAGGAGTGCCGCACCCCGTCGGGAGCGAGGCGAACCGCGTCGTGCGCGACCGGATCGTTGCGCAGCTTCGGGGGATCGGACTTGCGCCGACGGTGGAACGTCACTTCGTCGTCGCGCCGAACGAGAACGTGAGCGCGTGGGTCGAGAACGTCGTCGCGCGCATCCCGGGCGCGGAGCCCGGGCCGGCGATCGTGCTCGCGGCGCACTACGACTCGGTTCCCGCTGGTCCCGGTGCGTCCGACGACGGCATCGGTGTCGCGACCGTGATCGAGTCCGCGCGTGCGATCCGCGCCGGGTCCGCGCTCCGTCGCGACGTGCTCCTGCTCATCACCGACGGCGAGGAGGCGGGCCTTCTCGGCGCCAGGGGGCACGTCAAGGCACACGGCGTGGACGACATCGCGGCGGTCGTGAACATCGAGGCGCGTGGAACGTCGGGGCCGAGCTTGATGTTCGAGACCGGTCCGGGCACGGCCGCGACGGTTCCCGCTTGGACGGGCGGCGCACGTCGCGTGCTCTCGTCGTCGCTCTTCGCATCCGTCTATCGGCGGATGCCGAACGACACGGACCTGACCGTGTTCCGTCGGCTCGACGTCCCGGGGCTGAACTTCGCGTGCGTCGGTCGCGTGCAGCACTACCACACGCCGCTCGACTCGGTCGCGAACGTGGACCTGCGGACGTTGCAGCATCATGGCGACAACGCGCTGGCTGCGGTGCGCGGACTTGCGGCGGCCGAGTTGGCGTCGGTTCCGGCCGTGGACGCCCGCGAGGTCTCGTGGTTCGACGTGCTCGGGCTCGCGACGGTGCGCTGGCCGATCGCCTGGACGTTGCCGCTGGCGCTGGCGGCGTTCCTCTCCGTGATGCTTGGGATCGCTGCCCGCGTGCGTCGCGGGGAGCTTCGCGGTGCAGTGATCACATGGGGTTTGACGGCCGCGCTCGCGACCCTCGCGGCGACGACGGGGCTCGTCGCCGGACTCGGCTGGGCGTTCCACGCGACGTCCGCGGTGCCGGGCGCGTTCGTCGCGTCGTCGAGTGGGCCCCTCGCTGCGGCCGCGGGCGCCGGACTCCTCGTGGTCGGCGCGGTCGGCGTGCTCTCGGCGCGCCGTGCCGGGGCGCTCGGGCTCTGGTCGGGCGCGTGGTTTTTGATCGGCGGGGGTGGGGTCGCGGTTGCGCTGCTCCTGCCGGAGGCTGCGTGGCTCCTGCTCGTTCCGGCTTTCGCGGCGGGTGCGACGGGCGCGTTGCTGGCGTTCCGTCCGCGCGCTCCCGCCGGGATGCCGGGAACCAGTGATCCCGGGGTCCACGCAGCCACGATCGTCCCGCTGGCGGTTGGGTGCGTCCTCTGGTTCCCGTTCGTGCCGCTCGTCACGGATGCCCTCGGTCTCGGGTGGCTCGCGGTTCCAGCGATTCCGTACGTACTCGCGTCGGTCGTGCTCCTGCCCGCAGTCGCGGCCGGCGGTGGTCGGCGGTGGATGATCGCCGCCGCCGGCCTGGTGCTCACGGCCAGCGGGGTCGTCGCCACGTTCGTCGCGGCGCCCTGGACTCCAGAGCTTCCTCGGCGGATGAACGTCGCGTGGTCGCGCGACGCCGCGGATCACCACGCGCATTGGATCGTCCGGCTGGACGGACCGATGCCGCCGGCGATGCTCGCCGCACATGCGTTCGAGGACGAGACTGCGCGGATCGTCCCCTATGAGAACGTGCGTGGGTGGGCCGCGGAGGCTCCGTTCGTGGATCTGCCCGGGCCGGCGCTCGACGACCTCCAGATTCGCGCAGTCGCCCAGAGCCGCCGCGTTCGGTTCCGTCTGACGTCCCGCCGGGGTGCGCCTGTCACGACGCTTGCGATCGATCCGAAGGCGCGCATTCGGCGGGTGACCATCGGAGGCACGGTGGTTCCCCCCGAGTCGATCCGCGTCGGCACCGACGGTCCGTTCGTGATCCACTGCCTGACCACGCCGCCCGAGGGTGTCGAGATCGACATCGACATCGCCGACGAGAGGCCGCTCGATCTGTACGTCTCGGACCAGTCGTCCGGCCTGCCGCGCGGGGCCGACGAGATCCTGCGCTCGCGTCCGTCCGATGCCGCACCGCACCAGGACGGCGACGTCACGATCGTCCACCGGAAGCTCCGTCTGTAGTCGGCCGTCTCTACAGAGCGATCAGCGACCGTTCCGATCTAGACTGCATGGCCGACGCAGCGCTCTCCAACCACCGCATGGATGCCACGCGCATGACCAAGCTCTCGCCGACCTCGCGCAAGTTCATCCGCGACTGGGGCGAACTCGCCGACCGCTGGGGCGTCGATCGCACCACGGCCGAGGTGCACGCACTGCTGTACGTCTCGAAGGTGCCGATGGACATCGGTGCGATCGCCGATGCGCTCGCCAAGGGGGCCGACGACACCCAGGTCGGGCTCGACGCGCTTCGCGCGATGGGTGTGGTGCAACTCGCCGCGCGGAACGCCGGATCGCTCCGCTACGAGTGCCTGCCCGACGTCTGGGAGATGTTCCGCGCCATCTTGGAGGAACGCCGCCGCCGCGAGGTCGAACCCGCCGTCGCGACGCTGCGAGACGCGCTCCTTCGCGCCGACAACGATCCCGAGTGCGACGAGCACACACGCCGTCGCCTTGAGGACATGCAGTTGTTCCTGCGCGACTCGCTCGGCCTCTGCAAGCAGTTCTCGTCGATGCCCGGCCCGGAGGTCCGCCGCCTGCTCAAGATGGGCGGCAAGATCCGCAAGGCTCTCGGCCTCGCTGATTGACGCGATCGGTCAGATCGCGAGCCTTCCACTTGACGCGTTGGCTCAGATCGCGAGCCCTTCCTCCGCCGCCATCCGGTCGAACGCCGCGACCACGCGGTCGCGCAGCGCGCCGAAGAACTCCTTCGTGTTGAAGTACGGAAGCTCCGTCGCCGGGTGCGGCAGATGGACGTCGTCGGGCATCGCGTAGTCGGTCGCGACGTATCCCTGGCGGCGCTCGATGCGCCAGCCGCGCAGGTGCGTGCGCCGCACGACGCGCTGGAGTTCCTCGGCGGTGACTGCGAGCCCCGTCAACCCGCGGATGCCCTCGATCACGACGTCGTCCTTCAATCCGCAGAACTTGCAGATGCCGAGCACGTCGTCGCGCAGCATCGTGGGCCCGCGGCGCGTGATCGCGTCCACCCAGTAGTCCATGCCCGTCTCCTTCTCGTAGACGAGCAGCAGGTACGTGCGCATCGACATGTGGCCGCCCGCGAGGGCGAACGGGTATCCGGGGTTCGTCTGCGGCAGATACGCGGGATACTCCATTCCCTTGCTCTGCATCGCGTAGGCGGCTTCGCCGGTGGCGACTGCCAGACGCTTCGTCCCCTGCCCGAGCTCCGGCAGCCGGCCCTCCGCGATCGCGATGATCGCGTGCTCCGCTGCGGCGACGTCGCCGTAGGCGAGTCCGCCCGCGACCGTGCGCCCCGCGGCAGCGTTGCGACGGTTGAACTCCATCGCGTATGAGAGCGTCACGCCGCAACTGATCGAGTCCATGCCCATCTCGTCCACGAGTTCGACGAGATCGCAGGCGGGGTCGATGTCGAACACGCCGATGTTTGACGCGAGCAGGTTGAGCGGTTCGTAGTCGAGCTTCGCGCGGTAGCGGCCGGGCTTGCCGTCGGGTTTCTTGTCGTAGACGTTCTTGTGGCAGCGGATGCCGCAGCGGTAGCACGCTTCGTCCTTCACGACGTGGTCGCCCTTCTCGACTTCGGGCCGCCACAGCGGCTTCGACACCTCGGTGCCGGTGGGCATGAAGTTGAACTCGGGCACGGCGTGGATGGGGCCGAGCGCCTCGTAGTTCGCCCACGTACCGCCGCCGCCGCCGGTCTTCTTCTCGCGGAACCGGGCGCTGCCCGTGCCGCGCGCGACCTCGGTGTTGATGGTCTTCAGCGCGGCCGGTTGCGACTGCGCGGGCGGGTCCTTCACGTCGCACGCGATCGCCACGAGGTGCTTCGAACCCATCACGCCGCCGATGCCGCCGCGCCCGCACCAGCGGGGCTTCGGGTCGCCCGAGGCGAACTGGTTCTCCGACGACAACGCGATCGCGGCGTACCGGACGGCGTCCCAGTGGTCGCCGGCGGGGCCCGTCACGGCGAAGTGCGCCTCGGGGAAGCGGCGGTGGAGCGTCTGGATGCGGTCGTTCACGCGGCGCCCGACGAGGTCCGCGCCGTCTTCGAAGAGGAACGTCGCGGGGCCCGTGGCCGCGTCAACTGCGTCGCCGGCGTTCTCGCCGCTGTTGCGCACGATCCGCAGCAGCGTCGGCCGGTCCGCACGACCCGTGAAGACGATCTCGTCGATCCCGAGGTGCCGCAACTTCGTCCCGAACTTGCACGACCCCGCGGTCCACATCGCCGACGGCTTCCCGGCGTCCGACGACTTGAGCGGCGAGTAGGCGTGGAAGAACGTCCGCAGGCCCGTCATGAACTGCGTCCCGGAGAGCAGTCCGAGGTTCAGGATCAGCGTGGCGCGCGGGTCGTACGCGTCGTCCACCGGCCGCCCCTCAAGCAGTTTCATCGCCCGCGCGATCCCGCCGAGCGCGTCCTCGAGGTCCTCGCACGGAGCCGACTCGAAGCGCACCGTGCGCGTCGTGAGATCGACGTGATAGCGGCTCACTCGGAAGTCGGTTGCGGTGCGCGACGGGGCGGCGGTCGAGGTCATCGGGGGTCCTCCGCGGCGCAGTGTACCGGAGGGACCTGAGTCTCCTGCATGCCAGCGTTCACGGTCTCACCGACCCGCGGCCGCCCGCGGCGGCTACGATGTGGCGAGGGAGACTTCATGCGCCACGCCGCCGCTGCATTCCTGGTCCTGATCGCCTGTGCCGCGTCGTCGCGGGCGGACGAGCCCGCGGAGCCCAGATACGCCGACAAGCCCGCGTCTTGGTGGGTCGAGGAACTCATTGCAGGAGACAACCCCGAGGCCGCGGGCAGCGTGCTGCGCAAGATGGGCGACAACGCCGCGCCGTCCGTCGCGGCCCGCCTTCCGACGACGCGCGCCGCGAGGGACAGGATCGCCCTGCTCTCGTTGCTCGGCGCGATGAAGGTCGTTCCTGCGTCGGTCGCGCCGCACTTGCAGGTCTGTCTCCGATCGGACGACGCCGCGGAGCAGCGGGCGGCGCTGAAGGTCACGGAGCGCGTCGCGACGGGCGCGGCGGGACTGGCGAGCGACATCGCAGCGCTCCTCGGGTCGTCCGCGCCGGATGTCCGCGCGAGCGCCGCGACCGCACTCGGCGCGATGGGTGCCGCCGCCGTGCCGCACGTGGACGCGCTCGTCGCGTGCATCGATGATGCGGATCCGCGCGTCCCGCTCGCGGCGGTCACTGCGCTCGGTCGGATCGGGCCCCCGGCCGCGGCGGCGCTTCCGGATCTTCTGTCGATCGCCGTCCCGCGCCCGCAGCAGGCGGCGCTCCTGTATGCACTCGTCGCGATCGGCCCGGACGACGAGCGCGTGGCCGACGCATTCGTGCGGGCGGCCGATTCCTCGGACGAGCAGACGCGCGCGACCGTGTCCCACTTCCTCTCGCGCGTGACGCCGGTCGCCGGCGCGGTACAGGCCGCCGCGATCCGGCTCGTGAAACACGGCGACGCGAAGTGCCGGAGCGCCGCGGCCCAGGCGCTGGGCCGCCACGGCACGCAGCACGGGCGGTTCGCGGACGAACTGTACGTCTTGCTCGGTGATTCGGACGTGGGCGTCGTCGGCGCCGCGACCGAGGCGATGCTCCCGCGTGGAGAGGGCCCGCGACCGTCGGCCGAGCGGGTGGTCGCCGTATGGCGCAGTTCGAAGTTCCCCATGGCGTTCACCCAACTGCTGAAGTCACTCGGCGCGGAGGTCGGGACCGCGCTGTTCGAGGCAGCGGCGTCGGACAACGACGAGCTGCGCGGCTCCGCGTGGCACATCATCCAACGTACGCAGAGCGGGAGTCTCACCGCCGACGCCGACTCGCTGACGCGCGTGCTCCTGGACCATCGGATCATCGCCGATCGGCGGTTCGGTCTGTTTTCGCTCGTCGTCAATCAGGGCGCGATGGTCGGCGAACCGCTGCGCCTCGTGCTGAACGCGGTGGTGCGAGAGGGAGATCCCAAGTCGGCCGCGCTGGCTGTGCCCCTGCTGAGCAAGGGCCCGGATCGACTCGGGCCGCTCCTGGCGGCAAGCGCCCGTCCCGAGCCCGAGGTGCGCGCGGCGGCGCTCGCCGCGATGGCGAACCTGTTGGCGGCCGACGCAACTGTGCGCGATGCGACGGTGCGGGCGCTCGACGATCCCGACGAGGCCGTCCGCGCGACCGCGCTGCGCGTCTTGTCCGGCCATCGCGGCCCCGCGTGGGACACGGCGTCGGCGGCGCGCGACGCGCTTCTGGCGCGCCTTCCCGCGCTGGTGGGCGTCGGACCGGAGGAGCGTCGCAGCGTTCTCTCCATCGCTGCGTCCATTCCGGAAGCCGCGCGGCCGCTGCCGCTCCTCGTGTCGATGCTCGCGTTCGACGACTGCGCCGAGTCCGTGATCGACATCCTGGGCGCCCGCGGGGCGAGCATCTTGCCTCGCCCCGCCGATCCGGACCCCGCCGCGCTCCTGACGCCCCTGCTCGACGGCGAGGACCTGGTCCTCGCGGCTCGGGCCGCTCGCGTGCTCGCCATGCGGCGGCGCACCGCCCCGGGCATCGTCGAGCGGCTGCCCGCCTGGATCGAGTCGTCCGACCCGCGCGTCGCGCGGGCTGCGCTGCTGGCCGCGAACGACCTCGTGAATGCCGACATCGCGCGAATTGGCGGGTCGCTCGTCCGTGCGGCGCGCGCAGGAGTCGAGGGTGTGGCGTGGCCCGCGTGCAGCGCTCTGTCGCGCATCGCCAACGACGAGCCCGTCGCGCGCGACGCCCTGCTCGCGGTCGCCGACGACCCCAAGAACTCCGGGCAGATCGCGGTGATTCAGTTCCTGGCGTCCTTCGGCGATCCCGGCATCACGCGCATCGTCGCGTTCCTTGACCACCAGAACCGCGACGCGCGGCGGAGCGCGTGCATCGCGCTGCTCCCGATCGCGCGACGCGACGGAGGCAACCGCGAGGTCCTCGTCTCCGCGACGCCGTCCCTCGATCGCCTCGCAGCGTCGGACGACCTGGAGGTTGCCCGCCTCGCGAAGGACGTGCTGACGGCGATCCGCCGGTGAGCCGACGCTCGTCTACTGCGGGGCCGACTCGGCCGCCGGCGTCTTGCCCGGGCTCACCGGCACGACGCGCGCGAGAACGACCACCGGCTCGGCGCCCGCGCCGACCGGAACGCGAACCACGCGCGATTCGACTCCAAACGCCAGGTCGGCGGTGCCCTCGACCTCGTCCGTGACGAGCTTCGGGATCTGGATCGTGACGGGCTTCGTGAACGCTCCGAGCGTCGTCGTGAACGTCTCGATGGGGCGCTTCAGCGCCGCGCGCCTCACCTTGTACGCGAGCTTCACGCGACCGTCGGGCGCGTCGGCGACGTCGCACTCGAACCACACACCCTCATCCAACGTCTCGATGACCGGGTCGACGATGAAGCACTCCTGCCCGACCTCGACCTCGTAGTCCTTGACGTACGTGTACGGCTCGACCGCCATCGCGTTCGCGCGCTGACCGGCGCGACAGGTCGCGCTCGGCGCCGCGACCCGCGTTCCGTCGGCCCGCTCGAACGCGATCTCGATTCGGACGTCGTTCGGAGTCTCCGCGATCGGCGTGGCGCGCGTCGCGCAGCCCGCAGTCGCCCACCCCACCAAAGCCAGCAGCGGCCAGCGATTCATCGGTGCCTCCATGGCCGACACGCTCGCGCCGTCACGTCATCGGTGCATCACGTCGCAGCCGCCGTCGCCGCCGGCTGCGCGTCGGCGTCCGACGGTGGCACGAGCGCGGCGTTGACATCGTGCCGTTCGCGGAGTGCGTGGCGAACCTGGACCAGTGGATCTGAGGATGACGGCGCACGCCGCGGGGCCCTCGCGCCGCCGGTCGTCGTTCCCGGTCGCCTGCGCGCGCGGTACGATCTGTTGCGCAATGTCCACCAGGCTCTTCCGGACGATGAAGCTCGCAGACGACGACCGACCGGCAGTTGGGAGACTTCCGAAGATGCTCGGTGTCCGGATCGGGATCGACGTCCGCCCCGATGCGCAGGACCGCGTGCGTCCCGGCGCGGGCATGTCGGCTTCAACGGACCCCTACTCCCTGTTGCCCCACCTCTTGCCGAAGGCGTACGGCGGCACCGCAGACGATCCGCTTTGGGAGATCGGCGACGACCGCATCGGGGATCCGCTGGCGGTGCGCGCCACGCGACGGCCGCACCACGTTCAGGTCGAGCCGCAGCGGATGATGGATCTCAACGACTACGAACGGGCGCTCGCCGGCACGCGCGACGACTGGAGCATGTCATGACCGCCGATGCGATCTCATCAGGCTTGGCGCGCTACCTCGAGATCGAGCGTCGCTTGCTCGCGCATCGCGCGAGTCGGTGGTTCGCGGGGGTGACGGACGGCGAGGACCCGGCTGAGGCCCGGTTCTTCGACGAGCTGGACGACGCGGGCAACGCCCTGACAGGCGACGAGCGGGCGGCGCTGCGAGAGATCGTCATCGCGAGGGCGACCATCCGGCCCGGCGACACGGACGTGGACGTCGCCTCACCGACACGGACCGGGCAGGGGCCGCGTCGCGTGGCGCGGGTCGCCTGATGTACGTCACCGCACACCGCGTCGAGACGCCGGGGAACAGCACGGGAGTCAACTCGTACCTGTTCCTGCACTTCGACGACCCGGTGCCGATGCTCCGCCCCGAGGAACCCGACGTCGCCTACGTGGCGCAGTTCGCCGCCGGGACTTGCGTCGCGGAGAAGGAAGACGTCCGTCCCGGCGGCAACACGGTCAAGTGCTCGCTCGATGTCGTTGGTTGCGACGATGCGTCGGCGGTGAGCGTGCGACGGGTGGTGGCGGAACTCCGGGCGCAACTCCAGAGGAAGCTGCCGCCGCTTCGCGCCGTGACGTCCGGACTCGCGGCCGCATTCAACGCAACGCTGGACTTCGACGAGGATCCCGTCGGCCGTTTGGCGGCGTTCGATGATCTGTCGTCGCGCGTGCTGGCCATGCTGCCGCTTCGTTCCAAGGCGCACCAGCCGCGCGGGCCACTCGTCGTCTGGGTGCAGTACCGCGCGGAGGGCATCGAGCTGTCGCTGCCGTCCGCGACCCGCGCTCGCCTAGGCAGCAGCATTGCGCATCGTATGAAGGCGGTGCTTCCCGCCGAGGTCGTGGCCCACTTCCCCGGCAAGGGGCGCGAGGCCCTCCTCGACGTCGCGACGGCGCTCACCGGGAAGAACCGCGACCAGCTTCGGCGTGCCGGCGGACTCGTGTTCGTGGACCCGACGACCGAGGCCGAGGTGCAGCGGTGGCCGGAGGCGTTGTCGTCCGCGCAGCCGTCCGCGCCGCCCGTCGTTTCTCGTAAGCGCGGAAAGGTCCAGCGCCGCCGCTCGCCTTGATCCGACGTCGCCGTCGCGGTCGCTACGCGACTCGTGCCATTACGCGATTGGCGACTCTGCGGCCGGTTCGGCGCTCGCCTCCCCCGACTCCAGCGGATGGAAGTCGTGGACCTCGCGGCGCTCGCAGGCGGCGAGGACGAGCGGGGCGAGGTCGTACTTCGACTCGGCCTCGCGGACCTCGGCGACCGTGGTGATCGTGCGCGGGTGGCGGGCGACGAGGAGGCCGCAGCAATCTTCGCCGGGGCGTACGGAGATCTCGTACGTGCCGATGCGGCGGGCCGTGTCGATCGTGTCGCGCTTGATCGATCCGTGGAGGGGGCCGAGGATCGGCGGCTCGACTGCGTCGTAGACGGACGCCAGGTTCTCGAGCGTCTGCGACGCGACCTGGCTGATGGCGTCGCCGACGACGATCGCCGTGGCGTGCGACGCGCGCTTCATCTCGGCCGCGACGCGCAGCATCGCGCGGCGGTAGAGGAGCATCCGCAGTTCCGCGGGCGCGGCGGCGACGATCTCCCGCTGGATGTCCTCGAACGGAATGAGCACGAGCCGCATGCGGCCCTGATGGCGGGCGAGCGCGCGGCCGAGGTCAAGGACCTTCTCGCGGACGCCCTCGCCGGAAAAGCTCCGATTCCAGAGGTGCAGACAGCTCACGTCGCACCCGCGGACCATCACGCGCCACGCGGCGACGGGCGAGTCGATGCCGCCCGAGAGCAGCGCGACGACCTTCCCGGCGGTGCCGACCGGCAGTCCGTCGGGACCCTGGAACCGAGCGGCGTGGACGTAGCCGGCGTGACCGTCCACCTCGACCGCGAAGTCGTCGGCGGGGTCGTGCAGGTCCACGGTCCGGCCCGTGGCCTGCCACACCGCACCGCCGATCTCGCGCATCATCGTCATGCTGTCGAACGGAAGCGTCTTCTCCGTGCGTCGGGCCGTGATGCGGAACGTGCCCTTGCCCTTCCTCGCGGCTTCGACGGTCACCTTCGCCATCGCTTCGATCGTCGGGGCGGTGCGCGTCGCGGCGGCGACCCACGCGATTCCCGGTTGCAGGGCGATCAGGCGGAGCAGGTCCTCCCGCAGTTCCTCGGGGATGTGCTCCATCGAAAACGTGAGTCGGCCGGACTCGCGGCGCACCTTCACCGGAGCGACCGGCGCGAGCAGTCGCTGGACGTTCGTCGCGAGGCGGCCCTCGAACCAGGAGCGGTTCCCGCCCTTGGTCCCGATCTCTCCGTAGTGGATCACCGCGTGGTCGTGCATGGGGAACCGGCCAAGGTGCGGCGGGGGCCTGCGCCCGTCCAGGAACGGCGGAGCGGCACGGGAAATGCAACCCGGCGGGCGAGCCCGGGGATAACGTCCCGGACCAACTGCCAAGGAGACATCCCGTGTCGATGCACAAGCTCGGATACCTGGTCCTCTGCGACGCGCACACGAAGGCTGCGGGCAAGGACTGCCTGATCGGCGTGTTCAACCGCATCTTCGTGGGCCGTTTCCCGGCGATGCACGAGACGTGCTTCCTCGCCTTCGAGCTGTGGACGACCCCCGGCGACCACAAGCTCGGCGTCCGCATCAAGAACACCGACGGCGGCGACGCCGTCCAGCCCCTCGGCCCGCTCGAGATGAAGGTCTCGGCCGTCGGCCAGGCGAGCGGTGCGATCCAGCTCCGCAACCTGCCCCTCGAGAAGCCGGGCATCTACTCGTTCGTCGTCGAGATCGACGGCGAGCCCGTCGGCGCCCGCGACCTGATTGTCGAGTCGATCCCGCAGCGCCCCGCGCAGGCGTAAGCCGCTCGAACGACTGCATGGCCCGACAGTCCCTTCGCGGGGGCTGCCGGGCCATTTCGTGGACGTCAGTCCGCTCGGCAGGCGGTTCCGACGAGGACCCGGCCCGCCTCGACGCGGACCTCCACCGGGCGGGCCGACGGCGCGTTCTTGAACAGCGGGCACGCGCCCGTCGCGACGTCGAACTTCCAGCCGTGCCACGCGCACACGATGAAACCGTCGCGCAGCACGCCCTCGCTGAGGGGGGCACCCGCGTGGGGGCAGTGGTCCACGAGCGCGGTCCAGCCGGCCTCGGTGCGCAGGAGAGCGACCGCGGTCCCCGAAACGTCCACGCGGCGGGCCGTGCCGGGCTGCTGATCGTCCACCGAACCGACATCTTGCCAGGTCATGGCGGGGGAGTCTCCCGGACGGGAGGCTCGCAGGGCGAGCTATCGTAGGGGGGTGCGCAACCCCGACCCGCCGGACGACGTCCCCCGGGTGGTGATCGATCGCGCCGAGGACCTCGTCCGAGACCGCGGCCTCGTGGCGGCGTTCCGCGCGGGCGACGGTGCCGCGTTCGAAGAGATCGTCCACCTGCACCGGCGGCGGCTCTTCGGGATCGCGCTCCGCCGGACGGGCAACTCGACCATCGCCGAGGATGCCGTGCAGGTGGCGCTCGTCCAGGCGTGGAAGCACCTGCCTCGCATGGACGGCGAGATCGATCTGACGGCCTGGCTGACGACCGTGGTCCAGAACGCCGCGCTCGACCAGATCCGCCGCGACCGCCGTCAGGACCGTCTGGCCCAGCGGGCGCACGACGCAGTCGCGGAGCAGGATGACCGCCGCGGGGCCGACCGGCCCGCCGAGGCGTCGGGCGGCGACCTGGAGCGCGACGAGCTCGGCAAGATCCTCCTCGAAGGCGTGCGCGCCCTTCCGGAGCCGTACCGCGTGGCGCTCGACCTGTTCCATGTCCAGGGGCTCTCCGTCGAGGAGATCGCCCGCACGCTTTCGATGAACGAGAACACCGTGAAGTCGCACCTCGCCCGCGGGCGGGGATTGCTCCGGCGCCGCCTCGGCAGCGCTCTGGAGCGTGGAGGTTGGTTGTGATCTGCAGAGACTTTGCCGACAGAGTGGACGAACTGATCGACGGGACGCTCCCGCCGGCCGACGCGTCCCGACTTCGGGAGCACGCGACGGGCTGCGCCACGTGCGCGGCCGACATGGCCCGCGCCGAGCGTTTCCGTGCGTTGATGGCGGGTGGCGGGCGCGTCGCACTGGCGCGCGCCGCCGACCACGGGGCGGCGATCCGTGCCCGCGAGGCGGCCGCGGCGGCGGGGCCGCGTCCCGGCGCTCTCGTCCGTCTCCGCGCGCCGCTCGCAGCGGCGGCGATGCTCGTCGCAGGTGTCGGGCTCGGGTGGGCCGTCGCGCCGTCCGCGCCCACGATCGACGCCGTACTCGACGCGGGCGAGATCACGCTGTCGCGCGGCGAGCGCCGGACCGTGGGTGACGGCCGCACCGTCGTCGCCGACACCGACACGAAGATCGTCGTCCCCGCGGGGTCCGACGGCTCGCGCTTGCGCCTCGACGACGGCGCCGCGGTCTTCCAGGTCGTGAAGGGGAAGCCGTTCACCGTCGAGACGGAACTCGGCACGGTGGACGTGCGCGGCACGCTGTTCCATGTGGCGCGCCGGCCGGACCGGTCGGTGACGGTGGGCGTGATGTCGGGCGTGGTCGTCTTCACGCCGAAGGGCGGTGGCGCCACTCGAACGCTACGCGAGCGGACGACGCTCACGGTGGCCCCGGACGGTGGGCAGCGCCTGCTCTCCGACTCGGAGACGACCGATCTGACGCTCCGCCTGGAGATGCAGGCACTTGAGATGGACGCCCTCCGCGGCGACCTCGTCGCGAGAGATGAGGAACTCGCGGCGCTTCGGGCTCAGGCGGGCGTCGTCGCCGCGGCGGCCGCCCCTGCGAAGCCCGGCGACACGATCCCGTGGCGCGAGCTCGGCGTGAATGCGTGCAAGCTGCTCGCGCTCCGCCCCGACGACCCGGCGTTCCTCGACTCGATGTCGATCTTCCTTGCGAACTCGAAGGAGCTCGCGGCGGTGACCGGCGCGGCCCAGCCGTGGGACTGGCCGATGCACCCGGTCGTGATCGCACGCTCGGCGCCGGGGTTCGTCGAGGCCCTCGCGCCGTCGGCCCCGCCGGAGGCGCGCGCACGCGCCGCCGCCGCAATGGGTTCCGCCGCCGAGGAGTACGCGAAGGCGGCGACGCCCGACGCGCTTCCGACGGCCGTGTTCCAGGCGCGTATGCGCATGCTGCGGGCGATCATCGTCGGACTCCGCGAGGAGCTCGGCGCGGACCCCGCCGCCGAGCTCGCGCGCGCCGTGGCGCTCGGCCGCGACGGCATGCCCATTCGCGTGTCGTCGGTGCAGGGCCCGGCCCGCGAGGAGTTCGTCGGCCACTGGGTGCGTCAGCTCGATTTGACCGACGCGCAGCGCGCCGAGGTCCAGTCGCTCTCCGATCGGCGCATCGACGCCACGCTCGCCGTGCAGCGCGACATCATCGGTCGGCTCGGCGACGCAACCGGTCGCGCGTTCCTCTTCCCCCAGATGATGTGGGGCGGCCCCCGCCGCCCGCGTGGCGACGGCATCGCGAAGCCCGACGACGCCGGTTCTGGCGTCGGTGCCGGGGAGACGCCTCGGACCGGTCCCGCCCCGCGGGTCGAGCCCGCACCCGTGCTCGACGCGCCGACCGCTATCGCGACCGCACTGTCCCGCATCGACGCGAAGCTCGCGCTGACCGACCCGCGCCTGGAGTTCGAGCGCGCCGTCCGAGTGATCGTCACGCCGGAACAGTACGCGCGCGGCTTCCCGCCGGTGGCGGTCGTGACGTTCAAGGAATGAAGGGCGGGGGCGTCTCGAGCGACTGGGCGTGAATGCGACCGTCGCTCGTCCAGTCCTCGGGAGGCAAGAGCGTCCAGCCATCGGCGGGCTCCGACTCCCCCGGAATGGACGCGAACCAGACACGCTCGGGCGCGTCGTCCGGCCCGCAGCGTGCGAGCAAGCGATGGAACGACGCCTCGTCGGCGGTTGGGAACCGTCCGGGCGAGATCCAACGCGGAAGCGATGGCAACAGCGCGTGGACCAGCCAAATCACGACTGCAACCACCGCCAGCACCGTGCAGATCGCCGCAGTCCAACGGATCTGATCCGAGCGATCGTGCAAGCGCACGACGCCGACATAGATGGCGCCGACGGCCGCAGGCACGGCGCCGATGCCGAGCCCGGCGAGGATCGCGCGCCCCCAAGCCCACCGGGCGTTCGCCGCGGGCAGGCACTTGCAGTGTGGGCACGGGGCGAACCCGAATCCGGGGTCGCGCCCGAGGGGCGCGGAACGACTGCGCATCTGATCGTCCGCTTGGCGCCGCAAGTCGAAGTCTGAGGTCGTGAATCGGAACCCTGACGTCTGCACCTTGACGCGCTCCCCGACCAGCGCCCAGTAGGTGGCCCGGCAGCCGGTGCAGCGGAGGTGGCGCAGTTGCGCCCATCGCATCTCGAAGTTGAGGTGCTTGACGAGTGCGTGGACGAGGATCGATGCGCCGGACATCCAGGTCGGTTGAGTGTACCCGCGCAGGGCGACGCGCTCGGCTCGTCCGGAGAACGCAGACATCCACGCACTGGTTCCGATGCGGCTTCCGTGATGGGGCGGGGCGTTCGTCGGTGGCGCTCGAGCTCCGGGCACGACTCCGTGCGCATCGGTATTCAGACGGAGTCGAGGCGGCCGCGCCAGACGAGGAACCCTGCGGCCTCGCCCACGATCTCGTGACTCGTCGGATGCAGCGTCGCCCGCCAGCGGACGGGGAACACGGCTTCGCGGGGGCGGCCGAGGAGCGCCATCATCCGCGCCACGAACGCGGCGTCGGGGACGATCATCCCGTGCCACAGTGGGACCTGGCCCCGGTCGCAGCAGATGGTCGGCTCCTGCGACTCCACGTCGGCCGGGTCGCCGGGGGAGTAGCTGACGTGGCCGTCGAGCGTGGAGCCGTCGGCGAGCGTGAACACGGCGTGCAGCAGGAAACGGCCGTCGGGGAACTCGCACGCGCCGGTCGCGTCGGCGGACGCGGCGTCGATCGGCATCACGGTGCAGATGTCGGGGCCGGTCATGTGGCCGTCCTCCGGCGGGAACCACCAAGCGGCGTGCGCGCGCAGGTCTGCGGCGGTGAGTTCCTGCACCTGACGGCGGCCTGGGTATGGGTCCTCGACGGGGCGCCCGCCGAACACGGCCTTGTCGTAGCTCATGGCGTCCTCGCGCTCTGCAACGGCAACCGGTAGAGGCGCCAGCACCCGCCAATGAACAGGTCGGGCTTCGCGTCGGTGACGGGATCGTGCGGCGCGGCGCGCCACGCGCTCGTCGAGATCGCGAGCCATCCGGTCTCGGGGAGCGGTGCCTTCCGTGACGCATCGCGGAGCAGGTGCAACGGCGGGACATCGCACGCGTTCACGAAGCGCGCCGGACCCGACGTCGCCATCACGTGGACCTCGCCGAGGCCGCGCGCCTTCGCCTCGTCGATCAGGCGATAGAAGCCCTGCCCCCAGTCGGCGTTCGATTGGACGGCGATCCGCCATCCGCCCTCGGCGCCGCCGGCGGCGAGGTTCCACCACGCGAGCCCGTCGGGCACGGCGAAGAAGCCCTCGGCGAGATGCAGGAGCAGCATGGCTCCGACGGCGCCGACCCGCGCGACGGACCCGATCCCGTCGCGCCCAATCCGCACGCCGACGAGAACGCAGAGAGGCGCGACGGCCGGCAGAACGTGGCGCACGCCGAGGTTGTGGCGCGACACGACGGCCGCCGCGAACGGAAGCGCGAATGCAGCCAGGAGCACCCATTCGGCGGCGTCGGGGCGGCGGCGGCGGAGCGTCCACGCCGCGATCCCGGCGAGCACGATGCTCCCGAGCGTCGCCTTGCCGAGCGCGACGACCGGGAAGTACGACCACCAGCCGAGCTTCCGCGCCTCACCGAAGTAGTGGAAGTAGAGACGGTCGTGCTGCTTCGACGCTTGGAAGACGAGGCTCTGGAACCACCTCGGCGCCGGCACGGGCACGTTGCGCGCGATCCACTCGACGCCCGGCAGGTTCGGTGCGACCCGCGCCGCGAGGTCGCCCTTCGACTCCGCGCCGACGAGCAGGCCGGCGTCGAACCCGTAGCCCGCCCAGAGCACGATCGCCGCGGCGAGAAGCACCAGCGCTGCGAGGCCCGCCGCCCGTCGCCACGAGGCGCGCTCCCCGGAGGGCCCGGAGCGTCGCACGAGCAGCGCTGCCGCAACGACCGCGATCGGCACCAGCACGATCGCCGTGTGTTTCGCCATGAGCGCGACGCCGAGAGCTGCGCCGGCGACGAGCGACCGGCGGGCGGTCCACACCCGGCCCGGGAGCGACGCCAGCGCGATCGGCGTGACGGCGAGCAGAGCCGCGCCCGTGGCGACGATGTCGGTCGTCGCGAGCCCGCCGTGCGAGTAGAGCATCGGCGACGCCGCGACGAGCCCGCCGGCGACCGTCCCCGCGAGCGGACCGCCGTCGCTCCCGCCGAGTCGCCTCGCCAGCCAGACCGCGAGCGCCGCGAGCAGGCCGAACGCGATGGCCACGGGCACGCGCGACGCTCGCAGCACCGCGCGCGTCGGCGAGGGCGACTCCATCAACAGCCGATCGCCGAGCGCCGTGAGCGAGTCCGACGGGGGCCGCGCCGCGAACGCGTCGGGCGGAAGGCTGACGAGCGGCAGCGCGGACGACGTCACGTAGAGCGCGAGCGGCGGTTGCCACAGGAGCACGGGCGCTTCGAAGTCGCGCGACCTCGCGATGTACGCGCCCTGGCCGATGTACGTCGGTTCGTCGTCGGTGGGGGACGCGTTCCAACTCGAGAGCAGCGCGAGTGCGGCGGCGAGCACGGCGAACACGAGCGGAGCGATGCGTGTCCAGGCGTCGCCTCGATTCGTCGCGTCGCGGCCGGTCGCGGGCGTGGTCACGGGGCGGAGACTACGCGTCCGCGAGTCCGGTCCGCACCTTCGCGGCGACGTCGTTCGCGGCTGCGTCGTGGCCGACCGAGCGCTCGATGCGCTTCGCGACGTCGTCGGCCGAGCCGCGGTCGGTGTCCACGACGAGCGACGCCTGCGAGTAGAGCGGCGCGCGGTCGTCGAGGATCTGGCGCAGCTCGGCCATCGCGTCGGGGCGGCGGGCCATGGGCCGGAAGTCGCCCTGTTGCTCCACGCGGGCCATGTGGTCCTCCGGCCGCGCGCGCAGCCACACCGTGAAGCACGATCGCCGCAGCAGGTCGAAGGTCTCGGGCGCTGTGACGATCCCGCCGCCGGTCGCGAGCACCGCCGGCGTCCCGCGGGCGAGGAAGGCGTCGAGGGCGCGGCTCTCCATCCGCCGGTAGTAGCCCTCACCGTGGACTCGGAACACCTCGTCGAGCGGCAGGCCGGCCTGCTCTTCCACGAGTTCGTCGAGCTCGACGAGCGGCACGCCGAGTCGATCCGCCAGCGCGCGGCCCACCGTGCTCTTCCCGGCTCCGCGCAGGCCGAGCAGGGCCACGTTCGGCACGCGGGGCGCTTCGAGCAGTTCGCCCGGCGACGTCCCGAGCGCCCGGGCGACGCGCGCCAAGTTCAGGATCGAGATGTTGGCCCGCCCGGCTTCGAGGTCGGCCAGGAACCGCGCCGAGATTCCCGCCGACTCGGCAAGTTGGACGAGCGTCATGCCGCGGTCGGCACGCCGTCGGCGGACCTGGGCGCCGACGTCGCGCAGTAGCGAGTCGCCTTCGGGCAGAGCGGTGGTCACGTCGGAACTATACTGCAATGACCGGAGTCACGACGGCAATATACTTCTCTGGAGACCTGGGTCTCCGTCTAACCTGCCGAGCCCGACACGGAGACGCATGATTCCATGGCCGACCACAACGCCAAGACGCCTGAAGTCCACTTCCACCGGCACCCGGACCACTACAAGCACTGGAAGCTCGACTTCGAGGGCGACATCGCCCGGCTCCGCATGGCGGTGCAGGAAGACGGCGGCCTCAACCCCGACACCGTCCTCAAGCTGAACTCGTACGACCTCGGCGTGGACCTCGAACTCGCCGACGCCGTCCAGCGCGTGCGTTTCGAGCACCCGGAGGTCCGTTGCCTCGTGGTCACGAGCGTCACCCCGCGCATCTTCTGCGCCGGCGCGAACATCCCGATGCTCGCGAGCTCGACGCACGGCTTCAAAGTGAACTTCTGCAAGTACACCAACGAGACGCGGCTCTATCTCGAGGACATGGCCGCGAACTCCGGCGTGAAGACCCTCTGCGCGGTGAACGGAACGGCGTCCGGCGGCGGCTACGAGTTGGCGCTCGCGTGCGACTGGATCCTGCTGCCGGAGGACGGTAACACGGCGGTCTCGTTCCCGGAGGTTCCGCTCCTCGGCGTGCTCCCCGGCACGGGCGGGCTCACGCGCCTCGTGGACAAGCGCAAGGTGCGTCGCGACCTCGCCGACGTCTTCTCGAGTCTCGCGGAAGGTGTGAAGGGACGCCGCGCCGTCGAATGGCGACTCGTGGACGAGTGCGTCCCGTCGTCGCAGTTCGCGGCGGCCGTCGAGCGCCGCGCGCACATGATGGCCGACGAGGCGAAGCTCACGCACCCGCTGCGCGCCGGCCCCGGCGTGACGCTCCCCGAACTCGAGTGCACGCGCGCCGCCGACTCGTACCGATGGAAGTACGTGACGATGGACCTGCGCCGCGCCGACCGGATGGCCGAGATCACCATCCACGCGCCGGAGGCCGTGCCTGCGAACCTTGCCGCAATCCGCGCCGAGGGCGCGTCGTGGTGGGCGCTCCGTTGCTTCCGCGAACTCGACGAAGCGTTGCTGCAACTGCGCTTCAACCAGCCGGAGACCGGGCTCGTCCTGCTCCGCACGAAGGGCGACGCCACGAAGGTGATGGCCACCGATCACCTCTTGTCGGAGCACCATGGCGACTGGTTCGTCACCGAGGTCCGTCTGCTCATCAAGCGCGTGCTGAAGCGCCTCGACGTGACCGCGCGGAGCCTCTTCTCGATCGTCGAGCCGGGGTCGTGCTTCGCAGGCACGCTCTACGAGATCGCCCTCGCGTCGGACCGCATCTACATGCTCGATCACCCGGACGAGCCGAACCACGTGCGCCTCTCCGAGATGAACGGCGGCGCGTATCCGATGGCGAACGGCCTCACGCGGCTCCAGACGCACTTCCTCGGCGAGCCCGAGCGTGTGCGCCAGGTGCTCTCTCACCTCGATCCGTTCAGCGCCGCGACCGCGCTGAAGGAAGGGCTCGTCACCTTCGCCCCGGACGACATCGACTGGGACGACGAGGTCCGGCTCGCGATCGAGGAACGCGTGAGCCTCTCGCCCGACGCGCTCACGGGCATGGAGGCGAACCTGCGCTTCGCCGGCCCGGAGACGATGGAGACGAAGATCTTCGGCCGACTCTCCGCGTGGCAGAACTGGATCTTCCAACGCCCGAACGCCATCGGCGAGCGCGGCGCCCTCACCTGCTACGGCAAGCCGCAGCGTCCTGAGTTCGACTGGCGCCGGACGTAGTCCGCGCCGACGACCCCTTCCACTTCACGTCCCTCGCTGGAGGTTTCCCCCCGATGTCCATCGCCGACCTCTCCGGAAAGATCCCGAACAACGTCAACCTGAAGGACGACAAGCGTCTGCTCCGCGCCCTCGAGTCGTGGCAGCCCCACTTCATCGACTGGTGGAAGGAGATGGGGCCCGAGGGGTTCCAGGCCGACGACGTCTACCTGCGCACGGCCGTCAGCGTGGACCGCGAGGGCTGGGCGCAGTTCGGCCACGTCCGCATGCCCGAGTACCGCTGGGGCATCTTCCTCGCCGACCAGGAGCCGGACCGCGTGATCCCGTTCGGCGACAACTTCGGCAAGCCGGCGTGGCAGGAAGTTCCCGGTGAGCACCGCAACGCGCTCCGCCGGATGATCGTCACGCAGGGCGACACCGAGCCCGCGTCGGTCGAGCAGCAGCGCCGACTCGGCCAGACCGCGCCGTCGCTCTACGACATGCGGAACCTGTTCCAGGTGAACGTCGAAGAGGGGCGCCACCTCTGGGCGATGGTCTACCTGCTCCACTCGTACTTCGGTCGCGACGGCCGCGAAGAGGCGGAGGACCTGCTTCTCCGCCGCTCGGGCAACCCGGACAAGCCGCGCATCCTCACGACGTTCAACGACCCGTGCGAGGACTGGCTCTCGTTCTTCATGTTCACGACGTTCACGGACCGCGACGGCAAGTTCCAACTGCATGCGCTCGCTGAGTCCGGCTTCGACCCGCTCTCGCGCACGTGCCGGTTCATGCTGACCGAGGAGTCGCACCACATGTTCGTCGGCGAGACGGGCATCCAGCGCGTCGTCAAGCGCACGTGCGAGGTGATGAACCAGGTCGGCGACGACCCGGCGAAGGTTCGCGCCGCGGGCGCGATCGACCTCCCGACCGTCCAGAAGTACCTGAACATGTGGTTCACGTCGTCGGTGGACCTGTTCGGCGGCGAGAAGTCGAGCAACGCCGCGAGCTACTTCGCCGACGGCCTGAAGGGCCGCTTCACCGAGTCGAAGTACACCGACCACGTCTGCGTCGAGGGCGTGTACGAGATGCCGGTCGTGCAGGAGGACAAGCTCACCACCGAGCAGGTGCCGCTCCGCATCGCGATGAACGAGATCCTGCGCGACGGCTACGTCTCCGACTGCGAGAACACGGTCGAGCGCTGGAACAAGGTCCTCGAGCGCGAGGGCCGGAGCGAGCGCCTGTACCTTCCGAACCGCCGCTTCAACCGTCGGGTCGGTGAGTACTCCGGCATCCGCTTCGACACCGCGGGCGCCGTCATCACCGAGCACGAGTGGACGAAGCGCCGCGACGAGTGGCTCCCGAACCAGGCCGACCTGTCGTTCGTGAAGAGCCAGATGCACCAGGTCCTCGAGCCGGGCAAGATTGCCGCGTGGATCGCGCCGCCGCTCAAGGGCATCAACGACAACCCCTTCGCCTTCGAGTACGTCCGACACCACGCGAGCTGAAGCTCGCACCGCTACGTCACGACCGCGGCCGCGCGATGACTCGCGCGGCCGCGGTTTCGTTTCGTCTCAGCCGATGCGGCAGCGCGGCGCGTCCGCGGGCACACCGTGCTCGGCGAGCATGCGGTTGACGTAGCGGGGGTCCGAGGAGACGTCGCGCCACGCCCAGCCTTCGGGGGCCGCCGGGGCGGGTGTGCCTTCGGAGACCTCGAGTTCCGCGACGACAAGGCCCGCGTGCGGGCCGTCGAAGACGTCGAGTTCGATGCCCGACGGGAGCACCCAACGGCGCTTCGAGATCCGCCACGGCGCGAGCGGGAGGAGTTCCGCGGCGTCGGCCGCCGGGATCGCGTAGGCGAACTCGCGGCAAGTCTGAGGACTGCCCTCGCGGCGCGAGCCGGGGACCTCTGCCTTCACGTCGATCGTGCCGCGCGCCGGACTGTCACCGGGCCCCGTCTTCAGCCGCACGCGGACCGCGGGCACGCCGGCGCCGCCGCAGAAGTACCCCTGGTCGATGCGAACGGGCGCACCGTCCGGAAGCGCAGGCAGGCGGGTGACGACGAACTTCCACTCGATCTCAAGAGGCATGACATCGAGAGTAGAACGGGGACAGGGTTAACTTGAGCAGTTACGCGTCACGTAACACCCGCGGCGTCCCGACCGCGCGGACAGACCGCCGCCGTCACGCGCCCGCCCTCACACGCCAGCGAGTGCGGTCTCGCCGTCGATCACCGACGCCGCTGCGAACAGCACCGCGGCGATGCGCAGGACGTCGTTGACGGCCTCCATCCGCACACCGTGCTCCTTCAGCTTGCCGACGTGCGATTCGAGGCACATCCCGCAGCCGTTCACGGCGGACACGCCGACGCTCCAGAGCTCGAAGTCCACCTGCGGCGCGCCGTGGGTCATCATCCCCTGCATGCGCAGGCGGGCGAGGACCTGGTTCAGCGTGTCGTCGTGGAGCAGGTGACGCGATCGGTAGAAGATGTTGTTCATCGCCATGAGCGCCGCGGCGGTGCGGGCAGCGGCGATGGTCGTCTCGGCGGCGGACGCGTCCGCCGGAGACGCGGCGAGGCGCTTCCTCGTCTCGCCCATCGCGGCGCGGATGACGTCGGCCTGACGCGTGGCGAGGGCCACCGCGAGCACTGTGCCCCAGAGCTGACCGGGCGTGAGGTGCTCGCTCCGGTCGAGGGAGCCGAGGTTCAGGCGGATGTCCTTCGCCGTGTCGGGGATGCGGGTCTTGAGGGTCTCGAAGTCCACGGGGCACGTCCTTCTTGCAGGGGAGTACCGGGGCGGGCGGCGGGGGGACTTCCGCCGCGCGCGCCGCCCCGGGTGCCGGCTCTTCCGGCGGGGGAGGGAGAGGGGGGTTAACGAGCGATTCCGTTCACGACGCGCATCCGCGGAGCAGAGCGGCCGGGCCGGACCGAGGAGAAGGGGGCGCAGCGCTCGTGGCGGGGTTCCCGACGAGGTAGGCACGAGCCGCGGACGGTGCAGGTCCTACAGCTTGATCGTGGCCTGGCCGGGCTTCCAGTTGCAGGGGCAGAGCTCGTCGCTCTGGAGGGCGTCGAGGACGCGGAGCGCCTCGTCGGGGTTCCGGCCGACCTTGCCGGCGTTCACCGTGACGTGCTGGATCACGCCGTTCGGGTCCACGATGAACGTGGCGCGCATCGAGACGCGGTCGTCACCCATGAGGATGCCGAGGGCGGTCGAGAGCGACTTCGAGGTGTCGGCGAGGAGCGCGATGCCGAGGCCCTTCAGGTCGGCGTTGTGCGTGCGCCACGCGAGGTGGACGAACTCGGAGTCGGTGCTCGCGCCGAGGACCACGGCGTCGCGCTCGGCGAACGCGGGGGCGAGCTTCGCGTAGCCGACGATCTCCGTCGGGCAGACGAACGTGAAGTCCTTCGGGTAGAAGAAGATCACGCGCCACTTGCCCTTGTGCGTCTCCGCCGTGAAGGTCGGGAACCCGGCCTTGACGTGGTCGTCGTTGACGACGGCCTTCAGCGCGTACTCGGGGAACTTGTCGTTGACGGTCAGCATGTCTCGATCTCCTCTGGGAAGTCCTGCGGGGAGGCACCTGCCTCCGATGGGCACACGATCGCCGACCACGTTCCATCGATCCAGTCGCAAACATGGATGCATTCGATAGACTGAGTCGATCATGGACGTCACCCTCCGCCAGCTTGAGTACGCGGTCGCAGTCGCCCGGCTCGGTCACTTCGGCCGCGCGGCCGAGGCGTCGCTCGCAACGCAACCGGCGCTCAGCGCCGGGATCGCGCAACTGGAGGCCGTGCTCGGCGTGCCTCTCTTCGAGCGGGGGCGCAGCGGCGCGCGGCCGACGGTCGCCGGCGCCGAGATCGTCCGCCGCGCGGAGGAGGTGCTCGCCCGCGTGGACGACCTGCGTGACGCCGCTCGTGCCGTCCGCGGGCCCTTCGCGACGCCGCTCCGGCTCGGCGTCATCCCGACAGTCGCTCCGTTCGTGCTGCCGAAGGCCGTGCCCGCGCTGCGTGCCCACTGGCCCAAACTCCGGCTGGAATTGCGGGAGGACCAGACGGCGCGCCTCGTCCACGCGCTCGGCGAAGGGTCGATCGACGTGGCCCTCCTCGCCGAGGAGGCCGACCTCGGCGGGATGGAGACGCTGCGCCTCTACGCGGACCCGTTTGTGCTCGCGGTACCGGCGGGGCACCGGCTGGCGGGGCGCGCTCGCGCGAGCGAGAGGGTCCTCCAGCACGAGCAGGTGCTGCTGCTCGAGGAAGGGCACTGCCTGCGCACGCAGGCGCTCTCGTTCTGCGAGCGGCTTGGCGTCCGCGAGTCCGCCGACGTGCGAGCGACGAGTCTGACGACCCTCGTCCACATGGCGGCGGGCGGCCTCGGCGTGACGCTGCTGCCCGCCATGGCGTCGTCGCTCGGTCTCGGCGCCGGGCTGACGCTCGTCCCGTTCGGCAGCCGCGCGCCGTCGCGCACCATCGTGCTCGCATTCCGCCCGACTACGGCCCGCCGCGACGAACTCCGCGCCGTGGCGGACGTCCTCCGCAGCCGCCCGCCCGCTGGAACGGTTTCGCTTCGCGCGTGACGCCGGCGCCGCGTCCGGGCAGTCTGTGACGCGATGGACCCCGTCTGGCTCCCGCCGAACGCGCCGCTCTGGTTCCCGCCCGTGGACGAGGCGGACGACGACGGACTCGTCGCGGTCGGAGGTGACCTGTCGCCGCAACGGATACTGCTCGCCTACGAGCGCGGCATCTTCCCTTGGTACGAAGAGGGCCTGCCGCCCCTCTGGTGGAGCCCCGACCCGCGGACGGTGCTGACGGCGGAGTCGCTCCACGTCTCGCGGAGTCTCGCCCGCACGATCCGGAGCGGGCGGTTCACGGTGTCGCTCGACCGTGCATTTGGCGACGTCATCCGCGGCTGCCGCGAGGGTCGTGAGGACGCGACGTGGCTCTTCGGCGACATGGTCGAGGCGTACGAACGCCTGCACCGGATGGGAGACGCGCACAGCGTCGAGGTGTGGGAGGGGACGCGACTCGTCGGCGGCCTGTACGGCGTGCAGCGCGGCGCGCTGTTCGCCGCCGAGAGCATGTTCCACCGCGCGACCGACGCGTCGAAGGTGGCGGTCGTCGCGGCGGTGCGCTCGTTCTTCGCGGCGGGGGTCCAGGTGTTCGACGTCCAGATGACGACGGACCACCTGCTGTCGATGGGCGCGGTCGAGTGGTCTCGGGCCGTCTACGTGCGCGCCGTGGCCGGCGCGGTGAGCCGCCCAGTCGGATTGTCGGTGCGGCTCGGGTCGGATTGAGTGGCGCCGGCCGGCTCGGCGCGGTATCGACGGGCCATGCAAACGCACCGCAAGATCGGGACCTTGGTCGCATCCCTGGCGCTCGCCGCCGCCCTGGCGACGGCGACCACAGTCGCCTGGGCCAAACCGAAGACGACGTTGCTCGACGGTCTCAAGTCCGGGCTCGAAGCGCGCGCCCTGACGCTTGACCCGGAGCAGCCGGTCGATGTCGCCCGGGCGCTGGTGATCCGGGCGGCGCTCCAGAACATCAAGAAGGACAAGTCCACGTCGCTTGACGGCGACATCGGCACGCTGAAGAAGGTCGCCGGCAAGATCGAACTCGCGTACGGCGTGAACGACGCGCTGCTCGTCGCGTCGCTCGACGGGTTCATCGCGCGCGTGCAGGCCGACCTCGCGCCGGCCGAAGCCGGCGCCCTGGCGATCTTCGACCCGACCACGCGGGCCGCAGTGGACGGACTTCTCGTCACCGCCCGCTCAAGCCTTGCAGCCACGCTGAGCCCGCCGACGGACGGCAACTCCGTGAAACTCCGCGCGACCACGCTGCGCACCGCGGCGCGAGCCGTCGCTGCGGCTGCGAGTCGGATCGCGAAGCCCGAGCTTTGCGTGAAGGGCGGCGGCTGGTTCTCCACGGTTGGCGCAACCGCGTTCGCGCCGGAGTTCACGACCGGGACGTTCTACGGCTCGTCGTTCACTTCGCCGTTCACCTCGTTCGAGCTGAACTCCTATCACTACGACCGGAAGAACACGGCGGACCCGTATGCACGCGGGGCGACCTACATTCGGTTCGACGGCGCGCAGTTCCACGGGACAGGCGACTACGCGCTCGGGATCGGGGCCGAGCCGGCGGTTCTCACCTACACGGTGAACGGCGTGAGTTGGACCGCGACGTCGGGCACGGCGCACGTCACGCGCTGGGATCCGGCAAAGAAGGAGCTCCGGGGAACCGTCGAGGCCACTCTGACGAACTTCGGCGGCGGAGAGCCGACAACGATGCAGCTCACCGGCGGCCGATTCCGCGCCTGCCGCTGGCACCTCGCCGCCGTCCCGCAGTAGCGCTCAAAGGCCGCGAAGAGCCCCCTCGCGGGGTCTCTTCGCGGCCTTTGAGTTGAACGGCCCCTTTGAGTTGAACGGCGACGGGCCGGCGGTCGCCGGGTCGATGTACATGACGCAGCGCAGGTGGGGCGCGCAAGCGCGTCCGCGGGCTGCTTCTCAGCGCGTGCCGAGCTTTGCCTCGAGGACGTCTGCCGTCATCGGGCGTGCGATCCACCGGGTGACGACCTTGACGAGCTTCGCGTCGTCGAGCTTGTGCCCGCGCGCGGCCGCCATGCCTTCCAGCTTCGTGCGCTGCTCCGGCGTGAGCGACGCGACGAGATCCTTCGCGAGCGGGGCGAGCTTCTCCGCCGTGCGCTTGCGCAGTTCGCGGACGGCCTCGCGGTGCTGCGCGTGCGCAGCCTTGCGCGTCTCGCGGTCGGGCTTCACTTCGGGTGTGCCCGTGGCCGTCTCGGCCTGCGCCTTGACGAGCACCTGGGCGAGTTCCTTGCGCGCCTCGGCGACGATCGGCGCAGCCGCGCGGGCCTTCTCAAGCGCCATGCGCTGCTGGTCCGGGGTGAACGCGAGTGCCTGGACGACCGCCTGACGACGGTGGCGCATCTTGCCGAACCGCTCGCGCAGACCACCGCGGTCGCCGCGAGCATGGCCGCGTCCACCGCGTGCGTGCTTGCCGACCGCGGGGGCCCTGCCCTGCTTCGCGTGGTCGCCGGCGAGGGCGTTCGTCGTGGTCGCGGCGCTGAGCAGAGCGGCCGCCGTGAGGATCAGGATCTTCGTTGCGTTGAGCACCGGGCACCTCCGAGTGAGTCGTACGGTGGATGAACCCGCGCCGTCGCACCGGGTTTCGCCCGGCGCGCGACACGCGCTCAGCGCGGCTCGCAGCGGATGTCCGACTTCACGGAGTTTGCGATGAAGCAGGCCGAGTGGGCCTCGTGGTGCATTGCGTCGAGCTCTGTGCGTGACGGGACGCGCTCCGGGGAGAACGTGGCGCGCGGACGCAGCGTCACCGTCGTGATCGCCAGGCGACCGTCGGCGCCGCGCGCGAGCACGCCGTCGGCTTCGTCGTCGTAGGCGTCCACGCGGAAGCCGTGCCCCGCAGCGATCGACAGGAACCACAGCATGTGACAACTCGCCAGCGACGCGACGAACGCTTCCTCCGGATCGACGGCCGACGCATCGGAGCACGGCGCGGGCACGACGCTCGGCGACGCCGACGCGGACACCTCGGCGCCGCCGTCGAACCGCCAGACGTGGGCACGGCTGTAGCGCCCGTCGGTGAACGTTTGCTCGCCGCGCGTCCAAGAGACGACGGCGCGGTGGATGGTCATCGTGGTCTTCCCGGCTACGCCCGCGAGTCCCACGTGACGTCGCCGCAGGACTTCGCCTTGTTCTCCCACCGGGCCATCACGAACAGGAGGTCGGAGAGGCGGTTCAGGTAGGGGACGGTGAACGCGCCGACCCTCTCGTCGCGGGCGAGGTGGGTGAGGAGGCGCTCGGCGCGGCGGCAGACGGTGCGGGCCACGTGGAGGTGGGCGGCGGCGGGGGACCCTCCGGGAAGGACGAAGTTCGTGAGTGGCGCGAGGTCTTCCTGGAGGGCGTCGATGTCGCGCTCCAGGGCATCGACGTGGCGCGGTTCGATCTTGGGGACGGGCATCCGGGCCTTGTCGTCCTCGAGCACGCAGAGGTCGCTCCCGAGGTGGAAGAGCTCGTTCTGGATGCGGCCGAGCATCGCGTCGAGGCGCGGCGCGACGCCGGACGCGCGGACGACGCCGAGGACGGAGTTCGTCTCGTCCACCGTGCCGTAGCACTCGATCCGCAGGGCGTCCTTCGGAAGGCGCTGGCCTCCGCCGAGGGCGGTCGTGCCGTCGTCGCCGGTGCGGGTGTAG
Organism: Planctomycetota bacterium; assembly: GCA_021414065.1. Lineage (GTDB taxonomy): Bacteria > Planctomycetota > JAJSAM01 > JAJSAM01 > JAJVHW01 > JAIOPE01. The sequence goes on from JAIOPE010000015.1 coordinate 66,327, forward strand.
ACCTTCGTGATGCGGGGCATGGCGGCTGAGGCTAGCTCCCCCGGCCACCGCCCGGGACGACGTTCGTCCTTGGCGGCGTCCCCGGCGGCAGGCAGGATTGAGGGATGCCGGGCCAGTCCCTCTTCCCCAACGCATCCCCCCACGCCGATGTGCTCGCGCGGTTCCCCCGTGAGCACGGCGTGCTCCCCGAGCAGGCGATGCGCGAGTTCGTCCGCAAGGGCTTCATCGAGGCCGACGATCCGATCGAGGAAGCGCAGTTTCAGCCGTCGAGCCTCGATCTGCGTCTCGGCGGCACGGCGCACCTCGTGCCGGCGAGCTTCCTGCCGCGACCCGGTCAGGCGTTCACGGAACGGCTGAACGCGCTGTCGCAGGAGCAGATCGATCTCACGCGGCCGGGCGGCGCCGTGCTCCAGGTGGACAGCGTCTACATCGTGGAGTTGCAGGAGCGGCTCCATCTCGGCGACGGCATCCGCGCCATCGCCACGCCGAAGAGCTCGACGGGTCGGCTCGACATCTTCACGCGACTGATCTGCGAGCGGGCGACGGAGTTCGAGCGCGTCGCGCCGGACTATGAGGGGCGGCTGTTCATCGAGATCCGCCCGCGCTCGTTCGCGATCCGGGCCCGGACGGGCGACCGTCTGAACCAGCTTCGGTTCCGTCGCGGGCCCGAGGCGCGCATCCGCCTCACCGACGCCCAGTTGGCGTGGGAGCACCGGCACAGCGGGCTCGTCGGGAAGTGCCTCGTGGCGGAGGATCTGCTCTTCGACCAGGGCCTGCGATTCAGCGTGGACCTGACGGGGAACGAGTCCGGCGCGCCGGTCGTCTACCGAGCTCGGAAGCACGCGCGCGAGGTGATCGACCTGGCTCGCATCGGGGCGTACGACCCCGGCGAGTTCTGGGAAGCCGTCTCCTGCCGCCGGGCCGAAGGCCTCATCCTCCACCCGGACGAGTTCTACATCCTGGCGACTGTCGAGCCGGTGCGCGTCCCGCCGCACCTTTCGGCCGAGATGGTTGCGTACGACACGAACATCGGCGAGTTCCGGGTCCACTACGCCGGGTTCTTCGACCCCGGATTCGGCTGGGACGCGAGCGACCGTCGCGCCGGGACGCCCGCGGTGCTCGAGGTGCGCGCCCACGAGACGCCGTTCCTGCTCGAGCACGGTCAGCAGGTCGGACGCCTCGTCTACGAGTACCTGCTCGCCACGCCCGATCGCATGTACGGCCAAGGCATCGGCTCGAACTACGCGAACCAGGGACTCACCCTCGCGAAGCAGTTCCGGCGAAGCTGATCCCGGAATCGCGCCGCCCCGGCAGAACGTCACCGGGGCGGCGGTAGAGCGCGTCGGTGGGAGGGAGTCCGGCGCACCCCTAGGTCAGTTACGGAGCGTCGAGGTAGACGTAGCCTCCGTGTGCGCCGTAGCCGCAGTCGGCTCCGATCGCGGAGATCGTGATCGCGTGACCGCCACGACCCGAGAGGTCGATGGTCACGGGCTGCCACGGGACGTACTTCCACGAGCCCCACGCGTCGGCGTTCTGCCAGGGGAACCCCGGCTCGTTCGAGTAGTGGTGGATCGTGTAGAGATCCTCGTCCGTGGTGGCGTCACGCACCTTGATGTCGAAGTACGGCTGGTTCGGCGGATCGTGCTGCGGGTCCTCCAGGACGGCCGCCCACGCGAACTTGAGCACGGTCCCCGCCGTCGGCACGTTCAGCGACCGTGTCGCGGACGAGATGTAGGAGTCGGACCAGCGATCCTCGATCCGGAGCGCGTAGTTGCCGTGGAAGACCATCGGCAGCGCGGTCGCGATCGGGTCGAAGCCCTCCGCCACGATCTCCGAGTGGCCCGGCACCACCGACCCAGGAGTCGCGTCGTACCAGGTGTGTGTCTCGACCGTCCAGTCGGACATGTCGCCCATCTCGAAACCGAGGTTGCGCAGCGACTCGACCTGCACGGACCAGAATGCCCGCGAGGTCGTTCCGCCCACGGTGACGTCGAGCGTCACGACGTGGAAGCCCGCGACGTGGAACGTGTAACCGACCGGCTGACTCGACCCGCCGTTGTCGATCACGTCGGCCGGCTCGCCGGGGGCGTCGTAGAACGTCCACACGTACTGCGGAGCGGACGGCGGTTGCGCGCTGAACGTCGTCGGCGCCGGATCGAACGACGCAGCGTCGCCGACGGCCGGGACCGTCGGGAGCCAGGTGAAGTCCGGCTGGAACGTGAAGGGAGCGGCGCAGTCCGGCACGACGACGAGGTTGTCGCGCTTCACGCAGAACTCGAGCTGCTCCTCACCGGCGACGCGCAGGGCGTCGATCAGGAACGGCATGGAGTCGTTGAGATTCCCGGTGACGAAGTAGCCGCCGAGGAAGCGGCCGGCGCCGTGGAGGAACGCAGACGGTGCGAAACCGTTCGGGTTCCACTGCCAGAGGGCGTGCGCGATCTCACGCCAGTTCCGGCTGTTGTTCTGCGCCAGGAACTGCTGCAGCGCGACCACCATCTGCTGCGGCGTTCCGGACCACTGGATGTCGGCCAGCTCCGTCACGAACGCCTGCTCCGCCGGGCTCAGATTCGGACCCGTGAAGCGGTTGACGAGGAGCTCAGTGAGATCGGCCGGCGTGAAGCGGGTCGGGGTCGTCATGTTGAAGATGTGGAGCACGGCGCAGAGGGCGTTCGCCGTATTCCCGAGGCCGCCCGGCGTGTTCAGGTCGAACGAGTCCGTGATCGCGTCGGCCGAGAACTCCGTGTCGCCCACGGTCACGTCCACGCCGAGCGCGAACGGGTCGGGCACGACCACCGGGTAGCCGTGAAGCTGCGCGTCGCGAGGACGGACGAGGTGCAGACGCCGCAGGCTGCGCGGACCGCGCTCCTCGACGCCGTAGAACACGTAGCGCGGGTTCACGAACACCGCGTGGCCGCTGTCGGAGCCGAAGACGTTGAACGTGGCCGGCTCCTCGAAGTCGCCCCACGGCGTCGAGAACAGCCGCTTCCCGGGGGCGCCCCAGTCGATCAGAGCGAGCGTCTCACGCGCGGCCTTGTCGCCCGCTCGGAAGACCTCCGGATACTTCGCCGGGTCCGACAGGGCCTGCGGATCCTCCGTGAGCGCCGCGCGGACGGCGGTCACGAGGAACGGGAACGAAGCCGCGCTGGGTGCTGCATCGAAGAACCGCTCGCGCTGCACGTCGTCGAGGCGCGCGACCCAGGGGTGCAGACCGACGACCCCGAGAGCGATGCGATTCACGTCCACGGTCACCGGGAGCGCCGCGTCGGCCGGGCGCACCGCGAACGGCGCGAAGACCACGCCGTCGCCGTCGGACAGGAAGTTGATCTGCGTGACGTCGGGGCGGACGCCGTCCATCGGCGAGCCGAGCGCACCGCTCGCGGCGGACGTCGTGATCCCCACGGTTCCAGCGGCCGGCGCGATGAGGAGCGTCGGGTCGAGCGTGTACGTGGCGGGAGCGACGACCGGCGCGTCGTCCGGTTGGAGCAGGCACTCGACCAGCGTCTTCGTGCTCGTGCCGACCGGCTGCGTCGGCGTGAGCTTGATCTTGGCGAACTGTTTGCGCGAGGTGAAGCCCGCGAGCTTGATCTTCCACGAGCCGGTGGACGGGGCGAGGAACTCCGTGACGACGAGGTTGCCTGCCTCGTCGTAGGTGATCCAGTTCGTCAGATCGATCTCGTTCCCGTTCGGGTCCACGGCGAACGCCTCCAGAACGTCGTCGAGACTCTTCACGGGCGACACCAGCGCGTCGAGCGACGCCCCTCGCAGCAGATCGATCGACGCGAACGCCGCGAACTCCTTGTTCGGCTTGACGCGCACGGTTCGGCCCTTGGCCGACTTCGGCAGGATCGCGTTCGTCAGGATCTCGAAGTCACCGACCAATGTCCCGGGCGCCTCGACGCGCAGTCGGTACTGGCCCGACGACTTCAGCGTGACGGTGCCGAACTTGCCCGGCTTGATCCGCCCTTTGGGGCCGACCATCTTGTCCCACGCGTCGAGGACCTCGGCGCGCGCGACGGGGCCGCCGGTCACGGGAGTGACGGCCACGCGGACCTTCATCGCCTTCAGGCCGTCGAAGACGGCGTCGTCCACGTCTCCGACGAAGTCGATCGCGCCGTGGACGGTGTCGCCGGGCACGATCGTGCGATCGGGCAGATCTCCTGCCATCGAGGGGGCCGCTGGCGCGACGAGCGCGCCGGTGAGCCCCGCTGCCAAGACGAACATGGGCGTTCGCCGCATGGGATGCTCCTCCCCGCTGTGTCTGCGTGTCGGACGGCCGGGCGTGTACGCCGCGCCCGCGTCTCCAGGCACTGCACCCCATATTCTACCTGCGTTTCAGAGGCGATGCCGGTTGTGCTCGGGATACGCATTGATATCCGTCGATGCGTGTAACGGGCGTCATCGGAGCGGCGGATCACGAGTGCGGCGTGACCCTCGCACTTGCGCCGGAGATCGATGTTCCGGCAGCATGCGAAGCGTCGAGCGGGCTAGAGACCGGAGTCGGCGACCCGAGAACGCAACCGGGGAACGAGAACGCAACCGGGGAACGGGGACGCAACCGGGGAACGTCGCAGGTCGCCGCGGCGCGCTCCGCCCTGGAATCGGCACGGCCCGGGGACGGATCCCCGGGCCGTGCAAGAGTCAGCGGGAGGCGGCTACGAGCAACCGCTCGTTCCGCCGCAGGAGTCGCACTTCAGGCAGGTCCCGTTGCGGACGAGCGTGAACTGCTGGCACGCGCCGCACGGGTCGCCCTCGTAGCCCTTCAGACGCGCCTCCTGAGCGCGCATGGCCTTCGGCATGGCAGTCGGTCCGGACGGCTTCGCAGCGCCGTTCGACGATGACTTCGACGTGCCGTTTGCGTTCGACGGCCCTCGTCCCGAAGCTGTCTTCGGCGCGACGACGACCGGCGGCGCAGACACGGTTGCAGTCGCAGACGCCGCGGCCGCCGCCGGGGCCGAGAGTCCGGGACTCCGCAGGGCCGCGGCGGGCGCGATCACCGCGGACTGCGGCCGCCGGATGAACTCCGGGTCAGCCGGCGCGATCCCCGCGGATCGCGCCGGACGAGGGTCCGCGTGGTCGTTGTCCGGCTCCTCGTGCTCTTCTTCGTGGTCGAACAGTGGGAGCGGGCTGGACTCGGCCGGCTGCACGGTGTCGTTGCGGAGGTCTTCCTCGTCCACCTGGGCGAGGTCGCGGCGGCCGAGGTAGTTGATCGCGAGATCGCGGAACACGTAGTCGATGATCGACGTGACCATCTTGATCTTGCCGTGGCCGCGGACCATGCCGTTCGGCTCGAAGCGCGTGAACGTGAAAGCGTCCACGAACTCCTCGAGCGGCACGCCGTGCTGGAGGCCCAGCGACACCGCGATCGCGAAGCAGTTCATCAAGCTCCGGAACGCAGCGCCTTCCTTCGACATGTCGAGGAACAGTTCGCCGAGTTCGCCGTCCTCGTACTCGCCGGTGCGGAGGTAGATCTTGTGGCCCGCGATGACGGCCTTCTGCGTGTACCCCTTGCGGCGGTCCGGCAGGCGGTGACGCTCGCGCAGGTAGCGCACGATGACCTTCTTCGCGGCCGTCTCGGCGAGCGCCTTGACCTGCTCGGTCTGCGTCGGGGCGGGCGCCGCGACAACGGGCTCCGCGCGCTGCGCGTCTGCAGCGGCCTCGCCGTCGTCGTCGGAGAACGCGTTGAGCGGCTGGCTCAGCTTGCTGCCGTCGCGGTAGAGCGCCACGGCCTTGAGCATGAGCTCCCAGCCCTGGCGATACGCGGCCTTCACGTCTTCGACCGACGCCTCGGTCGGCATGTTGATCGTCTTGCTGATCGCGCCCGAGAGGAAGGGCTGGGCCGCGGCCATCATGTAGAGGTGCGCCTGGTAGCGGATGTACCGCTTGCCGCGGCGGCCGCAGCGGTTGGCGCAGTCGAACACGGGGAGGTGCTCGTCCTTCAGGTGGGGCGCGCCCTCGACGGTCATCGCGCCGCCGCAGTAGTCGTTGGCGCCGTCGATCTCTTCCTTCGAGAAGCCGATCGCGCGGAGCAGGTCGAACTTCGGCGCGGCCATCTGCTCGTCGGTCAGGTGCAGAACGTCGTGGCAGAACTCGTCGCCGAGCGTCCAGCGGTTGAACACGAAGGAGATGTCGAACGCCTGCTCGATCTGCTTCTCGACCTTCACGATCGCGTCGGGCGTGAAGCCCTTGGCCGCGAGGGTCTCGTGGTTCACGCCGGGCGCGCCGCGGAGCGTCTTCGCGCCGAGCACGTAGCGGCCGATGTCGTCGATCTGCTGCTTCGTGTAGCCGAGCTTCGTGAGTGCCGGCGGCAGACTCTGGTTGATGATCTTGAAGTAGCCGCCGCCCGCGAGCTTCTTGTACTTCACGAGCGAGAAGTCGGGCTCGATGCCGGTCGTGTCGCAGTCCATGATGAGGCCGATCGTGCCCGTGGGCGCGATCACCGTGACCTGGGCGTTGCGGTAGCCGTGCTTCTCGCCGAGCTCGATGGCGCGGTCCCACGACTGGCGCGCCGCCTGGACGAGCGCCGCCGGGCAGTGCCGGGCGGCGATGCCCTGCGGGCGGATCGTCAGGCCCTCGTAGTCGGACTTCGGCGCGTCGTAAGCGGCGCGGCGGTGGTTGCGCATCACGCGGAGCATCGCGTCGCGGTTCTTCGCGTAGCCCGGGAAGGGCCCGAGCTCAGCCGACATCTCGGCCGACGTCGCGTAGCTCTCACCACCGAGGATCGCCGTGAGCGCGCCGCAGATCGCGAGGCCCTCGGGGCTGTCGTAGGGGATGCCCTGGCGCATGAGGATCGTGCCGATGTTGGCGTAGCCGAGGCCGAGCGTGCGGAACTCGTAGCTCTTCTCGGCGATGGCGCGGCTCGGGAAGCTCGCCATGAGCACGCTGATCTCGAGCACGACCGTCCAGAGGCGGATCGCGTGCCGGTAGCCGTCCACGTCGAACGTGCCGTCGTCCTTCAGGAACTTGATCAGGTTGAGCGACGCCAGGTTGCAGGCCGTGTCGTCGAGGAACATGTACTCGGAGCACGGGTTCGACGCGTTGATGCGGCCGTCGGCGGGGCAGGTGTGCCACTCGTTGATCGTGCTGTCGTACTGGAGACCCGGATCGGCGCAGGCCCACGCGGCGTACGCGACGCGGTCCCAGAGTTCCTTTGCGGGGAGCGTGTGGTGGACCTTGCCGTCGGTGCGGCGCGTGAGCGCCCAGTCGGCGCCGCGGTCGAGCGCCTCGAAGAACGAGTTCGGCACGCGCACGGAGTTGTTCGAGTTCTGGCCGGAAACCGTGTGGTAGGCCTCGCCCGTCCACTCGGCGTCGTACTCGTCGAACTTCACGCCGGAGACACCCTGCTCGGCCAACTGGAGCACGCGGCGGATGGCGCCGTCGGGCACGAAGCCTGCGCGCGCGTCGCGGACGGCCTGGCGCAGCTTCGGGTTCTTCGCCGGGTCGGCGACGCGGCCCGCGTCGGTCGTGCAGGCGGCGAGCACGGCGTTCAGCCGGCGATTCATCGCGCGGGAGCCGGCGACGAGCGCCGCGACCTTTTCCTCTTCGTGGACCTTCCACGACACGAACCGCTCGATGTCGGGGTGATCGAGGTCGAGGCAGACCATCTTGGCCGCGCGACGCGTGGTGCCGCCGGACTTGATCGCCCCCGCGGCGCGGTCGCCGATCTTCAGGAACGACATCAGGCCCGACGACTTCCCGCCGCCCGAGAGCGGTTCGTTCTCGCCGCGGAGGTGGGAGAAGTTCGTGCCCGTGCCGGACCCGTACTTGAAGAGGCGCGCCTCGCGCGTCCAGAGGTCCATGATGCCGCCGTCGCCGACGAGGTCGTCCTTCACCGACTGGATGAAGCACGCGTGGGGCTGCGGGCGCTCGTAGGCCGACGCCGCGAGCTTGGTCTCGCCGGTGGCGGGATCCACGTACGTGTGCCCCTGCGCCGGACCGGTGATGCCGTAGGCGTAGTTCAGGCCGGTGTTGAACCACTGGGGCGAGTTCGGCGCGCAGACCTGCGCGGCGAGCATCCAGCAAAGCTCGTCGTAGAACGTGTGCGCGTCGTCTTGGGAGTCGAAGTAGCCGTGCCTCGCACCCCAGTGCATCCAGCATCCGGCGAGGCGGTGGAAGACCTCGCGGGCGTCGTGCTCACCGCCGAACGCCTGCTTGCCGGACGGATCCAGCTTCGGCGTTCCGTCGGCCTGCTTGAGCGGCACTCCGGCGCGCCGGAAGTACTTCTGGGCCAGGATGTCCACCGCGACCTGGGACCAGCCCGCGGGGACGTCGATCCCCTCGAGCTTGAAGACCGTGGAGCCGTCGGGATTGCGGATCTCCGAGGTGCGCTTGGCGAACTCGATGCTCTGGTAGGGGCTCGCGCCCGCTGTGGTGAACCTACGTGCGATCTTCACGACGCTCTCCGTTCCGGGCGACGGAGGGGCCCAACCGGCTCCCCCCTCTCCCGCTTACCTCAGGCCCCGGCGGCCGATCTCGTGGCCGACGCGGGCGGACTCCGGTTCTCTCTCGCAGTTCCCTGCCGGTTGCCCGGGCAGGTCCAAGTCTCTTGGCTCGTTCGCAACGGTCCGCGTCGTTCACCGCTCGGTTCCGTCTCCGGTCGGTTCCGTCTCCGGTCGTCTCCGGTCGTCGAACAAAGCAGCGGACCGTTCGAAGGTCCACTTCGCGGATCGATCTGGGGACCATTCTGCCGAGGGGCGGGGACAGACTCGGGGCGGCGCGCCGTGACGACGGACGCCACCGGCGTCCGAACCGATCGTTGCGTCGCTCCGCCCCGCCCCCTCGCCCCACCCGCAGCGGCGCGGATGGGGGGAGGGGGCGGCAACTATACCTAGTGGCTCAACCGAGCGCTAGCCCCTAGATGCAGTGTTTTTTCGGTCGCAGCTCCGGAGGCGGCGTCGCAGCGGGAGCGCGGGTCCACCCCGGACCATTCACGGGCGTTCGCGCTGCACGTCCTGCCCCACTCCGGCAACTCCGGCAAGTCGCGGCCGTCCGTGGCGCGCGGGTTGCCGCGGGGGACGATCAGCGCAGCTTGGCGAGCGCGGCGCGCGAGGCGGCTGCACCAGAACACGACGCGCGATGAGCACGCGGGCGGAGCCGGGAGCGTCGTTCGCGGCGAGTTCCGCCAGTGCCGCACCCCACGGGTGCAATCCGATCGCGTCGGCTTCCGTCGGCGACTTCGCGAGCAGATCCGCAAAGGCGGCGAGCGCTTTCTCCCTCGTGCCTGCCACCCGGAGCGCGATCTCCGCCGCCGCCGCGCGGATGCGAGGCGGGGCCTGGCGTGCGGTCCACCGGTCGAGCACTGACGCCGCACGCGTGACGTCGCCCGAGCGCGCGAGCGCCGCGGCGCGGACGAACGCGGTGTCGGGCTCCGGCGCGCTCATCTCGTCTGCCGTGGCGATGTCCGCCGACGAGTCCTCGGCGCGCCCGGCGAGTCCGCGCAGGAACGCCCGCACGACCCAACCGCCGGCGATGTCGGGACGGCTCTCGACCACTGCCGTGGCGAGCGCGTCGGCTCCATCCGGCGCCGGCGCGGCGCCCGCCGCCGCGCAGAGGGCGAGGACGAGTCGGCTTCCCGTGCCGCCGGGCTCCCGCGATTCGGCCGCACACAGCGCCAGCGCCTCCGAGGTGAGCGCCGCACGTCGCAGACCTAGAGCGGGGCCGCCGGCGGAGTCTGGACCGGCGGCCAGCGAGGACACTTCTTCGAGGGCGGCGAGCGTGGAGAGCAGTTCCCCTGCCTCGGCGCTCGTTGTCGCCAGTCGTGTCAGCGCCAGACTCAGGATGCATCGCCCGGGGATCGACGTGGGCCGCAGGCGGCGCACGATGCGCGCCTCGGCCGCCGCCTCCGCCAGGCGCTGCGAGTCGAGGAGAGCCCTGGCGAGGAGCAGGTGGAGGTGCGCTCGATCCGGATCCGCCGCCAGAACCTGCCGCGCGTCGTCCATGCCGGAGTCGGCGTTGCCGCTCGCGATGGCGAACGCGCCGCGGAGCGCGATGGCCGTGGCCGCGCCGTCGCGTCTCGCGCTGACGGCCACGAGGCGAGCCGCGGCCGCGGATCGGTTCTCCGGCGTGGACGACGCGCCGCGAGCGAGTCGTGCGAGGCCGCTGCGCACCTGCAGGGAAGCGTCGCCCGGCGACGTGAGCACCGCCGCGTCCCACACTTCGGCGGCGTCGTCGAATCGGTCCGCGTCTTCGAGACACGCGGCCACCTTCGCGAGCGAGTCCGGCACCTCTCCGGCGGCCAGCCGGGCGCGGCGGAGCGCCGCTTCGGCTTCCGCCGCGCGTCCGGCGATCGCCATCGCCCGGGCCGCGTCGAGGAGGCGGTCGAGATCCGCCCCGGCCGGGGCCAGTTCCTCCATCGACGGCGCGTTGCCCGAGAGCGCTGCTGCCGTGAGGCGCAGGTCGGCCAGCGAACGGACCGCGCCCACGGCCGACGGAGCCGCGTCGATCGCCGCCATGGCGGCTGCCGGCCGTCCGCTCTCGACGAGCGCGTGTGCGAGGTACTCCAGCGCTGTGGCGTCGTCCGGGTGCTGGGAGAGCACCGCTGCTGCGGCGTCCAACGCCACGGACCACTGCCCGTGACGCAGCGCCTCTCGCATGAGGGTGTTGACATCGGTTCGCTGTGGGTCCGCCGCCGCGGACGCCGCGATCGACTCGGGACGCTCGTTGCCCAGTCCGGTGAACGCCCGCACGATCCGCAACTCCCGCACCGCCGGATCGTCGGGGTAGATCGCGAAGAGGCGCGCGAACCGCGCCGTGGCCTCGTTGTCGTGTCCGGTGAGCGCGTCCCACTGTGTCCGCCAGTAGAGGAGCGACCGGTCGTCCGGATCCAGCGCGGCCAGCGCGTCCATCTGCTCCAGTGCGGTGCGCGTCGCGGCGTCGGCATTGAACCGCGCCCGCCGTCGTTGCAGTGCCGCGGGCATCGCGCTGTCGAGCATCCGCCGCCGCGGTCGCGGATCGATCGGCGCGGCCGCCTGCCACTCTTCGAGGCGACGTTGCACGTCGCGCGAATCGTCCGACGCGATCGCGGCGTCGGCGGCCGCTTCGAGCGAGTCCGGCGTGTCGGCTGCGCCCGCGGACCGAGCAGCCGAGATTGCTCCCATCGCGTCCAGTGGACGGTTCGCGTCGAGACGGATTCGAGCGACCGCTACGGCGGCGCCGACGTTGCCGGGGTCCGTCTGGAGGACGGAACTCAGCTCGTCGAGAGCCTGCGATTCGCGGCCGCAGTCGCGGAGCGTGCGGGCGCGGTCCACGCGGAGTTCCGTCGAGGTCGCGCCCGTCGGGGGACCGCCGAGCGCATCGATGGCGGCCGCCGTGTGCCCCGCAGCGAGCAACGCACGGGCGACGTCGATCCGTACCCGCGGGTCGTCGGGAGCTGCCCGGACGAGGGCTGCGGCGGACGTTTCGATGGTGTCCAGGTCGGGCGAGGGTCGGACCGCGAGCGCCCGGGCCGCCGCGCGCGCGGCCGCGATCGCCGCCGGGCCGCGCGTCCCGAGCAGCGGTGCCGCGTTGCGCGCGACCGCATCGCACAGATCGATGGTCCGGCGGCGGTGCTCGGCGGCGCCGGGCCAGTCCGCGGCCGCGAGCAGAGCGTGTACGGCGGCGGCGTCGGCGCACACCGAGACGTCGTCGGAGTTCTCCGTCATCGCCGCGTCGAACGCGGCGGCCGCCTCGACGCGGTGGCCGAGGCGGGCGAGCGCTTCGGCCACGACCGAAGCCGCGCCGGGCCCCTGCGCTGCGCGTGCCTCCGACAGCGCGGCGAGCGTCTCCCCTCTCGCCATCAGTTGGTTCGCCACCACGAGTTGCAGACCGGGGAGGTTCGGGTTGCTCGCCAGCGCGCGCCTCGCCTCTGCGAGACCGGCGTCCGTCTCTCCGAGCGCGAAGTGCGCTCTCGCGAGGAGGGCGTGGGCCTCCGCGTCGCCCGGCCGGAGCCGCAGGTATTCGGTGAGCGCCCGAACTGCGGCCTCGGTGTCGCTCGTGGCGGCCGCGGCGAAGGCCTCGTTGCGCAGGGCGGTCGCGCTTCGGCTGTCGCGGGCGAACGGCCAGATCACGAGCGCAGCGCCTGCGACCCCGATTGTCGCGATCACACCGAGCGCGATGTGCACCCGTCGCCTTCGCTTCGCGCGCTCGGCCATTCCGACCACGCGCGGAACGATCCGGCGGCAGTTGGGGCACGTGTGCTGGTCGAGCGTCACGACGATGGCGCAGACGCACACGCGGACGCGCGGTTCCGCGCAGGTCGGGCAGACCTCCGCCGCGGACGGGACGGCGGTGCCGCAGACGACGCAGTTCAGGAACTCCGACAACGTCAGTCTCCCGGCTGACGCTTCGAGACGAGGAGGACGCCGCCCGTTCCCACAGCGGCGCCGAGTGTGGCTCCGGCCGTGAGTCCGATCGCAGGCGCCTGGAAGTCGTCCGGCCACAGAGTGGTCGCCAGCAGGACGCCGCCCCAGCCTCCGGCGAAGCCCATCAGGATCGCCCACAGGAGGATGCGCCCGCACATGCGGCTGAGTGTCCGCGGGCGCTCGCGATGGCGGGCCGTGAATTCCGCGCCCCCGGGAGGCGGGGCCAGCCTTCTGGGCGTGAGGCCCCGGCTCGCTCTCGACTCCGCACCGGCGCCGGCCCGGACCGAGGAGTCGATGGTCCCGCCCTCGTGGCCGCGGCCCCGACGAGGTAGGGACGAGTTCCGACGGCACCGGGGGGGATCGGCCGCTCCGGTGTCAGGCCCCGAACCGCGGGCGCCGGCGCGCCGGCCGAGTCGGCACTCGGGTTGCGCAACGCCTACTGCCGATCCGCGCGGCGTCCAAATCGATGGACGCAGGACGTCGCGGACGGTCGTCACCCGGCTGGGCCGGGCGGAGGCTCTGGACGTGAACCGACCCACATCTGCGCTGGACTCCTTCTTCGGGGCCTTTGGCGTCAAGAGAACCGACGCCGAGGCCGACTCGGCGACCGCGGACGAGCCCGCCGTGGACGTCGCCGCAGATGCAGTCGCCGCCGCCGCCGCCGTCGCCGTCGAGACCCGTCCGACCGCTTCGGAGCAGCGGGAGGCGCCCTCGGTCGCGCCGGCTCCCGCTCGCGCGCCGCTCGGTCCGGCGACACCGCTCACTGACCGCTACCTCGCGACGACCCTCAGCGAGGCGCGCCGCGAGATCGAGGAGAAGACCGCCCGCATCGAGGACCTCGAGACCCAGCTCCGCACGACCCTCGAACGCCTTGGCCGCCGCACCACCGAGGTCCGCAACCTCGAGTCCCGCGTGAAGGTCCTCGACCCGATCGTCGAGCAGGTCCGCCAGCGCGACCACTGGCTCGACGAGGCCCGCAAGGAGACGCGGAAGTCCCAGACCGACCTCGACTACGAGGCCGACCGCCGGAAGTCGATCGAGTCCGACATCACTGCGCTCCGCAAGGAGATCGACTGGCGCGACTACGTCATCAGGGACATGGAGAAGCTCCCCGAGCAACTCCGCGAACGCGAGGCGATGATCCTCCGCCTCCGCAAGGACCACGTCGCAGCCCTCGCCGAGCGCGACGCCGAGATCTCCCGCCTGCGCGCCCGCACCGACGAGCTGAGCCGCACCGCCGCGAGCGCGTAGCACCGCGTCCCGGGGGGGGGGGAGTTACGAACTTCCTGACGGCCCTCGGCGACGTTCGGCTTCCCTCGCGCGACCTCTCCTCGAGAGCCGCGCACCGCACGCGTCTGGGCGTCACCTCCACAGCAGTGGTCGCGGCTCGCAGCCGCAGTGCCGCGGAGTTTGTCGGCGAGCACGCGGCGGCTCGAACGTCTCGAACGTCGCGGGTTCACCACTCGACCGCACTACGCGCGCTGGCTGTGATCCGTCGCGAGGCGTGCGTCCATCTGCGCTTCGAGTTGTGCGCGGATGTCCGGCGCGTTCGTGAACACGTCGCGGAACACCTTGCCGCGAAGCGTCGCGAACACGCAGTCGGTGACGGTCGTCACCGACGCCGTGCGCGGCACCTGGCGCAGAAGTGCCACCTCGCCGAAGAAGTCGCCGTCGTTCAGACGGGCGATCTCGCGGTCGCTTCCCTCAGCGTCCGGGATCGACACCGACACCGTTCCGTGCGCGACGATGAAGAAGCGTTCGCCTTTGTCGCCGTACGTGATGACTCTTCGACCGGCGGCGACCCTTTCGATGATGAAGAGCCCGGCCGTCTGCGTGAGCACCGCGGCGTCGAGACCGCTGAAGATCGAGATGCGGCGGAGCCAATCGGGACGCACGTGGCCGTCGTTGCCGGTCTCTGAGAGCGACACGCCGGACTGTTTGTCCCAAAGTGCGGCGTAGGCGCCGCCGCGGGCGACGAGATCCGCGTGGCGCCCCTGCTCTGCGACGCGGCCGTCTTGGAAGACGACGATCTGGTCGGCGCCCATGGCGGTGCTGAGTCGATGGGTCACGGAGATCATCGTGCGCCCGGCGCGGACGCGGTCTAGCGTCTCCTGCACGGCGGCCTCGGTCGTCGGATCGAGCGCCGACGTGGCTTCGTCGAGGAGGAGGATGCGCGGGTTTCGCAAGAGCGCGCGTGCGAGTGCGATGCGTTGGCGTTCGCCGCCGGAGAGCGACTTTCCGAACTGGAAGATGGGCGTGGCGTATCCCTGCGGCAGGGCCACGATCGCGTCGTGGACGCCGGCCGCGCGGGCGGCGTCTTCGATCTCGGTGTCTGTGGCCCAGGGGCGTCCGCGGCGGATGTTGTCGCGGATCGTGGTCTCGAAGAGGAAGCCCTCCTGGAACACCACGGCCATCTGGCCGTACAGCGTCTTCTTCGTCACGTGTCGGAGGTCTTGACCGTCGAAGAGGACCGTGCCGGACTTCGGATCGTAGAAGCTCATGATGAGGCTGAGCGCAGTGCTCTTCCCCGACCCGCTGCCGCCGACGAATGCGACCGACGTGTCGGCCTGGATCGTGAGATCGGGCACCTGCAGGACGACCCGATCCTTCTCGTACCCGAATTCGACGCCGCGCAGGACGATGTCGCGCTTGAGCGGTGGGAGCGGCGCGGCGTTCGGCGCCTCTGCGACATCCACCGGGAGCGCCAGGATCTCCTCGATGCGGCGCACGCTGACCGCGGTGCGGATGAGGACGGGCACCGTGCCGGCCATTTCGCGGACAGCGATGGCGAGCGATTGAACGACCGAGTAGTACGCGACGAGTTCGCCGACCTTCAGCGACTTGTCGAACACGTACCAACTTCCGACCGCGAGGACCGCGATGCTCATCCCTTGCAGCGCGATCGCGGGTGTTCGCTCCGCAAAGGCGTTCAGCATGTTGAACCGCACCAGGAGCGGATGGAGGGCCGCCTGGTGTTTCTGGAACTCCTCGGTCGCCATGCTGTCGAGTTGGTACGCGCGAACGACGTTCTGCGCGTTGAGCGTCTGGTTCACAGTGTTCGAGGTGTTGCGGAGTTCGCGCTTCACTTCGTGCCCCTTGGCGACTGCGCGGGGAGTGAGAAGCCGTGGCCCGAGGATCATGAACGGCACGGCGATCGCGCAAACGAGCGTGAGTCGCTGATCGAGGAACGAGAGGGCGACCGCCGCGAACAGAATGGCGATGATGGCCGACACTGCGGACATCACAGCGGCGAACGCCGTCTCGATCGCGCCGATGTCGCCGTTGAAGCGACCCATGAGATCGTTCACCTTGACGTGCGCGAAGTAGCCGCTCGACAGTCCCTGTAGATGCTTGAAGTAGCGTTCGCGGACATCGTTCGTGAAGTTGGCAGCGAGGCGGGCCTGGAGGACGTCGCGAGAGAGGTGCGCCGCGGTGCTCACGACGACGGCCGCCGCGATCACGATCACGACCGTGATCGTCGCGTCGGCGTTCATCGGCTTCAGCCCGGTCTCGATCAGGTCCTTCAGTGCCATGCGTTGCACGAGATCGGCGATCACGCGCACCACAACGGCAGCGATGAGGACTGTGGCGAGCCCACGCCACGGTCGAACGTAGCGCAACAGCGTGCGCACGGCGGCTACGGGTCCAAATGGATCTGGGAGGGGCATTGCGCGGTGGTGTGTCGCCGGATTGCACGGGGCTCCACGCCAAGCAGACCAAACGCAGGGGCCGAGCGCGAGAGTTTCGCGCTTCGGAAGCCCCGCACCGGCGTCAACGATCGACGCGGCGCTGGGAAACTCGGAACGCCGATCGCTCGTCGCGGGCAGGAACCGGAACGACCCACCCGAGGAGCCCTCCCACGTGACGGCGACGCTGTTCACTCCCCTGCAACTCGGATCGCTTACGCTGCCGAACCGCATCCTCATGGCGCCGCTCACACGGTGCCGTGGCGACACGGACCACGTTCCGATGCCGATCATGGCCGAGTACTAGGCCCAGCGCGCGAGCGGCGGCCTCATCATCGCCGAGGCGACGATGGCGATCGAACGGCACTCGTCCTTCTGGCCGGAACCGGGCATCTACTCGGCGGCGCAGGTCGCTGCGTGGCGGCGGACGACCGACGCCGTGCACGCCGCGGGCGGGTGCATCTTCCTTCAACTTTGGCACGGCGGGCGTGCCTGTCATCCGCTCCTCAACAACGGTGCTCGGCCGGTGGCCCCGAGCGCACTTCCGATCCTCAACGACGAGGTACACACGCCGCAGGGGAAGAAGCCGTACGTGGTGCCCCGCGAACTCCGCGATGACGAGATCCCCGGGATTGTGACGGGCTTCGCGAAGGGGCGCAGAACGCGAATTCGGCCGGGTTCGACGGTGTCGAGATCCACGGCGCGAACGGGTATCTCTTGGACGAGTTCTGGCGCGACGACGCGAACCAGCGCAAGGTCCGGTACGGAGGTTCCGCCGAGAACCGTTCGCGGCTCATGCTCGAGGTTGTCGCTGCGGCGGGTGCCGTGAGGGGGAGCGACCGCGTCGGCCTCCGTATCTCCCCGCTCAACAGCTGCAACAGCATGATCGACAATCACCTCTCCTCGAGATCCGCGCACCGCACGCGTCTGGGCGCACGCCCCTGGGTGTCACGTCAGTCGCGGTGGCCGCGGCCCGCGGCCGCGGCGCGGAGGGCTCGCTGCGACGAAAGTGCCCAGCCGCCGCCGGATGCCGGCGCGACGACGAGTTCGTGAGGTTGTGGGGACCGTCCCCAGGTGCCACGGCATCGCCGTCGCCCCTCGCGGCTCCAGCGACGATCGGCAAACCTGAACCGATTCCGACGCGACATCCGATTCTGTGGATAGATGTCGATGCGTCGTTCTGCCCGCGCCCTTGGACCGGAGGCGCTGCTCGTTCACAGGGAGTGGATCGAGCGCGTCGCGCGTGCGCTCGTCCGCGGCGACGCGGACGCCGACGATCTGTCGCAGCAGGCATGGGTCGAACTGCTTTCGCGCCCGCCGGAACGAGAGCCCGAGCGGCTGCGGGGATGGCTGCGGTCGGTGCTTCGGTTCAAGGCGATCGACGCCAGGAGATCGGCGGGGGCTCGCAGCCGCCACGAGACGGCGGCGGCGCGAGACGCACGGGAGGGGGTCGATCCCGCCGATGTCGTCGCTCGTGCGGAGACCATCGACCGGGTCGCACACGCCGTGCTTGAACTCGACGAGCCCTATCGCACGACGGTCCTCTTGCGCTGGTTCGAGGATCTGCCGCCCCGCGAGATCTCGAAGCGACAGGGCATTCCCGTGGAGACCGTGCGGACACGGCTGAAGCGGGCCCTTGCTCGGCTTCGCACGCGCTTGGACGCCGACAGCGGCGGCGACCGGCGCGCGTGGTGTCTGGCGCTGCTCCCGTTTGCAGGATCGTCGCGCGAGAGCCTCGTGTCCGCGACGGTCACCGGAGGTCTGGCCATGGGGATGAAGACGTGGGGCGCAGCGGCCGTAGCTCTCTTGGTGCTCGGCCTGGGCGTGACGTGGTTCAGATCGCAGTCGGCCGTGGAGACGTCGAAGCTCGGCTCGGTCGGTCCGCTGGACACCGGCGTCGGTCGGACACTCCCGCGCGACCATCGCGCTGCGTCGCAAGCCGACGTGCTCCCGCCTTCCGTCGATCTGAACGCATGCGACCGGGATTTGGACCTGCACGGCGTCGTCGTCGCCTCGGATGGCGCTCCGGTGGCCGGCGCGCGCGTCGCGACGTCCGACTTCCGTTGGCAGCGTACGAGCCTTCTCAACATGGAGGTCGGATACGACGCGACGCCGGGTCCCGAAACCCGGACAGCGGGCGACGGCACGTTCTCGTTGCGGCTGCGCCGAGGGGCGCAGGTGCTGTTGACGGCGAGCGCGCCTGGGTTCGCGCCGACCGAGCTTCCCGCCTGCCAAGCGGGTGAGCGCGTGCGGGTGGTCCTCGGACCGGGCGTACGCCTCATCCTGCATTGCCGCGACGAGACCGGCGCCCCGGTCACGGGGGCGACGGTCTGGCTCTCGCCCTTCGATCCGTCGCACCGGGTTCCGTCCGGCAGGCTGCTGAGCCTCTCCGACGCTGCGGGCGACTGCGTGGTCCCCAGTGTCCGTCCGAGTTCCACGCTCATGGTGATGGCCGTTCATCCGCGATTCGTGAACGCATCCGACGGGGGCATGATCGCGATCCCGGCCAGCGGAACTGCGGAGCAGACGCTCCAGTTCCGCAAGGCGCGGATGCTACGCGGGCGCGTGACGGATGCGTCGACCGCTACTCCCGTGCAAGGTGCGCGCATCAATACAGGCTGGTCGTTCACGACCTGGGTGGAGACGGACGCCGAAGGGCGTTTCGAACTCGCCGGCGCCGCCGAGAGCGACTTCGGGATGCGGGTCCGTGCGGCTGGCTACGCCGAGTCACAGGCGCGACTCACTTCCGCCGACACGTACGACGTTGCACTTCTGCGCGGCGACCGCGTGCAGGGACGCCTCGTGGGGCCCGACGGCAAGCCTGTCGGCGAGGCGCTGATCGGGGTGACGAGCCACGGCGGGGGCGGCAGCGACCGTGCGTTCGACGCGACGAGCGACGCGGACGGTCGTTTCGCCGTCGAGGACTTGCGCCACGACCAGCCGCACACTCTGACATTCCTCGCAGCGGGCCTTGGACGTTATCTGCTCGACTTCGATCCCGCCGCGCAGGAGGGCGGGACGATCGACGTCGGCGATGTCGCGTTGCCCGCAGCGCGGATGATCGAGGGGCGGGTCGTGGATGACGGCGGCGCTCCCGTGCCCGGAGCGGCGGTGCGTCTCTACGGGTTCAACGAGGACCGCGAGCGACTGCGTCCCGGCAAGTCGTTCGTCAGCACGCACTATGGGTGTCGCGAAGAGCGGCGGACCGACGACCTCGGGCGCTTCCGCTTCCCGGAACTGTGTCCCGGAGACTACGACCTCGACGTCGTCACGGCCGACGTGCGCACCACGCAGACCTCCGTGGCACTGGCTGCGGATCGCGACGTGGCCGGCGTCGAGTTGAAGCTCCCGGGCGGAAAGCAGTTCGTCGTGGACGTGAAGGACAGCCAGGGTGCGCCGGCCGCGGGAGTCACCGTCCAAGTCGTGATACGCGACGGATGGTCCGGGTCGCAGACGACGCAGGCGGACGGCCGCGTCGCGTTCTCCGTGACGTCCGATGTCGTGTCGTTGAGCGCGTTCAGTTGGACGAAGGCGCTGCTCTTTGCGCCCTCACGCCGCGTAGAGGCCGGCGCAACGACGGCGACGGTCGTCCTCCGCAATGCGCGCGCGGTCCGCGGCCGCATCGTCGATCCCGAGGGACGACGGCTCGTTCCGGGGAATGTAGGCCTTCGAGTGTTCGAAGGCGGACGCCCCATGCCCGTCGATCCGTGGGGCCAGAACGTGATGGGCACGTTCAACGACGCCTCGTTCGAGGCGTCCGTGCCGCTCGACGGCGCGATCGATCTTGTCGTGGACCCCGTCGTCGCATCGGACGGACGACTGCTTCAGGGCGAACTGCGCGGCATCCGGCCCGACGCGACGGACGTGGTGCTGCAGACTCGCATCGTTCCGCTTGATCGAGAGCTGACGGTGATCGTGCTCAATCCCGATGGTCGTCCCGAGGCGGGCGCTGAGGTGGAGGCGTCGATCGCGCCCGGGCGCTCCACAAAGCGTGTCGTCGCAGGTCCCACCGGCCGCGCCTACCTTGAAGGTCTGCCCGCCACGCCCGTCACGATCTACGCGACACTCCCGGCGGATCATCCACACCGCGCGGATTGGATCGCGGCGAGCGTCGCGAGCGCGAGGGCGGACGCGGGTGAGGTCGAGCTGATGTTCACCGAGGGGCGGCGCGTTGCGGGAGTCGTTCGCAGTCCGGATGGCCGTCCGCTGAAGGGCGCAAGCGTCTGGGTCTATCGATCGCAGCACGTCTTCGCGCAACTCATGAGCGATGACGACGGGCGGTTCGCGTTCCCCGCGCCGTTCGCGGAATCGAAGTCGCTGTACCTGCTCGCGTGGAAGCAGCCGGCGGACGGCGTCCAGTGGGAGGCTCGGCTGGACGGCATCCCGGACTCCGCGGCGGAGCTTGAGCTCACGTTGAAGCTGGCGGGGCGGTAGCGCGACCCATGGCCGTTCGCGTCGATCGCCGTTTCCCCGGACTCCATCGCCCTCTCCCGCCGCCGAGCCGACAGCGCGGTCGCGGAGATCCGCGTCGTCCCAAGGCTTGCGTGCCCCAACGTGCTGCCACCGGTCTGCCACGCAGCTGGGTCCAGCCGATCGGCACCGACTCCGAGGACCGCGTTGCGGGCGGAGCACCGGAACTCCCGGAGACGAATCGCCGAGCAGCGGCCCTAATCTGCAGATGCGACCGAACTCTGGACGAGCTGGACCCGCGACCGCGACGAGCGGTCGTTCGAGTCTCTCGTGGTGCCGGAACTGCCGCATGCACTGAGCTTCGCGAGGCGGCTCGGATGCAGTGCCGCCGACGCCGAGGACGCGCTGCAGGATGCTCTCGCCCGTCTCTCCGCGGTTCGCGACGACGCACCCACGAGCCTGGGCGTTCGGGCGTGGCTCTGCCGCGAGGTGCACCAGTCTGCCCGAACTCGGCTTCGGTCGGAGCGGCGGCGCAGGACGCGTGAGGTGGCCACGGCCGTACCGCCGGGAGCGCATCGCGTCGACTCGGCGACCGCGATCCGCGACGAGGTCGAGTTCGCCCTGTCGGGGCTCGACGACGACGAGCGGGTCGCGGTGCAGCTCCGGTACCTGCACGACCTCGACTACAAGGACATCGCGAACGTGCTCGGGGCGTCGGAGGGGGCGTGCCGACAGCGGGTTCACAAGGCCCTCGCGCGCCTGCGGGTGCGATTGGGGGGCGACGCCGCGGCGCTCGTAGCGGCGCTGCCGCTGCCGGTGATCCGCGACGCATCGGCAATCGTGAAGGGTGCGATAGCGAAGGCGACGGCCGTCTCGGCTGCGTCGGGAGGGGTGGTGGTCATGGCGACGACGACTCAGAAGATCGCGATCGTGGCGATCGCCGCAGCAGCGCTCGGCGTCGGCGGGACGCTCACGGTCCAGCATGCCGTGGGAACGCCGGACCCGGCACTGCCGGTCACGAACGTCGTTGAGCCGACGCGCGAGGGGAGGACCAGGACGCGCGTGGCGGGACGGGCTGACGATGCGGTGCCCGCTTCGGAGGTGGAGGCGCTGAAGGCGCGCATCACCGAACTCGAGCTGAGCCTTGCGGGGACTCGTGAGAAGGCGGACGACCTGGACGCAATGGACCCGATGGCCGTGCTCGTCTACTCGAGGAAGCCGATCGCGTGGAAGGCGAAGAGGCTCCTCGAGATCGCCGACGAGCGCCAGCGCTGGGCGGCGATGGGGAAGGTCGCGCAGGTGCTCGCTGAGAAGGAGAGCAGCGGACGCGAGTTCCTCGACGCGCTGAAGTCGGAGACCGATCCGAAGGTGATCGGGATGCT
>JAIOPE010000176.1 GCA_021414065.1 Planctomycetota bacterium
CGGCGCAGGCCGCGATGAGCGCGCGCGCACAGCTCGGACTCGCGATGTCGCTCCGGCTCCCGCCGCTTCCGATTCCTGCGGTGCAGCTCTCGGCGATGGCGTCGGCCGTGGCTCAGATCAAGGCCGGTTTTGGTGTGAACCTGCTGGCGCCCGGCGCGGCGGCGCAACTCTCGCTCACCGTCCGCACGATGGCGATGAACCTCGGCAGCCTGGGGATCGGGCCCGCGTCGCTCCCGACGGTGCCGCCCGTGCAGTTCATCCGCTTCGCCGGGCAGGCGGCGGGGGTGATGTCGTTGACGGCGGCCCTCGGACTCCCCGCGCTCGCCGCAGGCGGCGCCCTGCAGCTCCAGGCGGCGCTCGACGCGCTCGCAACCGTCCAGATCCCGATGCCAGCGATCCCCCCGGCGGTCGCCACGCTGTCGGCGGCGGCGAGTCTCGCGGCGGCGCTGGGGATCGACCTCGGCGCCCCGGGCGGCATTCCCCAACTCGTGGCCGCGATCCAGTTCCTGATCGCCTTCCCCGTGCCGACCTTCACGTTCCCGCTTCTGCCGCTCGCAGCGCTCGCGGAGGCGCTCGCCGCGATGGCGAACCTGGAGGCGCTGACGGGCGTGCGTCCGGGGCTCCCCGGCTTCAACGTCGCGTTCCAAGCGCGCATGGCGCCGCTCTTCACGCTGCCGAACCTGCGACTCGACGCGCGCCTCGCGGCCGTTGCCGCGGCCGGCGCGGCGTGGGCCCCGCTCCTGCCGCTCGCGTCGGTGAAGCTCTCGGCGACGGCGAACTTCTCGGCGCTCGCCCGTCTTCCGATGCCCCCGCTGCCCGCATTCGCGCCGCTCGTGCTCGCTGCGAACCTGGCGGCGGCGGCGGGCGGTGCCCAGCCTTCGGCCTGCGCCCCGTCCTGCCCCCTCGTCGTGCACGTCTGATCTCGACAGCCGGGCGTGTTGACTTGCCCCGGCGCGATCGAGAGCGGATGCTCTCCGCGCCCCCGCTGCCCCCGCGCCGCCCGAACGGGCGGAATCCCGTCAGGAGGAACCATGGCTGACGCTCTCTCGTTCGGACGGCTCGACATCCCCGCGACCCCGGAGAAGCCGACCTCGGCGACGCCCTTCCGGATCGCCTATCTCGCGGACCTGACAGGCCGAGCGCACCGCGGCGAGACGGGCGGTGCCGACGACATCGCCGACCGTGCAGCGACGCCCATCCGCCGGGACGACTTCGACGACGTGCTCGCCGCGCTCGAGCCGAAGCTCGAGATCCCCGTCCCAGGCACGAAGAAGTCCGCCGACCTGACATTCTCGACTCTGGACGACTTCGGACCGGACGGCGTGTGGGAACGCACCGACCCGCTGTTCCGCAAGCTCGCGAGCGACGACGATCGCACGGCCAAGATGCGCGGCCTGCTGCACCACGTGGAGTTCCAGGCGCTCGAACGCGCGTGGCGCGGCGTGGACTGGCTCCTGCGCCGCGTGGCGAAGGACGAGAAGGTCGAAGTCGTCCTCTTCGACGTGTCGGCCGCGGAGATCGCCGCCGACCTCGAAGCGACCGAGGACCTCGCGGAGACTGGCGTCCATCGTCTCCTGGCCAAGGCAGCGACGGGCAAGAAGGCGAAGCCGTGGGGCCTCGTGTTCGCCGACGTGTCGTTCGAGCCCGACGCCGCCGGCGCCGCGCTCCTCGGGCGTCTCGCGAAGATCGCGGCGTCGTTCTGCGCGCCGGCGTGCGTGTCGATCGGCGCCGCCGCCCTCGACCCGTCGTGGAAGCAGGACGAGGACACCGAGGCCGCATGGGCCGACCTGCGCGCGCTCCCGGAAGCGTCGTTTCTCGCAGTGGGAGCGCTGCGATTCGTTCTGCGCAGCCCGTGGGGCGGATCGAACTCGATCGAGCGTTTCGAGTTCGAGGAGATGTCGAGTCCGCCGAAGCCGGAGGAGTACGTCTGGGGCAGCCCGGGCCTCGCGTGCGCGGCGCTCGTCGCCGGAGCGTTCATCGAGAAGGGCTGGTCGCTGAAGCCCGCGGCCGGGCAGCTCGGGAAGATGCCGATGCACGTGTTCGAGGAGGACGGCGAGAAGACGGCGACCGTGTCCGAAGCGTGGCTCGAGAGCAAGCACCTACGGCGACTCGAGGCGGCGGGGCTGTCACCGTTCGTCGCAGTGAAGGCCGCCGACGCGATCCAGGCGACGACGCTCCAGTGCATTGCCGGGCGGCCGCTCTCCGGCCGTTGGGGCCACGCCGCGGGAGTCGCGAAGGCCGAGAGTTCCCGCCCCGCTGTGGGCGGTCCGAAGATGAACCTCGGCGCCGGCCGCCTGCCGCCGTCGTCCGCCGGCGACGACGAACCGCCCCCGCGCCGGGCGAAACCCGCGCCCGAGCCGGAGGCGCCGTCGGACGAACCGCCCGCGGCGGTTGCACCGGCGGAACCGTCGTCGGAGGCGGATGCGGCGCCTGCAGCGGACTCCGGCGGCGACGCGGATCTCGACGCGCTGATGAAGTCACTCGACGCGCCGGCGGAAGACGCGCCGGCTGAGACGCCCGCGGAGTCGAGTGGCGACGCAGATCTCGACGCGCTGATGAAGTCGCTCGAGGCGCCGGCGGACGACGCGTCGGCTGAGACGCCCGCGGAGTCGAGTGGCGACGCGGATCTCGACGCGCTGATGAAGTCGCTCGAGTCGCCGTCGGAGGACGAGAAGTGAGTCGCTGCGCCGCGCGGCCCGCACGCGGAATTGCGCGGCCGGGCGCATCCGAGGCGACCATTCCCACGGAGGTCCTTCCGTGAAGCTCCACCTGTCCGTGGTCCACACAGCCAATCCGGGGGCGCCGCCCCGGGACTTCGAGTTCTCGGTGGGGCCGGTCGCCGTGGGCCGCTCCGCGCTCGGCCAGATCGTGATCGAGGGACCCGCGATCTCGCGAGTTCACGTCTCGTTCGACACCGTCCACGGGGCGTGGCACGTGACGCACGAGGGCAGCGCGGCACCGACGTTCCTCAACGGCTCGCAACTCCCGAAGGGGCGTCCGACCCGCGTCGCCGACGGCGACCGCGTCGTCGTCGGCAGCCACGAGGTGGTCGTTGCGCTGCCGCAGGCCGGAGAGTCGATCCCCGGGATCGAGCCGCTCCGCGACTCGTTCGTCTCGCGACTCGACGACGAGGAGCCGGGCGCCGCGGCGCCGCTGCCCCCGTCGATCTTTGCGGCACCGCAGGCCTCCGCGTTCCCGTTCCCCGCGGCAGCCGCACCGGCGCCCGCGCGGCCGGGTCCTGCGGGTAGGGTTGTTCCCACGCTCGTCGCGGTGCGCGGCGCGCCGGAGACGACGCGGCTCGAGCTCTCCGACACGTCGAAGCACTACGTCATCGGCCGCGCGGCGACGTGCGATCTGACCCTGAACGACACCTCGATCTCCCGTCAGCACGCGTTCGCACGGTTCGACGGAAGCCGCGCGTTCGTCCGCGACGCTCAGGCGCGGAGCCCCGTCCGCGTGAACGACCGGCCGATCGTCGGCGAGACGCCGCTTTCGCACGGCGACGTCGTCTCCGTGGGGCCCGTGGACCTGAAGTTCCTCTGCGAGGCCGATCCTGTGGCCGCGCCTGAGCCGGAGGACACCGGCCGCGCTACGTTCATCCCGAAGGACGAGCGAACGCAGATGGTCCAGCGCGGTGGCATTTCCGGGGAGTCCGCGCCGCCGGTGGCCGACGTGCCGTGGCAGCCCGCTGCGTTGGACTCCCCACCCGCGTTTCCGGCGGCCGCGCCTGCGGCGTCTCACGCGGCACCCGCGCCGTGGGACCGCGCCGCGCAGCCCGCGCCCGCCGCTCCGTCGTGGGAGGCTGCGGCGGCGGTGCCGCCTCCGGCCGAG
>JAIOPE010000180.1 GCA_021414065.1 Planctomycetota bacterium
GGCTCGCGGACCGGACGAAGCGGCCGGCGTTCCTCTACGCGATGTTCGAACTCGGGATCGCCGCGTTCGCGCTCGCGTTCCCCTGGCTCGTGGACGCCGTGCGCGCGGTGTACCTCGGGATCGGCACGGCCGCGCCGCCCGTGCTGTTCGCGCTGGCGTTCCTGCTGCTCGTGATCCCCACGTTCTGCATGGGGACGACGCTGCCGCTGCTCGCGCGGGCGACGGTCGCCGACGCGAAGGACACCGGCCGCGACATCGGGTTCCTCTACTCGATGAACATCGTCGGTGCAGTGCTCGGCGCCGCGGGGACGGGCTTCGTCCTGATGGAGTCCCAGGGGGTTCTCGGCGCGACGCGCTGGGCGGCGGCCGTGAACGCGGTGGTGGGCATCGTCGGCTGGCTCGCGTTCCGCGGCGTCGGGACGTCGGCCGCTGCGACGGCTGCACCCGCGGCGACGGCGTCACCGGCCACCCGCGCCCAACGCGCGGCGCTCGTCGCGGCATTCGCGTCCGGGTTCGTCGGCCTCGCAGCGCAGGTGACGTGGACGCGTCTCCTCACGTTCTCGCTCCAAGGCTTCACGTGGACGTTCTCCGCGATCCTCGCGACGTTCCTCGCGGGGCTCGCGCTCGGCGGGGCGGTGTTCGGGCGGATGGCGTCGGCGTCGAAGGACCCGGCGCGGCTGCTCGGGCGTCTCCAGATCGCGGTCGGCGTGGCGTGCGCGGGCGTGCTGCTCGGGATGAATGAGCACCACGAACTGACGCGCACGCTCTGGGGCGTCGCGGGCGGGATGACGCAGGACCTCGGCGCGCGGCACCGCGCGATGCTCGTCCTCGCCGCGGGGGCGATCCTGTTCGTGCCGGCGTTCCTGATGGGCGGCGCGTTTCCCGTGGCGACGGCGCTCTATCAGCGCGGACTCGGCGACCTCGGATCGAGGATCGGACGCCTGTACGCCGTCAACACGGTCGGGTGCGTGCTCGGCTCGCTGCTCGCGGGGTTCGTGCTGCAACCGCTCGTCGGGCCGGCGATTTCCGCGGCGATCGTCGCCGGGCTGGCGACCGTCGCGGGGGTGGTCGTGCTGCGGATGGGGTCCGAGCGATCGACGTGGAGGTTCGTGGGCTTCGCGGAGATCGGCGTCGTCGCCACGTTCGCACTCGTCGCTGCGGCCGGGCCGAACGTCCCGTTCATTCTGCGCTCGCACGTCTTTGCCGGGGACCGCGCCCGCGAGGTGGAACTCGTTGACGAGCACCACGGCCAGGTGTGCACGGTGAGCGTCGTCCGCAACACGCGCGAGCGGTTCGACCTGCTCTACACCGACGAGTTCGAAGCCGCCGGGACGAAGCCCGAGTACCGGTACATGCGCATGCTCGCGCATCTCCCGGTGGCGCTGGCCCGCGACCCGTCGCGCACGCTCGTCATCTGCTTCGGGACGGGCACGACGTCCGGCTCGGTCGCGACGCACTCCGACGTGAAGACGCTCGACATCGTCGAGATCAGCCCCGAGGTGCTCGCTGCGGCGTACCGGTTCAAGGACGTGAACAAGGACGTGCTCCACGGGGCCGGGCGCTCGGACCTCGACGTGCGCGTCCACGTGGACGACGGGCGGCACTTCGTGCTGCGGAGCGAGGAGCGGTGGGGCGTGATCTCGCTCGAACCGCTCATGCCGTACACGCCGGCCGCCATTCACTTCTACACCGAGGACTTCTACCGGACCTGCGCGCCGCGCCTCGCGCCGGGCGGTCTCATGTGCCAGTGGATCCCGCTCCAGGGCATGAGCGGCGACGACTTCCGGAAGCTCGTCGCGGCGTTCGTCGCGGTGTTCCCCGAGAGCGCGATGTTCTTCGTGGACGGCGCGGTCGCGCTCGTCGGCGGCCCCGACGGCGTGGAACTCTCGTGGGCGCGGGTGGCGCAGCGGCTCTCCGATCCGCGCGTCGCCGACGATCTCCGGTCCGTGGGATTCGCGGACCCAGCGCGCTCGCTCGCGACGTTCGTCGCCGGCGGCGAGAAGCTGCGGGCGTTCGTGAAGGACGACGCAGCCGTCACCGATGAGCGCCCGGTGCTCGAGTTCCACCCGATCCCGCCGAACACGGCGCTTCCCTGGCTCGGCCAGAACATCGTGCAGATGCGCGACCTCCGCGCGGGCTACGAGCACCTGCCGGTGGACGTGACGGGCGCCGCCGACGGCGACCGCGCGGCGGAGGCGCTCTTCCTCGCGCTCCGATCGGGCAACCACGTGCTCGACGGCATGGTCCACGTCGAGACGAGTTCGTATCTCACGCGCCTCGGGCGCAAGGAGGACGCGTTCGCGGAACTCCAGTCGGCGCGTGACTCCTACGCCCGCGCCGTGGCGCTCGACCCGGGCAACGAGACCGCGCGGCGGTCGTGGGAGGGCCTGGAACGCGAGTGGTGGACGATCCTCGGCGGCGTCGCGATCGACAAGGGCGACTTCGCGCAGGCCGAGAAGCACATCCTCCGTGCGCTCGAATTCCGCGGGCAGCGTCAGCAGGACGTCGCGTGGACTCGCCTCGCCGAGGCGCGGAACGGGGCGAAGAAGTTCGACGGTGCGATCGAGGCGGCGTGCGAAGCGATGCGGCTCTTCCCGGGGAGCGTCGAGGCTCGCGCGGAGCGGGCGTTCGCGCGCGGATCGCTCGGCGACGTCGAGGGCGCATCGGTGGACTACGTGCACGCCGCGATCGAAGCCGTGCGTCCGGCGACCGTGTCGGCAGACGCCCGCGGCGAGGCGACCCTCGACGCACTGCCGATGCGATTCCGCTCCGACGCCGAGCGGGCGTGGGGCGCCTACGGAACCTGGCTCTTCGCCGCCCGCGTGAAGGGGCGGTTCATCCTGCCGCGGATGCAAGTGGAGGACGCTCTCAAGGGCACGCTGCCCGGGAAGTTGTCGCGACGATCGGCCCTGCGGATCGCCGCCGCCGACACTTCGGCGGCCAAGTTCCGAGACCGCCTGCTCCCGACCGGCCTCGATGCGCTCGAGGCGATCGAACGAATCCGACTCGCCGAGCCGGCGGGCGGCGCCGATGACCTCGTCGCCTGGCTCGGCGCACCCGTTCTCGGTGCACCGAGTGACGCAGTCCGGCGCGCCGCCGCCGAGGCGCTCGTCGAGATCGACCCCGCGCGGACGGTGGACCTTCTGACGACTGCGAAGGGCAGCGTCGATCTCGAAGTGGTGGCATCCGCCGCCCGGGCGAAGGACCGCCGCGTCGTGCGTCCGTTGATCCGGTTGCTCCGCTCCGACGACTATGTCGTTCGCACCGCAGCGCACCGCGCGCTCTTCGCCCTGACTCGCGGTGAAGCCCCGCACCTCGCGACGCTCGACACGTCGCTCGGAGGCACCACCGACTACCGCCGGGCATGCCTCGACGTGGAATCCTGGTGGGCGCGCGAAGAAGACCGTTTCGAGCTCGGGCGCTGACGTTTTCGCGACGCCTCGCGCTCTTTCGGCCGGGCGTCCTCGGCGGCGGACTAGGCTCTTCCGATTCTCACCCGGCCCGAGGGCCGGAGTCTCGGAGCCGTCCCCATGCACATCATCGTTGAAACGTCGAAAGGCACGATCGCCTTCCTCCTCCGCACGCAGGAAGCCCCGAAGGCCTGCGAGAACTTCGTCAAGCTCGTCCGCGAGGGGTTCTACACGAACCTGAAGTGGCACCGTGTGATCGAGAACTTCATGGCTCAGACCGGCTGCCCCACGGGCGACGGCAAGGGCGGCCCCGGGTACACGATCCCGGCCGAGAAGACCGAGCGGAAGCACGTGAAGGGTGCGGTGGCGATGGCGCGCCTCAAGGACGACCAGAACCACGGGTCGCAGTTCTACATCGCTCGTGCGAGCCTCCCGCACCTCGACGGCGAGTACACGGTGTTCGGCAACGTGACGTCGGGGCTGCAGGTCCTCGACAAGCTCGAGCAGGGCGACACCGTCCGCGCCGTTCGCATCCTCGAGAACTGAGCTGCCCGAGCTGCGCGAATCGCCGTGACGTGATCGTCGCGTAGATGCGACGCAGTTGTGACGTCGATCACGACGACCCTGCGGTCGGCGGCAGCCGGCGGGTCGGCCCGCAACACTTCGCGCGCCCCGAATCCCGATGAACCCCAGCGGCTGCGTCCTTCGCGCAGCGGGTCCGTCGTCGGCGTGGACCCGAGGAGGTTCGATGCCAGGGTCGAGCGATGGACACGCGCGAGTTGTGCCGGTCACCGGTGTTCCGCCGGGCCGTCGTTCGCGCCTCGTGTCGTGGCGACTCTGGGGCGGCGTGTTCGGCCTGGTGGTTGCCGCGACCGCGGCGTACGGCGCCTTCATCCTCGCACCGAACGAGCGGGCTGACGCGACGGCGGCGTGGAACCGCCGGCTCGTCGAGATCTCCGCGGACCGGGCGAATGCGGTTTCCGAACTGCTGCGCGAGCGCGCCGAGGACGCTGCGGTCATCGCCGGATTCCCGTCCATGGGTTCGGTGCTCGCCGGGGCGGCGGCGACTCCGCGCGCCGGCGGTGATCTGGCTGGTCACATCGACCAGGTGCTCGAATCGTTCGCTACGACGCATGAGTTCACGGCGATCTGGGTGTTCGACGCGGCCAACGAGACGATCGTCCGATGGCCTCGGACAGCGGCGAGCGCCGGCCGCATGGCAGACATCGCGCGGACGGCGAGGGCGCGCATCGGCACGCCGACATCGGTGCTCGTCGAGTCGGAAGGCGCCGCGCAGGTACTCATCGCCCGAGCCACCGACGCGGTCACGGTCGTGCTCGTCTCCGACGCTGCAGCGATCTTCGGGCGCATCGCCAGCACGGGCGCCGACGAGGTCGAGCGACTTGTCGTTGCCATCGACGGCGACCGACTTCTGCGGATCGAACTGTGCCGGCACGACGCGGACGGCGCACCGCTGAACATCGGCTCCTCGACCGTGGAGGCGGCGCATCCAGACCTGCGCGTTGCGACGGCAGGGCGTGCGGACCCGGGGCCCACCGATTCGGCCGCAGGCGGCGCAGCGCATCCGGCGACACTCGTCGCGTCGCACGTCGTCAAGGGCACGACGTGGGCCGCCGTGGCGCGCGTCGATCGCGGAGCGGTCTACGCGTCGGTGGACGCCGATACGCGATCCCAGCTCCTGCTCCTCGGCGCGTGGCTGTTCGCCATCGGCGGCCTCGGTTTCGGTCTGATCCGCGCGCAACGCGCCGCCCACGACGAGGCCCTGCTCCGCAGCGAGGCGAAGCTCTCGAAGCTGATCGAGCGGGCGAACGACCCGATGCTGGTCCTCCGGACCGATGGGACGATCGAACGCGCCAGCGACCGGGCGGGGGAGTTCTACCGGATGCCGGCGGCTTCGCTCGTCGGCCGGACCATTCTCGACCTCCGCCCGGCCGAGGATCACGCAGAGGCGCGCGACCGCCTCGCACGCTCTGCGACGGCAGCCGGCGACATCTTCGAAGCAGTCCATGTGCGAAGCGACGGTTCGAGAGTCCCCGTCGAGGTGAGTGCGCGCTGCATCGACTTCGAGGGCGAGGCTCGCATCCTGGCCAGCATCCGCGACATCACGCGGCGGCGCCGCGCAGAAGCGCGGGTCGCTGCGGTCGCGCGGTTCCTTCGGACTCTGGTCGCGGTCAACGACCACATCCTGGCCGAGCAGGACCCCGACTCGCTGCTCGGGAAGGCGTGCGCCACGATCGCAGAGCGGTCGGGCGCCAGCGCCGTCTGGATCGGCGACGTCGATGCGCGCGACGGCTCCGTGCAGGTCCGCGCCGTCGCCGGTGTCTCCCGCGAGGACCTCAAGCGGACGATCGACGCGATCCACGTGACCGGGCGCCAGCCGGCGTCGGCGGTTGCGCGAGATGGCGAGTGCGTGGGCGTGTCGGACACGTCCGATGCGTCCGCAGGTGACCCTTCGCTCGCCGTGCTCGCGTCCGCCGGCGTGCGCTCGCTCGCAATTGCGCCGATCCGTCGCGGCGGCGCGCTGGTCGGCGTGCTGCAACTCCACGGTGCGGTTCCCGCGATGTTCGAGGGCGAGTCCTTGTACGTGGTCGCGGAGATCGCCGCGGCGTTGGGTTTGGCGCTGACGGCGATCGACGATCGGCGCGCACGCGACGACGAACGCGCTCAGGCGGAGACGGCGATCCGAGCATCCGCTGCCCGGGAGCACGAGCGCGCCGTCGAACTGGCCGCGGTGTTGGACGCCGTTCCGG
The DNA here is from genome assembly GCA_021414065.1 of Planctomycetota bacterium. Lineage (GTDB taxonomy): Bacteria > Planctomycetota > JAJSAM01 > JAJSAM01 > JAJVHW01 > JAIOPE01. The sequence goes on from JAIOPE010000180.1 coordinate 6,182, forward strand.
TGGGTGTGTGGTTCGCGGAGGACGCCGCCGCGACGCGCATTCGCGGCAACCGCCAAGCGGAGGTGATGCTCGGCTTCCCGCACGGCACGGTCCTCTCCGCGCCAGAGCTCACGGCTGACGTTCCGTCGAACCCGGTTCGCGCTTCGGGCGGGCGCCCGCTGACGTACGACGAGATGCCGATGGTCGTCGCTGCGCGCGAGTGCCGGCGACTCGATGGACTCAACCTCGAGTTCGTCCGGCCGGATGGCGTCGTCGTGGAGATCCACGGCAGCGCGGCCCCGATCCTGGATGCGAGCGGCGTTCCGCGTGGATCCGTCGGGTCGTTCATGGACGTGACGGAGCTTCGGAAGACCGACGCGCGCCTGCGCGTGCTCTCTCGCCTGGTCGAGCAGAACACGGCGTCGGTCGTGATCACGGACCGGCGGGGGGTCATCGAGTACGTCAACCGGAAGTTCGAGGAACTCACCGGCTACTCCCTCGACGAGGCCCGCGGCCAGACGCCTCGCGTGCTCCGGTCCGGCGAGATGCCACCGGATGTCTACGCGCAGCTTTGGGCGACCATCCTCGGCGGCAAGGAATGGCGTGGCGAACTCCACAATCGGAAGAAGGACGGCACCCTGTACTGGGAGTACGCGGTGATCATGCCGATCGTTGACGACGCGGGGCGCATCGCGCACTTCGCGGCGGTGAAAGAAGACATCACGCTGCGCAAGGAGGCCGAGCGAGCGCTCGCGAGCGCGCAGCGTGAACTGGCACAGGCGCAGCGGATGGAGGCCATCGGGCGCCTTGCCGGCGGCATCGCCCACGACTTCAACAACATCCTGGGCGTGATCCTCGGGTACGCGGAGTTGTCGATCGCGCGTGTCGCGGCGGGCGACCCGATGCGGCGGAATCTGCAGGAGATCTGCGACGCCGCCGACCGCGCCGCCAACCTGACGCGGCAACTGCTCGCCTTCAGCCGACGGCAGACGGCGGAAGCGGGGGTGATCGACATCTGCGCGGCGACGCGCGACGTCACCAAGATGCTGCGGCGGTTGATCGGCGAAGACGTCGTCGTCAACCTGCGGATCGACGACGCGGCTTGCCACGTGTGCGCCGACGCGGGGCAGATCGAGCAACTCGTCCTCAACCTGGCGGTGAACGCCCGCGACGCCATGCCGGAAGGGGGCACGCTGACGGTCTCGACGGAGGCGGTGGAGGTTCGACCGCCCGGCCGCGCTTCCGAGGGCGCCGGGCCGGTTCCCGACGACGGACTGCCGCCCGGCCGCTACGCGCTCCTCTCGGTCGCCGACACCGGCACGGGGCTGTCGCCCGAAGCGCGCGAGCACCTGTTCGAGCCGTTCTTCACCACGAAGGAGCCCGGGAAGGGCACCGGTCTCGGCCTGGCGACTCTCTGGGGCATCGTTGCGCAGCGCAACGGACATGTCCGCTACACCACCGAGAGCGGGCGCGGCACCACGTTCCGCATCTACCTTCCGCAGGTGGACGAACCGGTCGTCTCATCCGCGCCTGCGGCCGCGCCGGAGAGCCGCCGCGGGCGGGGCGAGTCCGTCCTCGTCGTCGAGGACGATCCGGCGGTGCGGAGCCTGGTCGAGCGACTGGTCGCCGCAGCCGGGTACCGAGTGGTCGCCGTGTCGGGGATCGACGAGGCGATGGCCGCCGTCGACGCGGTCGGCGCGAAGTTCGACGTCGTCCTCTCGGACGTCGTGATGCCAAAGTCGGGCGGCCCGGAGATCGTGCGCGCTCTTCGTGCGAGGGACCCGGCCCTCCGCGCCCTGTTCATGTCCGGGTACACGGAGCGAGTCTCCGCGGACAAGGGCGCGCTGCCGCCGGGCGCGGCCTTCCTGCAGAAGCCGTTCACGGTGGCGAAGCTCGAACAGAAGATCCGCGAAGTGATGGACGCCCCGCCTCCGGGGGCATGAGACGGTCGGCGCGCCGGGCCGGGAAGTGAGACTCCGTTCACGTGGGGATTGACCGCGGAGCCCCTTGGCCTCAGGATGGGCCGCCATGCCCGACCCACGGGACGACGATGAGGATCTGGAGACCCTGGCGGGTGGCGGGGGCGGCGCACAGTCAGGCCCCAAGACACCGTCCGCCGACAGTAGCGACACGTCTGCCGAAGACCAGGCGACGCTCGCTCCGGAGTCGCCATCTCGCACCGAGGCGCCGACCGGCGAGGTTCCGGCTCTCGATCTGGAGTCGATCGCGATTCCGTCGCGGCGGGCGACCGGTTCGACGTCGCGCGGCGGCGCTGCGGGGCGTGGAACGCCGCGGCCGCCCGGCATCACGAGGCCCCCTGCGACGCCGACCGTACCCGCGGAAGGTGTCGGCGACGACGGCGCCGGCGGCTCGGCGGAGGACCGCGCGACGCTCGCACCCACCCCGTCGGCGCCCGAGCCGACACCGGACGACGATCGGGAGACGCTGGTATCCGGCGCGCACGCCGGACTTCCGGCGAGCGAGATCGAGCCGGAACGCAACGTCGGCACCGAGGCCGGCGGCTTCGGTACCGACGTGTCCCGCCGCGGGAACACCGTATCTGAGACCCGCCCCGACACCACGCCCGCTCGTGACGACCCCGAGGGCGCGACGGTGGTCGATGCGGGCCTGACCGACCGCCAGAAGGCCCTGTTCGGCGAGTCCTCGAAGGCGCCGTCGTCGTCGGGCATGCCGCACCCGACGGTTGCCGACCGTGCCGCAGGCTCGGCCACGCAGCGATCGCAGGGACCGGTTCCCGCATCGAAGTACTCGCGGGGAACGGCGCGGGATCCCGTCGTAGGAACCGGCGCCGGTCGCGGCACGGTCGGCAGCGGCCGCGCGGCCCCGACGATCCTGCAAGAGGGACAGCTCATCGCCGACCGTTACGAACTCGTCCGCCGCCTCGGGAAGGGTGGCATGGGCGAGGTGTGGCAGGCGAAGCACACGCTGCTGCAGGGCATGCGCGCGATCAAGGTGATCAAGGCGTCGATCTCGCGCGATCCGTCGTTCCGCGCGCGGTTCCTCTCCGAAGGTCAGACGATGATGCGGGTCAAGCACGAGGGCGTCGTCGAGGTCACGGACCTCGACGAGACGCGTGCGAACCGCGAGCTGTTCATGGTCATGGAGTACCTCCAGGGCCGGACGATGCACGACGCCGTGCGCGACGAAGTCAAGCCGCTCTGCGCGGACGTCCGCGATGCGATCCGGATCTATCGCGCGCTCGCTCTCGGCATGCAGCGCATTCACGACGAGCGCATCGTCCACAAGGATCTCAAGACCGACAACGTGGTCCTCGTGAAGGACGCGCAGGGGCTCGAGCACCCGAAGGTCATCGACTTCGGCCTCGCGAAACGTCTCGAAGACAAGACCGAGGTCCCGGTGGCCGTCGGCGCCGCGGACTCGATCCGCGAAGGGTCGAACGCCGACCTGCACACGACGCTCTCCGGCACGCTCGCGTACATGGCGCCGGAGCAGTTCCGCGGCGAAGCGAGCTCGTTCCAGAGCGACATCTACTCCTTCGGCGTGATGGTCTACGAGTGCTTCACGAAGGGCGAGTACCCGATGCCGCGGGGCTCGCTCATCGAGTACATGGAGCGGCACAACGATGGCAAGCCGCCGCGTCAGCTCGCGCAGGCGCGGCCCGACCTCGACCGCGAGATGGCCGACCTCACCGACCGCTGCATGGCGCCGACGCGCGAAGCACGGCCGGCTTCGTTCACCGAGATCGCAGAAGAGATGCGTCTGTGGCTCGAAGCACCGGAGCGTGCGGCCCGGCGGAAGGCCCGCATTCTGCAGGTGTCCGGTGTGTCGGCGCTCGTCGCGGTTGCGGTCTGGGGCGTCTTCTTCCAGACCGGGCCCGCCGGGGTGTCGAACCTCACGCTCGCCCGCGCGGGCGGCGGCGGCGACTTCCAGATCCGCGGCGAGCGGCACTACCTGCCGGACGGCGTCCTCTCCGACTTGGTCGTCTCGGGTGAGGTGTCCGACGGCGACGTCGGCACGCCCTCGATCCTCGTGGACGGAGTGCAGCACGCGGCCGACCTGAAGATCGCGGCCGGAGCGGACGGGAAACGGAAGCTCGCGGGGTCGATCGATCTGAACGATCTTGCTGACGGCGAGCACGTCCTCGGCTTCCGCGCGGCGTCAGGATCGGACCCGGCGCGCATGAGGATCGTGGTGGACAGGAAGCCGCCGGCGATCAGTTCGGTCACCGTCGCGGGCGGGCGCGGCATCTACACGAACGACGAGCTCCCGAAGCTCTGGGTACACGTAGACGATGCGCAGACGGAGCTCCAGTCCGTGCAGGTCACCGTGCCGCGTTCGCGCGAGACGAAGTCCGCCGACCGGTCCGCTGACGACCCCAACCGCTGGACGATCCAGGGTGTACACGACGGCGACGGCGAGCAGACCGTGCAGGTGCGAGCGACGGACCTCGCAGGGAACGTCACGCGCACGCCGTTCGAGTTCAAGTTCGTCCGCGACACGCGGGCCGAGGAGTTCGACGTCGCGGGGCTCGCGGCCACCGAGACCGTGCTCCAGACGCGCGAGCCTTCGGGCAATCGCCTGACGGTGAGCTCGACGGAAGACGTAGAGCTGAAGGCGTCGTTCCTGCGCGCGGGCGACCGCGTGCCGGAGGAGCGCACGTTCCCGTTCGCCCGACAGTTCGACGTCCCGCTCCGCGACATTCCGGTCGGCGGACTCGCCGTGACGCTCACGACGACCGACCGCGCGGGCAACGAGTCGAAGCGCGAGTTCGGCGCGAAGCTGGTCCTCGACGAAGCGACGATCGAGCCCGCCGACGGACGGTCCGCGGTGCGTCCGGGCGACGCTGTCGTGCTCAAGCTGCATCGCAGCTATCCGCTGCCCGCGACGACCAAGCTGACCGCAGCCCGCGTGCTCGAGGCCGACGGTTCTCCCGCGCGCGACGCATCGCCGATCGCGCTCGTCGGCGCGGGGATCGAATTCGACGCGAAGCGCCCCGGCGAAGCCGTCGCGCGGCTCACGGCTGACCTTGCGCCCGGGGTTTACGGACTTGGGATCGACGGGCTCGGCGCCGCGCGCGTCGCGCCGCTACAGATGGTCGTCGATCCCGTGCCGCCGCGGTTCACGTCGATCGTCGTGAAGGACGCGCAGGGCCGCGTGGTCCCGACGGGCGGCTGGTGTCTCACGCAAGACGCCACCGTCGAAGTCGAGATGGAGGAACTCGCTCCCGCCTCGATCGCGCTCGAGGCCGCGCCGCCGGAGCAGGCGCCGCAGGCCGGCCGCTCGCGGTCGGTGTTCCGCCACCGGTTCGCGGCGCAGGGTGCGAACACGCTCAATCTGGCCGCCCGCGATCGGTCCGGGAACGACTCGCTGCCGACGACCGTCGTCGTCAACGCCGACTGGACCGCGCCGACGCTCGACCTTGCGTCGCCGCTCGCGGGCGACAAGATCGACGACGTCACACCCGTCGTGTTCACCGGCCGTTGCAGCGAAGACGCATTCACACTGGTCGTGACCGGTCTGGCCGGGCCGCTCCAGCGCGACTTCGCGACTGCGTCGTTCTCCGGGCAGTGGACGTTGCCGAAGGGCGACCACACGCTGGTGGTCCAGGCCTTGGACCCGGCCGGTCACGCATCCGCGCCGGTCACGCTCGCCGTTCATGTGGACCACGTCGCGGTCGAGCGAAAGCCCCAGATCACATGGACCAAAGGCGCGAACGTCGAGATGCGGAAGGTGGACCGCGGCGACGTCCTGATCGACCGTCTCACGCAACCGGTCGCTCTCGTGTACGTGGATCTCACGGAGGTCACGAACCGGCAATACCGGCTGTTCCTGGAAGCGTGCGCGGCGCAGAAGGGCGCGCGCTGCCCCTGGGATCACGCGGACCAACCGGCGTCGTGGAGCCACGTTCCGACCGCCGAGACCTGGAACGACCCGAAGTGGAACTCGGACGACCTGCCGGTCGTGAACGTCGCGTGGTGGGACGCCGTGGCGTTCGCCTCGTGGTCCGGCCGCCGGCTTCCGAGCGAGGGGGAGTGGGTGAAGGCGGCAGCCAAGTCCGACGGCGAGCGCGGGCTCCGCGCATGGCCACCCATCCCGCAGGGCACTCCCTGGAAGGAAGGACTTCTCGCGACCGAGGAGATGACGAAGCAGAAGGGCCCGGTGGACGCCACGAAGGGCGGCGACGTCAGCCCCGCGGGCTGCCTGCACATGGGCGGTAACGTGAGCGAGTGGGTGGACCTTCCGTTCGCGAAGGACGGCGACCCGAAGACCGGCGTGCGCGGCGGCAGCTTCTGGTCGTCCAAGTTCGGCGCCGACATCGCGGGCGTTCCGACGAAGCCCTACGACCGCTCGTTCCGCGCGAAGACGATCGGGTTCCGTTGCGCGATTGACGCGTCCGAGGTGAGCCAGTGAGACGCGTTGGTCGGAGTGCGAGTGTCGGCGCGTGGTCGATCGCGGCCGCGTTGGGCGCCGCGTCGGCCGGCGGATGCGCATCGCAGAAGGCGGATCCGACTCCTCGGCAGCCATACAAGGTCGTCCTGCTCCCGGTCGAGGGCGCGGCGCGCGCCCTCGCTGCGCAGGCCGGCACAGACGACGCAGCGGGCGAGATGGTCCCACTCGCGATGACGCCCGAGGAACTCGGGGCTCACGTGGCGGCCGGCGTGCGCGCGTCGAATGCGTTCAGCCAGATCATCGACGCACCGGAGAGCGTGCGAGCCGCGGGCGGCGCGTTCGCGGGCGACGAACTGACGGCGGCCGCCGACTTCGCGCGCCGATCCGACGCGGACCTCATCCTGCGGGTCACCGTGAAGTCGGCCCGCATCCGCGACCTCGGCAACAACTCGAGCACGTTCTGGTCCACGTTCACCTGGTTCATGCTGCCGCTGCCGGTCTGGGCCGTGGACGACCGCACGTACGACACGAATCTCGCGATCGAGGCGGCCCTCTACGAGCCCCGCGACACGGCGAAGCCGACCGCGTCCGTCGTCGCGGCATCGGGCGAGCAGAAGCTGGATCTCTGGGACCGCGGGCTCTCGGTGTGGGTGCCGATCGTCCCGCCTGCGTTCCTCGCCGGCAACATGAAGACCGTGAGCGAGACGGTCACGGAACTCGCGATGGAGCAGGTCATGAAGAAGCTCGTGGACGAGCTTCGCAAGCGCGAGATCCCGGCGCGCTTCGAGCTGTCCGTCGCGCCGTCGGGCGACGCGGTCGCCATCGTGGTCGGCACGCGCCGGCAGCTCCGGTCGATCGACGTGTTCGCCGACGGCAAACTCGTGAAGTCGTGGGCGGAGACCGATCTCGTGCCGGAGAAGGACTCGACCGACGAGCGTCACGTCTATCGTCGGAGCGTGCCGGCCGCACCCGGCGCACGGAGCGAGGTGCGGGTCGTGGCGGAAGACGAATCGGGCGGGCGCGAAGTGCGGACGATCCTGCTGGGAGGCGGCAAGTGACGCGCTCGGCTCATCGTTCGATGGTCGCCGCATTGGTCGCCGTCGTCGCGGCGGTTGTGCTCGCGGCGCCGGCGCACGCGAGGACCACCACGTCGCCCGGCGCGATCCTCCGGTTCCCGTCCGGCGCGGTGCCCGACGCGAACGCGCTCGCGGCGGCGCTCTCCGATCCATCGGTGGGAACGATCATCTTCGAGAAGGGCCTGAACTCGTTCACGTCGTCGGTGACGATCTTCCGGCGCACGGGCGTGACGCTGTGCGGGGCCACGTCGAAGTCCGGCGACACGATCATCGAGACGTCCGGCACCGTGGGTGTCCTGCTCGACGAGAGCAGCGACATCACGATCCGCGGTCTCACGATTCGTTCCACCGCTGCGGCGGGCGAGGCGGTGCGCCTCCAGGCGGTGCGTTCGAGCAGCGTCGAGGGATTCGTCCGCAACGTGTCGGTCCGCAACTGCCACCTCGAGGCGTTCGTGCCGCTGCGGGGCACGGTCCGCGCGAGCGGTCTCGACGTCGCCGACTCCACGCTCGAAGTCACGCGCGCCGGCGGCGCCGGCGTCCTTTGGGAGGACGGCCCGAACCTGCTCGTCACGCGCACGAAGTTCACGTGCTCGGCGAGCGACTTCGCGACCGCGGGCGTGCTCGTTCGCGGCGCGCTCGTGGCCGAGTCCGAAGGGGACCGCGCGCGGTCCGTGATCCTCACGCGGAACACGGTCCAGGGCGACTTCGCGACCGGGTTCGACCTGGCCGACGTCGTGGACACGCGCATCCTGCGCAATCGGTTCACCTTCTCCACGACGACGTACACCGGCGACGGCGGCCGCGCGGCGATCGCCGTGCGCCGCCAGGCCGCGTCCGCGCTCACGGAGGACTTCGAGATCCGCTCGAACAAGGTCCGAGGCGCCCACACCGGCGTCTATCTGCTCAACACCGGTGCGGGGAAGGTGATCGGGAACGACCTCCGCGGCTGCGGATCGCCGCTGGCCGACACGAGGTTCTCCGACACCGGTTGCGCGATCCGTCTCTCGCTGTTCGGCCCGAACTGCGACATCCGCATCGACGGAAACGACCTGCGGGGCCTCCAGTCGGCGGCCGGTGCCGCCGCTGCGGTCGTGTCCCCTCCGGGGAACGCGCCGCTCTGCTTCGACGACGGTGTGACGAATCGGATCGACGCCGGAAGGAACCTGTACCAGCCATGAAACCTGCGATCCGGGCTGCGAGGCTTCTCCCGCTGGCGCTGCTCGCGGCCTCGTGCGGCGTCGGCGGCATGCTCGCCGCGTCGGGCGGGGGCGGGGGCGGGGGCGGCGGAAGTTCCAACCCGCTTCCGCCGCCGCAGGTGATCGTCGCGTCGCCGACGGACCCTGCGGTGTCGAACCTGGTGACGTTCTCGTACGTCCTGCGCGACGACCAGGTGAAGCGCGAGTCGAAGGACGGGCCCGCGGGCGGTGCGGACGACCCGCGCGTCCGCATCCACGCCCAGTGGCAGTCGGCTCCGCCGCCCGTCGGCGCAGAGGACACCTGGTTCGAGATGAGCCGCGCAGAAGAGACGCAGGGCGACGGCGTTCGCGCGCTGTCGCTCGGCCAGCACACGTTCGTCTGGAACACGCTGCCCGACCTGGGCGGGGCGCAAGCGCGGTTCAAGGTGCACGTACGCGTGCTCGCCGAGTACGAGGAGACCGCCGGGCTGAAGCGCCGCTTCCGCTCGCGCGTCGAAGAGTTCACGATCGACAACCGTTACGCGGGGACGATCCTCGGCGCCGACGTGCAGCCGCCCACCGACGTGGACACGTTCCCGGTGGACCTTCGCCCCGACGGCGACGGGTTCCTCGTCGCAGACTTCGGCGCGAACGTCGTCGAACGCGTTGACTCGGCCGGCCTGATCCGCCGCTACCTCGGCTTCGGAGTTCCCGGCGACACCGTCGGCACCGGTAAGTCGCCGGGCGTCGCGCGGCTGCAGACGCTGATCGGCCTCGAGACCGACCCCTTCGGCAACCTGTACACGAACCACAGCAACTCGATCCTCGTGACGAACCGGAACGGCGCGCCGATCCACTTCGGCGGACTGCTCGTGCCGGCGTTCACGGTGGTCCGCGCTGCGGCGTCGCTCCAGGACGCGCGCGACGTCCGCTTCCACCCGTCGGGCGCGCTGCTGTTCCTCGACCAGGGCACGCAACTCGTCGCGTTCAATCCGCGCGAGCCGGGCGCGCCGGGCTCGCTCCCGATCGTGCTGGCGGGGGTTTCGATCGCTCCCGGTGCGAGCGCCACCATTGCAGGCGGGGGAGCAACCACCGCCGACGAAGTCGCATCGACTGCCGCCGAACTGACCGACGCGGTCGGTGTCGGGATCGGTCCGGACGGCGAGATCTACGTGGTCGAGCGCGGCCCGTCGCGCGTTCGCGTCGTCAACCCCGGCACCACGAACGTGGTCATCGCGGGCGTGCCGCTCGCGCCCGGCGCGATCCGCACCGTGGCCGGCGACGGCACGCCCGGATTCTCCGGAGACGACGGCGCGGCGGCGTCGGCACAGCTCCGTTCGCCTGGCGCGATCGACGTGACGCCGGCGCGCGGCCTGTTCATCGCAGACACGCTGAACGTGCGCGTGCGCCTCGTCAATCTCGGCGCATCCGCCATGACGTTCGCCGAGGCGACGGTGCTTCCCGGCAACATCGGGACCGTGGCGGGAGGCGGCACGGGCGGCGTCGGCAGCAAGGCCCGCGAGATTCAACTCGCGATCCCGAACGCCCTTGCGCTCGACGCGAACTCGAACTTGCTCGTGGCCGACGAGCGGACGGTCATCCTCGTGAATGGCGGCACTGCGGCCGTCACGTCCTACGGGAAGACCGCGGGCGCCGCTCGCACCGCCCGTGTCTACGACGCCTCGCGCCGCGGCGGCGTCCCGCTCACCGAACCGCGCGCGCTGCACTCGTCGTCGCCGACGGAGCTCTTCTTCACCGACCGCGCGACGATCCGCGTGATGAACCTCGGGCGCGACGAGCGCACGTTCGGCGGCGAAGCCGCGGCGCCCGGAGCTTCGTCGATCATCGGCGGCGGCTCGGTGCCCGGCTTCGGCGGCGACGGCGGTTCGGCGCGCGGCGCGGCGTTCGCGAACCCGTCGGGACTCGCTACGCAGGGCTCGCGGCGGCTCTTCGTGGCCGACACCGGCAACCAGCGCATCCGCCTCCTGAACCTGGGCGACCCGCGCCTCCCGACATCGGAGACCGAGACGTATCTCGGGAAGACGATCGCCCCCGGCAACGTGGACACGATCGTCGGCGGCGGCCCCTCCGGGCAACTCGCCGACGGCGACGGCGGCCCCGCGGCGTCCGCGTCGCTGCTCGGCCCCGAAGGCGTCGCGATCGGGCCGGACGGTCTCGTCTGGATCTGCGACACCGGCCACCACCGCATTCGCGTCGCGAACCCGGGTCTGGACGCCGTCACCGTGAACGGCATCACCGTCGGCGCCGGAAGCGTGCAGACGATCGTCGGCAACGGCACGAGCGGGTTCACCGCCGACGGCGCCGGTCCGTGGCGGACCTCCGAACCGTCGTGTGTCGTGCTCGACAATCAGGGCGTCGTCTACTTCGGCGAGCGCGGCAACGCCCGCATCCGTGCGCTCAATGTCACCGGCGCGACCGTCACGCGCGCGGGTCTCACGATCGCCTCCGGAGCGATCCGCACGCTGGTCGGCACGGGAGTTCCCGGCAACGGCGGCGACGGTGGCGACGGCCCGTCGGCCCAGATCCGTTCGCCGCGAGCGCTCTTCGTGCAGTCGCGACTCGACGCCACGGCGGTCGCGCTCTACTTCTCCGACGAGGACTCGCACGTCGTTCGGATGCTCAACCTCACCACGGCCGACGACCTCGCGCTCGCGATCGACTTCGACGGCCGCGTGACGACCACGATCCCCGCCGCGAGCATCTACACGGTCGCAGGCGGCCCGAACACGCCCGGATTCAACAACCCGGGTGCGTTCTCGGGCGACGGCGAGATCGCGGAGCGCGTGCGGTTCAACGCGCCGTTCGGGATCGCCGTGACGACCGCCGACGGGCAGCCCGCGCACTTCTTCGTCGGCGACCGCAGAAACGACCGCGTCCGTCGCTTCGGCGCGCCGCCGCTCGTGAAGACGAACTGATGCTGCGCGTCCAGGATCTGCACAAGATCTACGGCGACCGACCCGCCGTCGCCGGACTGTCGTTCGACGTGGGCGCCGGCGAGATCCTCGGACTCGTGGGGCCGAACGGCGCGGGCAAGACCACCACGATGCGCATCGTCGCCGGCGTGCTGCCCGCGACGTCCGGCTCGGTGAGCGTCGCCGGATTCGACGTCCGGTCGCAGGCGCTCGATGCGAAGCGCCGCATCGCGCTCGTGCCCGACGACCCGAACCTGTTCGGAAACCTCACGGTCGGTGAGCACATCGAGTTCACCTCGCAGGTCTACGGTCTCGCTGCGGGTTGGCGCGAACGCGGCGACGCGCTCCTCGCGGAGATGGAGTTGACGGAGCGGAAGGACGATCTCGCGAGCGAACTCTCGCGCGGGATGCGGCAGAAGGTCGCGATCGCCTGCGCGCTGCTCCACGAGCCCACGCTGCTCATGCTCGACGAGCCGTTGACGGGCCTCGACCCGCGCGGCATCCGCACGCTCTACTCGACGCTGCGGCGGCGCGCGGAGTCCGGGGCGGCGGTGGTGGTGTCGAGCCATCTGCTCGGCCAGATCGAGGGGCTCTGTTCGCGGTTCCTCATCCTCGCGACGGGCCGGAAACTCTTCGACGGCACGAAGGACGGCATCCGCGGCCAGCTCGGCTCGCTGCACGCCGACGCCACGCTCGAGGAGATCTTCTTCCAGGCGACAGAGGGCAGCGTGCCGGCGCCGGTGTCCACGCATCCCGCCGCAGAGGCGCCGCCGATCCCAGCGCCGCCGGAGCCGCCCGCCCCGTGAACCCGGGGCTCGTCTGGCTGCTCACACACGCGCCGCGCGCATGGGTACGCTCGCTCGGACGCAAGGCGCGCGGGCCGAAGCGCATCCTGCTCTGGCTCGCCGGCGGGGCGATCGTGCTCGTGATCCTCGCGGGTCAGGTCCCGCTCATGATCGCGAACGCGAAGAACCCGCTCACCGTCGCCCGGGACCTCGACACCGCCCGCCTGCTCGCGCCGCTCTTCCTCACGCTGATGCTGTTCCTCGTGGACATCTCCGGCCGCGGGCTCTACTTCCGCCCGCCCGAGATCGACTTCCTCTTCCCTGCGCCGGTCTCGCGCCGCGACCTGCTCCTCTATCAGGTGATCAGCCGGTGCGGCATCTCCGCGCTGAGCGGGCTCTGGTCCGCGATCTTCACACTTCGCTGGGCGGGGACGATCGTCGGCGGTCTCGCGGGAGCCATGCTTGGCATGGTCTTCCTGCAACTCGCGTCGCAGGTCGGATCGCTGGCCGTCGCCGCGGTGGGGGAGAAGGCCGCGCCGCGCGTGCGAATGCTGCTCTGGGGAGCGGTCGCCGCGCTCGCCGGATTCGGCGGGTGGACCGCACTCGACGGCCTGCCGCGCGGGACGCCGATCCGAGAGACGATCGCGGCGTTCGCCGAGTCGCCGTTCATCGTCGTCGCGACCGCGCCGATGCAGCCGTTCGCCCGGCTCTTCTGCGCTTCGTGCTGGCACGACACCTGGATGTGGGGTCTCGTCTGCCTCGGCGAACTCGCGCTCATGGTCGGCATGCTCTTCAAGCTCGACGTCGCCTTCGAGGAAGCCGCGATCGCTTCGAGTCAGAAGATCCAGGAGCGCATCAAGCGCATGCGGTCGGGCGAAGGCGCGTTCCTGCCGTCGGCCGCCCGCGCGCGGAAGCGGCGCATCCCGATGCTGCCTCGTCTCGGCGGCGCCGGCGCCCTCGGGCGGCGGCAACTCCTGGAACTCGTCCGCAATCCGGGTCCGGTCGTGTGGACGGCTGGGAGCATGCTGTTCTGCATCACGATCATGGTGCTGATCGGCCGCCACGAGTCGGATGGCGAGGCGCCCACGTGGGCGGCGCTCGCGATTGCGTTCGCCCTGACGACCTTTGCAAACCAGGGCTTCACGTTCGACTTCCGCCGCGACCTCGACCGCATGGCCGAGTTGAAGATGCTTCCGCTCCGGCCGACCGTGCTCGCGGCGGGGCAACTCATCGCTCCGACGGTTGTGTTCACAGGGATGCAGTTCCTCGCGATCGCGATCGTGTTCGCAGCGGCGTCGCCGCCGGCCTGGGTGCTCGCCGTCGCCGTGTTCGCGCTCCCGCCGTGGAACTGGCTCTCGGCCGCCACCGACAACGCGCTGTTCCTGACCTTCCCCTACCGCATCAACCCGGAGGACACGGGCAAGGTCCCGGCCATCGGGCGCATGCTGCTCTCGATGATGCTGAAGGGCGTGGCGGTCGGCGCCGCCGCGCTGATCGTGGCGGTCCCGGTGGGCGTCGGTTTCGGAATCGGGGGCGCGGCCGCCGTGGCAGGGTGCGTGATCGGATGGCTGCTGCTGGTCGCGATGGCCGCCGCCTTCACGTTCGTCGTAGGGGCGGCGTTCCGCGGCTTCGACCTCAGCAGGGACGCCTGAGACGGCGTCAGTAGCCGATGTCGTGGGTGGCTTCGCGCTTCCAGAACATGGTGAGCTTGGTCAGATCGGTCGTGGCGCCCGTCTTCCAGTCGCCCGCGAGGATGCTGACGAGTTCCCAGCCGGATCGGCCCATCTCCCAGAGCTTGTCCTCGCGCTCTTTCGAGTCCGCGGCGGAGAGGACCAGGATTTCGTACTTCCAGAGTGATGCCATGGGACGAGGAGTGTAGCGCACGGGTCGTCCGGATGCCCGAGTTCCGAATCCGATGCGCCGCGCGTTCAACTTCCTCCCGCGACGCGGTGGACGGAGGCTCCCGCTCTGCCGTATCCTCTCCGCATGCGAACCACGCGTCTGTCGTCCGGCGTCGTCCTCGCGGCCTCGGTGGCGCTCGTTGTCGGCGGGTGCGTCGAGCGGAAGCTCGTCATCCGGTCCGACCCGCCCGGTGCGATCGTTTCGCTCGAGGACACGGTGCTCGATCAGCGGACGCCGCTCGAGTTGCCGTTCGACTGGGACGGCGTGCGGCGCGTGACGCTGCAGGCACCCGGCTACCGCACGCTCCAGACCACGGCCGCGATCGACGCGCGGTGGTACGACTGGTTCCCGCTCGACGCCTTCGCCCAGTTCCTCTATCCCGGCACGATCCGCGATATGCGCATGTTCGACTTCACACTCGAGCCGTACCACCCGCTCGACAAGGCGCTCTCGCCGGAGCAGAAGGCCGACCTCCGCGAGCGGATGGCGGCCCTGAACGAGCGGGCCGAGGCGTACCGCACCGGCGGCAGCGAGGGGCCGGCTTCGTCACCCCCCGCCGGCGCGAAGGACGAGCCGCCGCCGCCTCCCCCCGCGAAGCGCGCCGCGCCGTCGAAGTCTGCCCCGGCCGTGGAACCGGCTCCCGCCCGGCTCGTGCCCCCCGGTGAACCGCAGGGGAAGTCCGGCGACGAGCCCGTCCGGCCCCCGAAGCCCGGCGCGCCGCTTCCGCCGGTGAAGTAGTCCTGTGACCGAGCGTACGCCGCGCCGCGCGACCGTCATGGGCCTCGGCCTGTTCGGCGGTGGCGTCGGCGTCGCGAAACACCTCGTCGCCCAGGGCTATGACGTGCTCGTCACCGACATGAAGACCGAGGACGAACTGCGCCCGTCCGTCGAGGCGCTCGCCGGCCTGGCCATCCGGTTCCGCCTCGGCGCGCACGACGAACGCGACTTCACCGACACGGACCTGGTGGTCGTGAACCCCGCGGTCAAGCCGGGCAACGTGTTCGTCGCCGCGGCGGAACGCGCGGGCGTGCCGCTCGACACCGAGATCGGTCTGTTCGTCCGCGGGTGCCGCGGGCGCATCGTCGGCATCACCGGAAGCGCGGGGAAGAGCACGACGAGCGCGTTGACCCACGCGATCCTCGAACGCGCGGGCCTTCGGAACGGCGACGAACCCGCGCGCGTGCTCCTCGGCGGCAACATCGGCTGCTCGCTCCTCGAGGAGATGCCGACGATCCGCGCGGGCGACGTCGTGGTCCTGGAGCTGTCGAGCTTCCAGCTTCATTGGCTCCGCCGCGAGAACCTCCGCCCGAACGTCGGCCTTCTCACGAACCTCTCGGAGAACCACCTCGACTGGCACGGCACGATGGACGCCTACGCGGCCGACAAGTCGGGGATCGTTCCGGCGAAGGACGGCGTGCTGATCGCGCTCCACGAAGACGCGCGGGTCCGCGCCATCGCCGAGGCCGCGCCGTGCCGCGTGATCTGGACGTCGCGCCGTGAGGTGGCCGGCGGCGACGCCGTGTTCTGGCGCGGCGACCGTCTCGTGGCGCGCGTGGCGCCGGGGATGGGGACGCTCGACACGTACTCTTGCGCCAACGGCCAAGCTGGCGCCAACGGCCAAGCTGGCGCCAAGGGCCAAGGTGGCGCCAAGGGCGAGATCGACGTACTCACGCGCGCCGACGTCCGCATCCTCGGCGAACACGCCGCGTGGAACGTGGCGTCGGCTGCGGCGATCGCGCTCGTCCTCGGCGCCGACGTGTCCGCGATCCGTGAGGCAGTCCGTGGGTTCGAGGGGCTGAAGCACCGTCTGAAGCCGATCGGCCGGGTGCGCGGCGTGCTTTGCGTGGACGACTCGAAATCCACGACGCCCGAGTCCGCCGCCGCGGCACTCCGCGCGTTCGACGCGCCGGTACTCCTCCTCGCGGGCGGCTACGACAAGGGGTCCGACCCCGCGCCGATGGTCGCGGCCGCCGCCGAGCGTGCGAAGGCCGTCCTCTGCTACGGCGCGACGGGCGCCGCGATCGCCGCGTTGTTCGAAGCCGCGGGCGTGCCCGACGTCTACCGCCACGAGACGCTCGCCGAGGCGATCGACCAGGCGTTCGTCGTTGCGCGCGAGGGCGACGTGCTGCTGCTCTCGCCCGGACACGCGTCGTGGGACCAGTTCACGAACTACGAGGCCCGGGCGAAGGCGTTCGCCGAGGCGGTCGAGTCGTACGTGTAGCCGGCGCGCAGCTACTTCGTGATGTCGTCCACGGCGTTCCGCACCTTGCGTTCGACCTTGTCGCCGGCGCTCTCCTGGCAGCCGGCGAGGACGCACGCGGTGAGGACGAAGAGATAGGTCACGATTTTGCGCATGGTGGATTCCTCGGGGCGCGGCGCACAGGCCGTCGCTCCCTGAACCCGCGCCGGGCGTTGGACCATGGCAGGGAAATGGGAACATCACGCCACGGCGCCGACCCCCGCGCGCGTTCAGGTCTGCAGGGCGTGACCGGTCCGGCGATGGTGCCGGACGATCGCCCGGAGGCTGAACATGGCGCACATCGACGAACC
The DNA here is from genome assembly GCA_021414065.1 of Planctomycetota bacterium. GTDB lineage: Bacteria > Planctomycetota > JAJSAM01 > JAJSAM01 > JAJVHW01 > JAIOPE01. The sequence goes on from JAIOPE010000180.1 coordinate 22,954, forward strand.
CAAGGGCTCCCGCGGAGGGATCAAGGCGGGGCTCCTCCTCTGGTTGCTCGGCGCACCGCTCCTCGTGATCGTCATCGGCTACGCTGCCTGCTGAGCGGGGCGGCCCGGATCGCGAATCCCGCGCCCCGCGCGCGACTTTCGCGTCGGCGGGCTCCGTCCCTGGAGGGCATCGCGGGGCGTCCCCCGGTACACTTCCGCGCATGAAGTGCCAGTCCTGCCAGACACGCGCCGCCACGGTCCACTTCACGGAGCTGCTCGACGGCGGCCTGAAGGAGATGGCGCTCTGCGAGGAGTGCTACGCGGTGAAGAAGCCCGCGGGCACCGACGAACTCGGCATGCTCGCGACCGCGCTCGGAGCCCCGACTGCGGCGGGCGCCGGGACGGCGTCGGTCGGACCCGACGCGACGGGCGACGCGGGGAGCGCGCCCGACGATCCCATCTCGACGACGTGCAGCCACTGCGGCCTCACGTACGCGATGTTCCGGAGTCGCGGACGACTCGGGTGCCCGCTCTGCTACGAGGCCTTCCGCACCGCGCTCGAACCGCTGCTCGAGAAGATCCACGGGGGCAAGTCACACGTGGGGAAGACGCCGCTCGAAGGCGCGTCGCGCGACCGGGCCGCGGAGCGCGCTCTGGTCGCGCTGCGCCGCAAGTTGCAGGACGCCATCAAGCAGGAGAACTACGAACTCGCGGCATCGCTTCGCGACGAGTTGCGCAGGGCGGAAGAAGGCATCTCTCAGTCGGAAGGCGGGGGCGAGTCATGAAGCTCGCCAAGGGATTCGACGGGAACGGCGCGATCGGCGGCGAGTGGTTGCGCGGCACGGGCGCCGACTCCGACATCGTCATTTCGTCGCGTATCCGCCTCGCCCGCAACCTGCGCGGCCACCGCTTCGGTATCCAGGCCGACCCCGAGGAGCGCGCGGCGATCGAGGACGAAGTCCGCGCGGGACTCGGGCGCACGGCGTTCCCCGAAGAGATGCTCTACATCCCGCTCGCCGACGCGCCGCCGCTCGACGCCGAGGTGCTCGTCGAGCGCCACCTCATCTCGAAGGAACTCGCGCGGGCCGAAGGGCCGAGGGGCGTCTGCTACGCGCCCGGTGAGAACGTCTCGATCATGGTCCAGGAAGAGGATCACCTGCGAATCCAGGTGCTCCGGAGCGGACTCCAACTCGACACCGCGTGGGAAGCCGCCGACGCTGCCGACACGCGAATCTCGAGGCATCTCGACTACGCGTACTCCGCGCGTTACGGCTACCTCACCTGCTGCCCGACGAACGTGGGCACCGGCATGCGGGCGAGCGTGATGCTGCATTTGCCGGCGCTCGTCTACACGAAGCACGTCGAGAAGGTGTTCCAGGCGGGCGCGAAGATGAGCCTCGCCGTCCGCGGGCTCTACGGCGAGGGCACGCAGCCGTCGTCCGACTTCTTCCAGATCTCGAACCAGGTCTGCCTCGGCGTGACCGAGACCGACGTGATCGACCGTCTCCAGCGCGTCGTACCGCAGTTCATCCAGTACGAACGGAAAGTGCGCGAGGCGCTGCTGCAGAGCGACCGTGCGGCGCTCGAAGACAAGTGCTGGCGGGCGTACGCCGCATTGCGTGCAGCTCGCACCATCACGAGCGAGGAGACGCTGGAGATGCTCTCCGCGGTGCGTCTCGGCGTGAACCTCGGTCTCCTGCCCACGCGATTGACGATCGAGATCGTGAACGAGCTGTTCATCGTGAGCCAGCCGGCCCACCTGCAGCGCCTGTCCACCGGGCCGATCGATCCGAAGGCGCGCGACGTGGCGCGGGCGACGCTGCTCCGGACGAAGCTCGGCGCGATCGACTGACGCACGGCGAACACGGAACACACTCGGCGATGATCGCGCCGTGACGCGGCCCCGCGAGGGTCGCGACTCGACGCGACGCCCCTACGAAGGAGACGCCCTTGCGACCGACCCTGACGCATGCCGTGGATCTCACGGCTGTTGCTGACGCGATCGCCGCGACCGCCCGCCGACTCTCCGGCGCGGTCACGCTCGCGGCGCTGATGTTCTGCCTGGCAGTTGCGGGCTGCGCGACGACGACGAAGGGCGGCGAGTCCGCCCCTCCGCCATCGTCCGCGTCGTCCTCGGCTTCGTCGCAGCCCGACGACACGCCGGCCGGGCCGAGCGCGGGGTCGAAGGTCGGCGGCTACGTTCTCGCGGTGCCGGAGAACATCGTCTGGCTCCCGTGGAAGGTCATCGGCGGGGGATTCAAGGGCGCGTCCGACGGCGTCCAGGCGGGGTTCGCAAAGGGGCGCATGCCGGCGCTCGGCGCGCTCTTCTCGCCGGTCAACCTCGTCGTCGGCTTCGTGAGCGGCATGGTCGAGGGCGGCGCGATGTCGCCCGGACTGATCGGACCTTCGGACAACTTCAGCCGCGTGATGGCGTCGCCGACGAAGCGGTCGATGAACGTGTGGTGGTACCCGTAAGCAGTCGCTACGTCAGCGCGAGCTCCGCTGCGCGCGTGAGTTCGACACTCCGGCGGACACCACGAACGCCACCGATGTCGCCACGAGTGCCGGCGCGACCAGGAACACGTTGCCCGTCGCCTCCGCGATGAACACCGCGGCGAACAGCAGACTGTTGTAGCTCGCCCCGGCGAACGCCGCGATGCCGAGCAGCGTGTAGACGCCGGGGTGGGACGGCGCGAGAGTCGCGTCGAAGCACGCACCGAGTGCTGCGCCGATCGTCGCGGTCGGGACGAACAGTCCGCCGACGCCGCCGGTGCCGAACGTCACCGCCGTTGCGAGGAGCTTGAGCGCGAAGATTGCGGCGCAGGCGACGAGCGCGAAGTGCCCGTTGAGGAGTTGGTTCGCGACGGGCAGACCGGACTGCAGCGTGACCGGCGTGCCGAGCAACGCCTGCCCGGCCCAGGCGAGCGCGACGAGGGCCACGCCGCCGATCGCTGTTCGCAGCCAGATCGTCGGCGCCGCTGACTCGGCCCGGCGTCGGATGACCGCGAGCGTCGCCAGGAAGAGATGGCTCGCGAGGCCCGCCGCGAGGCCGATCGCGAGCGCGACGAGCAGGTCCGTCGTCTCGAGTCGGTACTCGAACTGGATCGGGAAGTACGGACCCGACGGGCGGAACCGAGTGAACGCCCAGAACGACGTCGCCGCGGCGACGAGGCTCGGCATGAGCGCGTCGAGTGCGAGGTCCCGCTTGAACGGCGACTCGACGCCCATCACCGCGCCGGAGAGCGGTGCGCGGAAGATCGCCGCGATGCCGGCCGAGCCGCCCGTGAGGAGCGTCGTGCGCCGGTCGCGCCCGGACAGGTCGAGTCCCACCTTCGCCGCGAACCCGTGGAACGCCGACCCGATCGTCGCACCGAGCCACTTGCTCGCGCCTTCCATGCCCGCGCTCGCGCCGAGTCCGAGCGTGGCGACCGACGCCGCGAGCTTCCCGGGCGCCGTGTCGAGCGGCATGCCGCGCGTGCCTTCGTGGTACGCCTGCACGACTTCGTCCGCCATCGCCGACGACCGCACGCGGAACGCGCGGAGGACGAGTCCCGCGACGAGCATCGCGAAGAACGGCGAGACGAGCTGCACCGCGAGCGGCTGCGCCGTCACGCCCGCCCACAGCACGTCGTTGACGACCCAGTCGTACCCGGCGACCGTGCACCCGACGAGCGCGCCGAGCGGCGCCGCCACGAGCAGCAGGTACTTCGTGTCGGAGACGCTCCTCCCGACGGCGACCGCGAGCCGCGGCGGTGCGTCATCGGGGGGAGCTGGGTCCGGCATGGGGCGCATCCCGGTCTAGCGACGCGACCCGCCGCAGGGAGCAAGAAACTGCGCTGACGCTCGTGCGGAGCACCGGATCCGCCGCCTTGCGGCGGGGACGGTCCCCAAAAACTCAAAATCGTGCCAGTCTTTGAGCCTTCAGAGTTTTTGGGGACCGTCCCCGAGCGGGAAGCCCTGCGGCTCGGCGGGTCGATCTGACGCTCCGGACGCTACAATCCGCGTGAACCATGCGAACTCGAGTTCCGGGAGTGTCGCCGAGTCGGGTCTGCCCGTCGATTGCAGCCATGACGCGAGTCTGTGGCGACGCGAGAGGTCGGCTGCGCCGGACGCGGACGTGGATCGCATGCGCCGTGTTGACTGCGATCGCCGTGTCCGCGCCGAGCGTGGGCGACGCAACCTCGATTCCTGGGAGCCGTATCGCGACTCGGGCGACGGGAGCTTCGCGATCGTCCGGCCGAAGGGGAACACCGCGCCGCTCGCCGTCACGGCCGAAGGGCTCCCGACGACGTACGTCGATCGCGAGGCGATCGTCGCGGCGGCGAACGTCCCAGGACCTCCACTCGTCGTCGGGTTGATGACGGGGAAGAGCATCCGCATGCGCGTGAAGCTCCCGAGTGCGCCATCGGCGGCGGCGGCGGGTGCGGTGACGGTCTGGATCTGGGACACTCGCCATCCGGTGCTTCAGCGGAGCGTCACGGTGCCTACCGACGGCGACCTGGGTCCGCTCGGACCGGACCCGGTGGAGATCGCCGCGCAGACCACCGGCCCTGACGGCGCGACGCTCCTCGGTCGCGTGACGGCGACGCCGGGCTGCGATCCCATCGAGATCGAGCTGCGGCCGTCTGCGTGGCGCTACGCCGACGCTGCGAACGACGCCCCCGGCGTTCGGATTGACGACGGCACGATCGGCGGCGAGCAGCCCGGCGCCGCCGCGTGGTCTCTGGTCAACACCGATGGGACGGGCGGCCGATTGCAGTTCCCGACGTGGGTGGGCAGGGCGCTCCGTGTCCGGCCCGGGCGCTACGAGATCCGGCGCACGCGTGATGGCGACGGCGGTGACAGCGGGGATGGCAACGGCAACGCGAGCGCGCAACGCTTCCCCTGCGAGGCCCGCGACGGTGTCGATGTGGTGTTCACGCCGCCCCGCGCCCGGTCCGGGCGATGAGCCGAGGGACGCAACCCCGGCCCCGGGGCGGAGCCGGGTACACGCGGGGACGGCCCCAAAAGCTCAAAGTCGTGCGGGTTCTTGAGCTTTCCGAGTTCTTGGGGACCGTCCCCCAACTACCCCGCGTCGCCGGCGAGGAACTGGATCGACGACCCCTCGAGCGCGTCGCCGATGGGCTCGGCGCGGCCGCCGAGGTGGCGGGCGAGGAAGGTCTCCTCGACGGCGCGGAAGGCGGTGTTGTTCACCGGGCGCGCGAAGCCGTGGCCCTCGTCGGGGAAGAGGACGTACGTGACGGGAATGCCGTGGGTCTTCATCGCGTCGGCGATCTGGTCGGACTCGGCCTTCTTCACGCGCGGATCGTTCGCGCCCTGCGCGATGAGGAGCGGACGGACGATCTTCGCCACGTGCGAGATGGGGGACCGGGTCATGAGCTCGGCGTGACCCTCGGCGGTGTCGGGGTCGCCGACGCGGCGCTTGAAGATCTGGATGAGCGGGAGCCAGTACGGCGGCACGGAACGGATGAGCGTGACGAGGTTCGACGGTCCGACGATGTCCACCGCGCACGCGAAAAGTCCCGGCGTGAACGTGAGGCCCGCGAGCGCTGCGTAGCCGCCGTAGCTGCCGCCGACGACCGCGACGCGCGCCGGGTCGGCGATGCCCTCCGCGACGGCCCAGCGGACGGCGTCCACGAGGTCGTCGTGCATCGTGCCGGACCACTGACGGTCGGCCGCGTTGACGAACGCCTTGCCGAAGCCCGTCGAACCGCGGTAGTTGACGGAGAGGACGGCGTACCCGCGGTTCGCGAGCCACTGGTGCTCGGGATGGAAGCCCCAGACGTCGCGCGCCCACGGCCCGCCGTGAACGAGCAGGATCATCGGGAGCGGGTGGTCGGGCCGGGCTGTGTGCTGCGGGTCGGTCCACGTCGGGAGCGACAGGTAGCTCGGCAGCGTGAGGCCGTCGCGGGCGGTCAGGTTGAAGGCGTGCATCCGGGAGAGCGACCCGGCGGCGAGGCCCTCGAGTGCGGCGCGCGCGGTGAAGAGGAACGTCGCCCGGCGGCCGTCACGGTCCCACACGTAGTACCGCGCCGGGCCGTCGTCCACCTGGAAGACGACGACCCAGGTCCGGTCGTCGGTCGTGCGGCTCGTGACCGTCGCGTCGCCGCGGCAGACGCCGCGCAGCGCCTCGAAGTCAGCGGCCACCGCCGGGTCGAGCGTCGTCCACTCGCGTCGGAGCCCGTGGAATGCGACGGCCTGCGCGCGGCGCGTGACGGGGTGCTGGAGCAGGTGCTCCGCGTCGGCGCCGGGGTGCTCGGCGACGACCGTCGCGCGGCCCGTCGCGGTGTCCACCTCGACGAACGCCGACGTGTTCCGCCCGCGGCTGTCGAAGAGGTACGCCGTCGCGCCGTCGGCCGTGAGCCCGGCCATGTGCGTCGTCAGCTCGTCGTCCGGGCCGATGTCGCCCCAGGGCTCGGTCGCCCCGTCAGCGAGGAACCGGTGCAGGCGGCGGGCGCCGGTCGGGAGCGCCTCGAGTCCGAAGCGCGGGCGGAAGTCGTCGTCGAGCGTGACGTCCACGAACCGGTCGTTGCGGAGCACGAGCGTGCGCTCGCCGGTGCGGATGTCGATCGTGTGGAGGTCGTGCCACTGCGCGTCGCGGTCGTTCAGGCCGACGGCGAGCTCGTGCGGACGCTTCGCCGACAGTCCACTCAACTGCGCCTGCACCCCGGCGATCGGGGTGAGGTCGCGCGTCGTTCCCGCTTCGAGGTCCACGACGAGGACGTGCCAGTTCTCGTCGCCGCCCAGGTCCTGGACGTAGATCAGGTGGCCGGGCGAGTGCGTCCACGAGAAGTCGCGCACGCCGCGGCCGCGGTCCTGCGTGACGGGCCGGGCCGACGCCGCGTCGAACGCGAGGCTGCCGTCGGCCGCGGTCGTGAGATCGCCGACCCAGACTTCCAGCACGCCGTCCACGGCGGCCAGGTAGGCGAGACGGCGACCGTCACGGGAGATGCGCGCGGCGGTCCGGTCGGGGTTGCCGAACAGGACGCGCCGCGGGATCAGGGGCGTTGCGAACACGGCGGGGCCGGCCGTCAGATCCCGGCGACCTGGTAGTACGCGTCCTCGATCAGGTCGAGGAGCGCGTCGCCCGAGATGTCCACGTGGGGCGTGATCTCGACGTAGCGCCAGGCCGGGTCGGACTTCAGGCCGTCGTCATTGACGAACCGCTCAGCCCACGGGCTCGCCTTGGCCGCCGACTCCGTGGTCTGGAGGTACAGGCGGACCGAGTTCTCGTCGGCGATGTCGTTCCGGCGGTACCAGGGGTCGCCCGCCTTCGGCTTGAGGAGCACGCCGCAGAACGGGACCGGCGTCTTGCGCGACGGCATCTGCCGGGCGAAGTCGAGGTCGTGCTGCTCGCCGCCCTTGCCGGCCTTGGCGCCCTGGTGGAGCACGACGCTCTCGAGATCGAGCGCAATCCGAGTGATTCGCTCGAGCACGAGCATGGCCCGCTCGGTCCGGCCCTTGGTGATGTCCACCCGGCCTGTCTTGTCAACCCACGCACGCAGCTTGTCGAGACTCACGGTGAAATCCTCCCCGGCGATGGCCCAGAGCGGCCCAAACCTCCATCATGGACGCTCGGCGGGCCGGAGTCCACAACGGCGGGGCTCGGGCTCACGCCGCGCTCACCCCATCACGCCGACCGGGCGGGGGGCGTGGCCCGGGAAGACGCTTGCGACGTCGGTCGCACCGAAGCGCGCAGCGAGGGTCTCCCAGAGCAGGTCGCGATAGTCGGTCGTGACCTTCAGGTCGAGGCCGTCGTCGAGGCTGTCTTCGGCGAGGCCCGGCCAGTCGCAGACGACCCGCCCGCCCCGGACGCCGCCGCCGAGCGCGAACGCCACGCCGCCCCGCCCGTGATCGGTCCCGAGCGACGAGTTCTCGGCCAGGCGCCGCCCGAACTCCGTGACGCACAGGGTCGTCACCCGGTCGCGGCGGCCGCCGAGGATGCGGTCGAAGCCGGCGAGGGCCTCGCCCAACTCCTTCAAGCGTCCCGGGAGCCCGACGGCCTGGCCGAAGTGGGTGTCGAACCCGCCGTGGTCGATCGTCGCGATCCGGAGCCCGACGTCGGACTCGACGAGGCGGGCGACCTGCGAGAGGGCCCGGCCGAGGTCGGTCTCGGCGGCGACGGGGGCCGACTTCGCGTCGCGCCGGAGTTCTTCGACGCGGTCGAGGAGCGCGAGCGCGTCCCGGGCGCCCTTTCGGACGAGCGCCGTCGCCGACGGTCCGCCGTCCGGATGGAGCGCGGCGAGCGCCGCCGCGAAGCCCTTCGCGTCGCCCGTCTTCGTGCCGACGGCGAGTTCGTCGAGCGACTCGACCGAGCAGGCCGACGGCGCGCCGCGGAGCGACTCGGGGAGCTGCGTCCCGAACGCGATCGCAGAGAGCGCGCCGCCTTCGGCGGCCGACCGGAGCCATCGCGCGGCCCATCCGCCGGCCACGGGCTGCGCCTCCGAAGCGCCGTGCTCCATCTGGTCCTGCGCCTCGAAGTGCGAGCGCGTCGAGTCGTCGGACCCGATCGCGTGGACGATCGCGAGCCGCTGGTCGTCCCAGAGCGGACGCAGCGCGGCGAGGTCCTCGTGGAGGGCGAACCGGTCGTCGAGGCGGAGCGGGCCCGCGGCCATCGACGACGACCTCGGCTCGGCCAGGCGCAGCGTCGGGCGGGCCCGGTGGTACGCGGCTTCGGCGTACGGGGCGACGGCGGAGAGCCCGTCCATCCCGCCGCGGAGGAAGACGACGACGAGCGTGCGGGGTTCCGTCATCACGCCACCTGAAACGCGGGTGCGCAGAGGAGAAGCGCCACGCCCTCGGCCCGGCGGTCGGCGGCCGAGCCCTCAGCGCGCGCGGCGTATGCGTCGATCGCGGCGCGCTCCTCAGCGGTCGCGGGGCGGCCGAAGCAGAACGGGGCGAGGTCGGCGGGCGACGCCGCCTTGGCGTCGAGCCCGGCGCGCTTCGCGAGGTCCAGCAGGTCCACCTGCGTCTCGCCCAGGCGGTTCGTCGTGAGGGCCACGGCGAAGTTCCAGCGCCAGAGCAGCGTGCCCATCCAGGGCTCGGGCTCCTCGGGGTAGCCGTCGGGGGTGGGGTAGTGGAACGGGACGTGACCAAGGCGCTCGAGGTACCGGAGTTCCTCGGGCCCGGCGCGACACACGCCGCCGACCGCGCGGATCGACGACACGATGAACTCGAACGGGCGCTTCGTCTTGCAGCCGACGCACGTCTCGAACTCGTCGCTCGTGAGGATGTGCCGCACGACCGCGCGCAGGTCGCCGCCGGTGTCGGTGAACACCTTCGCGGTGCTCTCGACCACGGTCGCGGGCGGCGGGTCGGCGACGAACCGGCGGCAGAGCTTCGTCGCCAGATGACGCGCCGTTGCAGGCGCGCCGCACACGATGTCGAGGAGACGGTCGAGGTCGGCCTCGCCGCCGCTGGCGGGGACCGTCGTGCCGAGGACCACCTTCGCGCCGTCGTCGTGCCAGTCCTTTCGGAACGCGAACCGGCCGCGGTCGAAGACGTGTTCCAGCCCGGCGCGGTCCTCCACCGTGAACCCCGTCAGGCAGCGCGCGGCCTCCATGACGTCGTTCTGCGTGTACCCGCCGTGGACGCCGAGGGTGTGCAGTTCGAGAAGTTCGCGGGCGTAGTTCTCGTTCGGGCGGTCGGCCGGACGTTCGCGGCGGTTCTCGGCGTTGTCGAGATAGCGGAGCATCGCGGGGGACCGCGCCGACGCGCCGACCAAGTCGCGGAACCGGCCGAGGGCGTGGGCGCGCACGACTTCGCGGTCGTCCCACGGCTTCGCCTCGCGGCAGCCCTTCTTCGCCGTCTGCATCGAGAAGTGGTCGCACCAGAACCCGACCATCACCTCGTGAATGCGTCGCTTGCTGTGGACGGCGCGGATCAGGTGGTGGCGCGTCAGGTCGCGGTCCACGACCTCGGGTTCGACGCTGCGGAGGTCGAGGGGTTCGTCTTCCATCGACTCGCAGTCGGCGACGCGCCAGTCGCACGCGCGGTCGTCGATCGTCTCGGGGTGGAGTTGCTCGTCGATCCAGGCCGCGCGGCCCATGCGACGGACGCGATCGACGTCGCCGGGGCGGGCGCCGTAGGCCGCGCGCGAGAGCAGGTGGAACGCCGATTCGACGCCGGCGATCCCGGGCAGGTCCACGCGGTCGGGCAGTCCGTCGTCCACGCCCGGAACGATGCCGACCATCCGGTCGCAGCCGGGGAGCGCGGCGAACGCCGAGACGGCCGCGAGCGACGCGCCGGCGCGGAGCACCGAGCGGCGGGTGGACGGGCGAGGGGTCACGCGCCGGCCTCGGCGGCGGCGGACGTCGTGATCGGCGTGGTTCGGGCGGCGATCGGGGCGGCGGCGAACGACAGCAGCCACGCGCCGAAGCCGGCGCTCAGCAGCAGCGGGAACAGAACGAACCATCCGGCCAGCGGCAGCAGCGAGACGAGCGAGCAGACGATCGAGCCGCGCACGAGAGCCCGCCACGGGGTCGCCGCTGCGCCCGTCGACGGGAGCCGCGCGCCGAGTTCCGCGGCGACGGCGCCCATCCCGAAGACGGCCGCGAACGCGGCGCCGCCCCCGAGGAACGCCCCGCCGAGCGCGAACGCCTTGCCGATCACGGTCGCGATGGCGATCGCGAGGAAGAGCGCCACGAAGCCGAGCACCGTGGCGCGGGCCGGCCGGTCGCGCAGCACGTCTCGCATCCGCTCGAACCGCGCCGGGAAGAGGGCGGCGAGGAAGATCTGCGTCGCGGCGAACGTCGCCACGACTCCGACGGCGATGAGGGTGAGTCCCCAGACGGTGCCTGTGATCATGAGCGGGTTGCTCCTTCCGGAGCCGTACTACCCCGTCGGGCGCGCGTCGGTTGCAGGCGCGGTTCGCGCTCGCTACTTCGCCTCGCGCAGATCCCGGTGGCTCCACCAGATCGCGACCGTGGCGGCGACGAGCAGTTGCGCGTCGAGCAGCGTCGTCGCGGGTGCGCCGATCGCTCGGGCGACGAACCCGCCGATCAGTCCGCCGACGGGGAACGACCCGAGCACCGCGAGGGTGAAGAGGGCGACGACGCGGCCTCGCAGCGCGTCGGGGACACGGCTCTGGATGAGCGCGTTCGACGCCGAGTGCGTCTGGATCAGGAAGAACCCGGCGACCGCGAGGACCACTCGGCCGATCGCGGCGGACGGGCTCAGCGCGAACACGACGAGCAGCACCGACGAGATGACCGAGCACCGCGCAATGAGCCGTCCGCGGTGGACGTTGCTGTGCCGCATCGCCAGCGAGAGCCCGCCGAGGAGTGCGCCGACGCCGAACCATGCGTGGAGCGTGCCCTGGCCCGCCTTCCCGATCCCCCAGACCTTCTCCGCGTAGACCGGGATCAGGTGGGAGACCTGGAACCCGAGCATGCCCGTGGACATCAGGATGAGGAGCGCGCCGCGCACGGCCGGCGTGCGCCACGCGAAGCGGAGCCCGGAGCGGAAGTCGTCGCCGTGCGGGTGCGGCAGGACCGGATCGCGCATCCGTTCGCGGATCGTGAGCAGCCCGGCGATCGGCACGACGAACGAGATCGTGTTGATCCAGAAGCAGCCGGCTTCTCCCCAGCCCGTGAAACTCATCACGGCGAAGAACGCCACGCCGCCGAGCAGTCGGGCGGAGTTGAACGACACCGCGTTCAGCGCGATCGCGTTCGTCAGGTGGGCCCGGTCCACGATCCGAGGGACGAGCGCCTGGCGGCCCGGCGCGTCCACGGCGAAGCACCCGCTCGCGAGCACTGCGTAGACGATGATGTGCCAGGGTTGGAGCGCGCCGAACGTCGCGCCGACGGCGAGCACTGCCGAGAGGAACATCATCGCGAACTGCATCGCGAGCACGAGCTTCCGCACGTCGAGACGATCCACCCAGGCGCCGGCGGGGATCGAGAGGAGCGCGACCGGGATCATCGGCACGAACCCCACGTACGCGAGCCACCGTTCGTCGTGCCCGGAGAGCTGATAGACGAGCGCCGCGAGCGCGCTCCGCTCCATCCACGTGCCCATGTTCGACACGCACATGCCGAGGAGGAACACGGCATACCGCCGGTCCCGAAGCGCAGAGAAGGTCGCACCGAACATGGAATCGCGCCACGCTACAGCATCCCTCCGGCGGAGCCTCGCGACCCCCGGGGCCGGCGGCCGGCGTGGCGCCGACGCGACGCGCGGGGCGACTCGCGAAGCGCCGCGGGGACGGTCCCCACGAACTCACAAACGCGGCGCCGGCGGTGACACGTCGGAGGCGATCGCGTACGATGCGCTGAACCGCCTCCTCCAGGCGAAGGACGACGACTCGATCGTGAACCTGACCTACGACAGCCTCAGCCGCGTGCTCACGGAAGTCCAGGGCTCGAACCCCCTGGGGACGCCACTGCGTGCGAAGCACGCCAGCCGTGAGAGCGCGGTCCGTCGCGCGGACAGGGCGCGTCGCCGCACGGCCGCCCGCCGCGCGGGGGGCCCGCGGAAGTCAGGAAGCGGCAAGACCGTGACCTACTCCTGGAACGACGAGTCGGCCCGGACGAAGATCGACTACCCGTCTGGCTTCGACGCGAACGAGGCCCGGGACTCTCTCGGGCGCGTCACGGCGATCACCGACGGCAGCTCGGCCACCGTCGCCAGCTTCGACCTCTACGGCGCCGGTCTCCGCGAGAAGAAGCGCACGCTCGCCAACTCGACGTACACCGCCGTCACCTACGACGGCTTCCGCCGTCCGACGGACATCGACCACAAGACCTCGGGC
>JAIOPE010000024.1 GCA_021414065.1 Planctomycetota bacterium
GACGCGCGACTTCCACGATCCGGCGACCGATGCCGTGGTCCGCGGGCAGTTCCTCTCGTACCTCACCTGCCGCGAGCGGCTGCTCCGGCTGGTCTGGTACTACCGCGACTCGCAGACATCGTCGCCGGGGCCGCAGTCGGACCGCGCATTCGTGGTGAGCTACGCGGCGTCCATCGAGTTGTTCGCGCGCGGAATGCAGCTCGTGGAAGCGTTCGACGGCCATCGGCTCGCCGTGGCCAAGCTCAACGAGGGCGACCCGTCCTGGGGCATTCCGCCTGGCGTCTACGATCGCATCCGACGGAACCTCGCAGACGCCCGCGCGCTCAACGCGATGACGACCGCGACCTCGCGGTTCGTCTCCCTTCGCGACGCGGGCAGCCTGCCGACGGGCGGCGCGTGGCCCCGGATCGTCGAGCGTGCCGCCGCCGGTGCCGACGTTGCGTCGGTCCTCGCTGCGAAGCACTGGCACTACGCGTGGGACGCGGCCGTCGCCCGTGCCGTCGGCCACGCCAACGAGGGGTACTACGCAGCGTCCACCGAGATCTCGACGTGGATCGGCGACACCCGCATCCGTGCCCGTCCGGACAACCGGGGCCTCGTCACGCCGGAGCAACTCGAGAGCGTCCGCGCGCGACTCCTCCCCGGGGACATCATCCTCGAGCGCCGGAACTGGTACCTCTCGAACGCGTTCCTGCCTGGGTATTGGCCGCACGCGACGCTCTACGTCGGCGGCGAGGAGGGGATCGCGCAACTTGGAATCGCGGCGGACCCGCGCGTCGCGCCGCACCTCGCCGCGATCCGGGCGCCGGACCAAGAGGGCCGGAGACGGGTGATCCTCGAGGCGATCTCCGAGGGCGTCGTGTTCACCTCGCTCGAAGAGTCGATCGGAGGCGCCGACGCGATCTGCGTTCTCCGCCCGCGTCTGCCACGGGCGCGCTGCGCGGAAGCCGTGGCGAAGGGCATTCGTCACGCGGGAAAACCGTACGACTTCGAATTCGACTTCTTCTCCACGGACCGACTCGTCTGCAGCGAGGTCGTGTACCAGGCCTACACAGAGGATCTGCACTTCCCGCTCGTCGAGATCGTGGGGCGGAAGACCCTCCCGCCGATCGAGTTCGTGCGGATGTGGACCACCGAGCGCAGTCGCCCCGACGCGCGGTTCGACGTGATCGCGTTCCTCGACGCGGACGAGGAGGCCGGCGTCGCGGTCGAGCGCGCCGCAGACGACCTGCCGGCCACGCTCGACCGCCCCGGGATGACGCTCCTTCAGCAGCGCCCCGACCGGACCCCGCTCTTTCTCACTGCACCCGTCGCTGCGCTCGTGGCGCTTCTGTCGGCTGCGCTCACGATCCGCGTCTGGCGCCGGACCGCGCTGCGTCGTGCGTCCCGCGCGTAGCCCCAGCCGTCAGCCTGGCGGGCCAAGCGCTGTCTGGATCTCATTCGCGACGCACAGCGCCTCGTCGGCCGCGGCGGGATCGGGGGCGGCGCCGCTGTATCGCGCGCCGATCAGTGCGTCGAGTCGGCGCGCCGCGCGGGCGGCGAGTTCGGCACTCGCTCCGGCCGCGACGAGTCGCGCGGCGAGGTCCGTCGAGACGACCGCGGCGGGGGCGCATCGCAGATGGGCGGCGAGGAACTCCGCGAAGAGGGCCGACGGTTCGCCGCCGGAGGCGAGAGCGGCGCGAAAGGCCGCGGCGGCGTCGCGCGCACGGAGGTCGTCGGTGGTCGGGGCCACGCGGCGTGCGCGGCGGCGGACGAGGATCGTGACGGCCGCGGCGAGCACTGCGGCTGCGGCCACGGCGGGGCCGACGATCCACGGGAGCGTCGCGTCGTCCTTCGCCGGCGGCCTCGCCGCGCCGACCCGCGACGGGCGGGCGCCGGGGCGAACGGCGATCTGGATCGCGTCCGTCGTGAGGGTGCGGTAGGACGCAGGCGGCGTGGTGTCGAAGTACGCGAACGCAATCGGCGGGATCGAGGTGACGTCGTCTCTGAACGGTGCGAGTTCGTACGCGATCGTGCGGTGCGGGTCGCCCCGGTCGTCCATCGTGCCGACGACGTGGAAGTCATCGAGTTGGCCGAGCGACGGCGGGTCGAACGCCGTGAGGTTGCCCTCGCCTTCGACGTGAAGCGTGAGGCGGACCGTGGCGCCTGCGTCCACCGTGAGCGGTGTCGCCTCGGCGCGAACGGCGAAGCGTCCGATCGCGCCGGTGAAGCCCGCCGGGCGACCGGCATCCGGCACGGCATGCACCACGACGCGCGTCGCCTCACCGAACACCGTCGCGTCACGCGGATCGACCGCGACGCGACTGTCGAAGAGGTCCTCGGTGAACCGCGCAGCCCAGGTGAAGCGGGCGGTCGGCGCGCCGAGCGTCAACGCGCCCGGGGCCTCCGCCACGAAACGGCGCTCGATCTCGACGACGCTCCAGCGGCGTCCGTCGCGCTCGATCTCGGCCACGCGGTGCGCCGTGCCGGTGTCGCCGTTGACGACCACGGTCGCGGCCGCGGCGGCGGAGGCAGGTGCGGGGCAATCAGTCGTCCCCGGCACGTCGCGCAGCCACGCGGCGTCCAATCGCACCGGAACGTCGAACGGACGCTGGAACACATGCACCGCGTGGGCTTCGAACCACGCGGCGTCGTAGAGGACGCGTAGTCGCGCGCGGACCGGCTCGCCTACGAACGCGACCGCCGGCGCCACTCCGACCTCGATGCGGGCGCGGTCCTCGGCTGCGAACGACGGATCGTCGTCGGCCCACGCGGCGCGTGCCGAGGCGCGCGCCGTGACGGCCGCCAGCGCAGCGCAGAGCGCGCACAGACCGAGGCGCCGTCCGAGCGTCGCGCTGCGCGTCACCAGTCCTTCTCCACGCCGGGCTGCGGCACGGCGCGTTGCGCGCGTCGGACCTGTGCCTTCTCGCGCTCCTTCGCGGCGAGTGTGTCGAGGACGCGGAGGACCTGGTCCTGCGGCAGTTCGTCGGTCCGGGCGACGTAGCGCGGATCGTTCGTCGCGTCGTCGCTCTGTCCTGTAGGACGTGGCGGAGGCGGCGGAGCGTCGGCGGGCGGCTTCGGGCGGGCCGACGGGTCCTTCTCCTGGGGTGTCGGCACCGGCGGCGGAGGAGGCGCGCCCGGGTCCTTGCGGTTCGGGTCGTCGGGCGTGCGCCGCCGCAGCGAGGCGAGACGCAGGACGGCGCGCTCGGCGTTGCGCCGCGCCTCCGGAGCGTCGCTGCCTGCGACGATCGCGTCGCGCCAGGCGCCCAGCGCGGTCTCGGCGTGGGCGATCGCGCGGTCGAGCGCCGTGGGGTCGGCGTCGCGCTGCAATGACTCGGCGTCTGCGGCGTCGCAACGCATCCAGGCTGCATTCCCGCGCACGAACGAAGCGAGCGCCGCGACGTCCGGGCGCCCGCGCGCGGTCGCGACGTCGATCGCACGAACCGCCGCGTCGCTCGCGCCGACGGCGTCGCCGGCCCGAAGCGCGGCGAGGGCACGGTCGTAGAGCAGTTCCGGCGACGAGCCCTCGCCTTCGGACGCAATCGACTCCGTGAACGCGGCGAACGCGTCGAGGAAGCGTCCGCCGTCGAACGCGGCTCGGCCGCGTGCGGTGGCGTCGCACGCGACAGTCGCGTAGCACGCCGCGAGCAGCGCCGCCCAACGCAGGGCCCGCCTCGTACTCACGCGCGACTCCGATCGGTGAGACAGAGGTCGAGGATGAACAGCAGAAACGCGCCGAGGAGCGGCACCTGGTAGCGATTGACGCCGCGCTCGTCGCCGTGTTCGCGCTCGGCAGACGCGAACGCCTGGCGCGCCATGGGGAGCACGCGATCGTCGTAGAGTGTCGTCAGCACGTCGTCGCCAGCGGTTGCGCCGGCGGTTGCGTCGGTGCCGGCGTTGGTGAACGAGCCGCCGGTCGCATATGCGATGCGGCGCAAGCTCTCTGCGTCCATCGCGGAGACGACGTCGGCGCCGGACGCATCACGAAGGAACGTCTCGCCGGGCCGGACGGATCCGTCGCCGGGGCCGTCGGCGACAGCGATCTTGCTGCCGAGCGGGGAGCCGAGCCCGACGCAGTGCACGGCGACGCCGTGGTCGCGGCAGTCGGCGGCGGCTGCGAGCCCGCGACCTCCGAGGTCTTCACCGTCGGTGAGCAGGATGACGGCCGCGTGCTCGCTGCCCGCCTGGGAAATCGCGCGCAGCGCGGCTCCGAGCGCACCGCCGAGGTCGGTGCCGCCGCGGCGAACGCTGAGCGTGTCGGCCCGCTCCGCCATCTCGGCGAACGACGCGCGGTCGAGCGTGAGCGGCACAGCGATGCGGGCCTCGCCGGCGAAGACGACGAGCGCGAGGCGGTCGCCGCGGGCTCGCTCGGCCAGGGCGCGGATCTCGCGTCGTGCGCGCTCCAGCCGGTTCGGCGCGACGTCGCGGGCGAGCATCGACCGGGAGACGTCGAGGCAAACGACGACGTCCGCGCTGCGGCGCTCGACGCCCTCGTACGCGCCGCCCCAGACCGGGTGCATCGCGGCGATCGCGGCGAGGATCATCCCTTCGGCGAAGAGGGCCTGACGCACACGGCGCAGAGTGTCGCTCCGTCCCGGCGCCACGGCGTCCCCGCGCGGCCCCGCGACGCGTGCCAGGGTGCGGGCTCTCGCTGCGTCGCGAGCGCGCAGCACGAACCACACGGCCGGTCCCGCGAGGAGGGCCGGCCACCACTCCGGGCGGGCGAGGAATGCCGTCGCGCTCACGGCAGCACGTCCAGGAGGGTGGCGCCGAGGATGCGCGCGAGGAGGAGCAGCGTCACGCATGCGCCGAGGAACGGAAGGAACCGGTCTTCGAGGACGAACCGCGGCTCGTCGAGCGGCGCCTTCTCGAGCGCGTCGATCGTTGCGTACACCCGGTCCATCGCGTCGGCGTCGCGGGCCTCGAAGAAGGCGCCGCGGGTGCGCTCAGCGAGGCGCCTCGCCTGCGTCGTGTCGAGCGCAGTCGATGTCCCGTCGGCCGCGCGGCGTCCGGAACCCGCCGCGACGGCGTAGACGCGCACGCCGAGCGCCGCGCACAACTGGGCCGCGTGCGACGGTGCGATCTCGCCGAGCGCGGAGTTCGTGGCGGTCGCGCCGACGAGTGCGACGTTCTCCTCGCCGTCGGTCAGGAGCACGACCACCTTCGACGGCGCCGCGCTCGCACGCAGCACCTGAGCCGCGCGCGCGACGGCCGTACCGATCCCCGTGGCGTCCTCGGTCCCGTCGGGGACGACCGTCGCCACCTCGGACAGGACCTGTCCGAGTGCCTCGTGATCGAGCGTCAGGGGGCACCGCAGGTCGGGGTACCGGGCGAAGGTGACGAGCGCGATGCGGTCGTGCGGTCGCCCTGCGATGAAGCGGGCGGCGGCGTCGCGGAGCACGTCGAGCCGCGTGCGACTGCGGTCCATGTCGTTCGCCGTCATCGACGACGACGTGTCGAGGCAGAGGACGACGTCGATCCCGTCGGTCCGGAGCGGGAGCGGTGTGCGCTCGACGGGGCGAGCGAGCGCGACGACGGCTGCGAGGAGCGCGATCACCTGGAGCGTCGGAGGAACCGGGAGCAGGGCCACGCGCCAGGAGATCGGCAGCGGCGTCGCACGCATCGACGCGTCGGGAAGGCTCGCGCCCGGGAAGACGACCGACGTCTCGCCGCGACGCGCACGAAGGAAGAGCGCCACGGGGACGAGCAGTGCGAGCAGCAGCATCCACGGGTGCCGCAGCGAGAGGCCGGTCATCGACTCCAGCAGGCCGTTCATTCGCGCGCCGCCGTTTCGACGACGAACCGCTCGGCGGCGTCGAGGAGGCACGCGCGATCCGCGGCCGTGGGCGGCGCCGCGGCGAACTTCACGAGGTCGCAGCGAGCGCCGACGTCGTGCAGCAACGCGCGTGGCGACGCTTCGAGCCGGGCGAGTGCGACGGCGATTTCCTCCGACGTCATCTCGGGCGCGTGGACGTCGAACCGCGCGGCGAGGTACTCGCGGACGATCGCAGACGTCTCGACGAAGTCGGCCGGAAGGTCGGAGGCCGCGCGGTCGCGCACGGCGCGCAGACGCGCAAGCGCCTCGACGTCCGGACCGGGCGGCGGCGTGGGCGCCGACTCTGCGTTCGTCTCGTGCGGCCGCGCGCGCCGTGCACGACGGACCAGGATCGCCGTGGCCGCCAGTGCCGCAACCGCGACGATCGCCGCCGTGCGCCAAGGGAACGGCTCGCGCAGCGGCCCGCCGGGGAGTTCCGGTTCGCCCGGCGCACTCGGATCGAGCGTCGGCCCGACGCGCAGGTGCAGCGGCGCAGAGGCGGCGGTGCGGATCGTCTCCGCGGCGCCGCTCCGGCGGTCCGGCGCGGGCGTGGCCGAGATGGCCCGCGGAGGCAGCGTGACGTCGCCGAGAGCGAACGCGTAGGCGGCGTACGTTCGCGTCTCCTCGACGCGGCGGTCGTTCTCGCGGCGGGAGACGTTCAGCAGGCGCACGCTGAGCGGCGCGAGCGCGCGGTCCTCCCAGTCCGACGGCGCGAGGTCCCTGCTCCAGACGCGCACCACGGTGAGCGGGAAGCCGCGGCCGAGTTCGACTTCTGTCGCGCCCGCGGTGATGCGCAGGTGCAGGTCCTCCGCGGCGATCGGGGGGCTTTCGTCGCACGCGGACAACCCGCTTGCGGCGAACAGCGTCGCCGCACAGATGAGGCGTCTCACCGCTTCGCTCCGCGCATCTCGCGCATGCGGAAGAACCGGAGGATCGGCGCGGCGAGCAGGTCCTTCCCCGCGCGGCGGGGGACCGGCACGTCCATCAGGTCCACCTTTGCGCGGCGGAACGACTGCTCGGTGCGCGCGCGCCAGGCGGCGGCCCGGCGGGCGTGTTCCTCACGCACGCTGCGGCTCCCCCAGTCCACGACCTGCACCCGGCCGGTCTCCGGGTCGCGGACGCGCATCAGCCCCTCGCCGGAGAAGCCCGCGGCGAGTTCCGGCAGCAGGAGTCGCACGGCCACGACGTCGTGGCGGCGCGCGCAGAGCGAAAGCGCGTCGTCGAAGCCCTCGGTGAGGAAGTCCGACATCAGGAACACGACGGCCCGCCGGCGCACCGCACGCGTCGCGAACTCCAGCGCCGCAGCGGGCCCCGGCCCGTCGCTCCGCCCGCGCAGCGCGAGACAGTCGCGGACGATTCGGAGGCCGTGCGCGAAGCCCTTCTTCGGCGGCGCGTAGGCGTCCACACCGCCGCTGAACGCGACGAGGCCCGTCCTGTCGCCGTTGCGCACCGCGGAGAGCGCGAGACACGCGCAGACGCGAGCAGCCGTCTGCCGGGCCGACCAGACGCCGAGCGCGCCGTCCATCGACGGCGAGAGGTCTGCGAGGAACACCACGGTCATCTCGCGCTCGTCGGTGTACTTCTTCACGAACGGGCGACCCATGCGCGCCGTGACGTTCCAGTCCACCGACCGCGGGTCGTCGCCTTCCTCGTACTCGCGGACTTCGTCGAACTCGATGCCCGAGCCCCGGAACACCGACGTGTAGCCGCCCGCCATCACGCCGGTGACGAGCCGCTTGCTCTGCACGTCGATGCGGCGCACCTCGGCGAGGAGCGCGGCGAGCTCGCCCTCGTCCGTGCCGGGTGCGGCCACTAGCCCGGACCATTCGTGAACGCGCGCGGTGCATCGGCTGGCCCCGTTGCGGCGCATGGCGTGAGCGCCGGCGCGCGGCCCGCCCGCGCGACGACACGGGTCCGGCCGACCAGGAGGCCCGAGGGCAAGGCGGAGGCGAGCCCATCAGCTCCACGGAGCGAGCTATGGGCTCGACTCCAACGCAGCACTCGGGTCTCCTGGGCGGATCGGACGCGGGCGTTCATGAATGGTCCGGGCTACGGAACTCGCACGGTGTCGAAGACCTTGCGGATGACGTGCTCCGACGTGAGTCCTTCCGCCTCGGCTTCGTAGGTCGTGATCACGCGGTGGCGCAGTACGTCCATGCCGGCCGACTTCACGTCGTGCGGCGTGACGAACCCACGCCCGTCGAGGAACGCGCGGGCCCGGGCCGCACGGGTCAGGGCGATCGACGCACGCGGAGACGCTCCGTAGAGAATCATCGGCTTCAGCTCGGGGAGCCCGGCCTCTTCGGGCTGCCGCGTCGCGAAGACGAGATCGACGATGTACCCGAGCACCTTCTCATCGACGTAGACCTGGTCCATCAGAGCCCGCGCGGCGAGCACCTGCGACGGCTCCGCGACGCGGCGGACGAGGGTCTTCGCCGACGTCGAGGCCATGCGGTCCACGATCCGGCGCTCTTCCTCTCGAGTGGGATAGCCGACGACGACCTTCAGCAGGAACCGGTCGATCTGCGCCTCGGGCAGGGGATACGTGCCTTCCAGCTCCACGGGGTTCTGCGTCGCGAGGACGAGGAAGGGCGACGGCAGCCGGCGCGTCTCGCCGGCGAGCGTGACCTGTCGCTCCTGCATCGCCTCGAGCAGCGCGGACTGCACCTTCGCGGGGGCGCGGTTGATCTCGTCGGCGAGAACGAAGTTGCCGAAGACCGGGCCCTCGCGCACCGACCAAACGCCCGACTTCGGGTCGTAGACCTGCGTGCCGAGCAGGTCCGACGGGAGGAGGTCCGGCGTGAACTGGATGCGTCGGAACGTGCCGCCGAGCGCCGTTGCGAGCGACTGGACTGCGAGCGACTTCGCCAGCCCCGGCACGCCTTCGAGCAGCACGTGCCCGTCGGCGAGAAGGCCGATGAGCATGCCGTCGATCAGGGCTTTCTGGCCCACGATCACCGTCTCGACTTCGCGCGCGACGTCGCGGAGGAAACCGCACTCGCGCTCGATGCGCGTGGCGAGCGCCTTCACGTCCACGGTCGCAGGCGCAGGGCGCGCCGAGGTGCGATCGCTCACGGGCGGTCCGGAGCGAGGAGTTCGGGGTCGAGCTTGGACATCGCGTCGAAGAGGCGCTTCTCCTCGGCTTCCCGCTTCTGCACGCGCAGTCTCGCGAGGAGCATCTGGGCGGTCTCGGCCGGCGTGATGCCGACGCCGTCGCGCGTGCCGGCCGTCTTCGGGCTGCGCTCGAACGACTGGAGGATCTCGGCGAGTGCGCGGTCGTCGTCGCCCGCCTGGTAGGCGAGCCGTGAGCGGCCGGCCATCGCCAGCGCTACCGCGGGATCGCCATCGGTGCGGCGGTCGGGGTCGAGTTCGATCGCACGGTCGTAGCGGGCGACAGCCTTGTCGTATGCGGCCGACGCCTGCTGGGGGCGCAGTCCGCGGCGGTGGGACTCCGCCGCCACGACGTACGCCTTCGCCGCGAACCACTGCATCGCGGCGGGCGCGTCGGGCTTCGCGAGCAGCGCGTCGTACGCGGCTTCGAGGGCCTCGGGGCCCTTCTCGCGGAGCGTGCGGATCCGCAGGCGATCGTGGAGCAGTTGCGACGCGGGGAACCGCGCCATCGCTTCGTCCAGTATCCGGGCCTGCTGGTCGGTTGCGCCGAGCCATCCGAGGAAGTCGTAGTGCCAGAGCACCTGGCTGTCGGTGGCGCGCGGGTGACGGAGCAGGACCGAGTAGGCTCCGTGGAGGTCCGCCAGGTACTGCGGCGGCCACGGCTGCTTCTCGCGCACGGCCTTCTGGATCGCCTTCCAGCGCGACTCGGCGAACACGGTGATCACGGCCATCGAGTTCCAGCCGTACTCGCCGGCGGGCATCGCCTTCATCGCGGGCTCGGCCCGGACGTACGCCGTTGCGGTGTCGCCGCCGTAGTAGGCGGCGAGCGCCAGCACGCCGTTGACCCGCCACGACGTCGGCCCCGTCGCCGCGCCGAGACGCTCGGCTTCCGTCGCGGCAACGCGTGCGTCCTCGAGCATGTGCCGCGTGAAGAAGCGCGACGCCTTCGGGTCGTCGGCGAGGCTCTTCGGCGTGTCCACGGCGAGCGCCAGCGCGGCCTCCGCGAGATCGAGCTGCGCAAGCGCGTCGTCGGGCTTCGCGCGCGCAGCGGCCGACGCGACGTCCCAGCGGTCCTGGATCGTGCGCCACTCGGGCTTCGGGTCCTGCGGAGCGGAACTCTCGCGGACACGGGCCCAGTCCTTCGCCTCGACGGTCGGTCGGTTCGAGAGCCCCTGGTAGACGGTCGCCAGCCACTTGGCGCGCGGCGACGCGGTGCCCAGACGCCCGAGCGCCGCGATCAGGGCGTCGCGCTCGGCGGGCTCCATCGGGACGCGCATCGCTTCGACGATCAGGTTCGTCGCATCGGGCGACTCCGACTTCGCGAGCGCGGCGCGGGCGAGGCGGCTCATCTCGACGTCGAACCCGAACACCGCCAAGCGGAGCAGGTCGAGCGGCGCGGCGCCGCCGCGGGCGAGCGCGGCCTCAAGCAGCGCCTTGCGCGTCGCCGCATCGCCCTTTTCGTATCCCGACTCGACGGCGGCTCGATCCGCCACGTCGTGGCTCGCGACGCGTTCGACGACCGGTCGGTCGCTGCGCACGACGACCGGCGGCGTGGCGCGGCCCGCGACGCCGTCGCGGATCTGCTTGAACACCGATGCCGTGTCGTTGGCGTAGTAGACGTCGTACATCTCCTTGCCGTCCAACTCGACGCCGATGTGGCGCGGCGCGACGCGCTGCCCGTCGAGGTACTTCTCGTACACGATCGGCTCGAGGGCGATGTGCTCGCCGCAGGTGACGCCGCCGAACCGCGGGCACGGGATGCGGCGACCCTGGTCGTCGTAGTCGCGTGGCGTGTGGCGGTAGACCGACGCGATGACGCACACGTACGGCTCGTACATCGCAGCCGTCTCGGGCTGCCGGTAGCGCACTCCGGCGTAGTGCTCGCTCGCGATCTCGCCGTCCATGTTGATGCAGACGAGGACCGCCTTGCCTGTCTCCTTCGAGACGGCCTGCGCGTCCTCCCACGAGCGCTGCCACGTGATGAGGCAGGGCTTCTTCCAGTCCTCCGCGGTCGGTGCGGGCCACATCGCCTCGCGGGCCGACCCCTGCGGCGGATTCGGCGGCCCGCCGTTGCTCGGTGCGCCCGGGGCGCGGCGCGGCGGTGTCGCGGGAGGCGTCGGTGTTGGAGACGGTGGTGGAGACGGCTGGCCCGGCGCGTCGGGCGCCTGCGGCGCAACCGGCTTGTCCGGTGGCGCGGGCTGATCCTGGGCCGCCGCGACCGACGCCAGGGCGACCAGGCCCGTCACGAGCGCGACGCGCTTCAGCGCGTTTCGCAATGGGGGCCGCAGCGTGTCGATGGACCTCACGGAAGGACCTCCCGATCTGGCGGACGGACCGCTCGCGGCCTGTCCGCGTCCGACCAAGGGTACCGTCCCGGAGATGCGCTACCGACGCGAAGACCGGCTGTTCGCGGGTCCGCGGCGCCAAAGAACCGTCAGTCGGCCGAGTACGTCACGCCCTTGGGTTGCTTCACGCTGTAGGCCCCGGTGATCGTGCCGGGCTGACCGGAGGACGAGTCGCCGCTCACGATCACGGTCCACGTGCCCGAGAGGGGCAGCGACAGCGCGAGCGAGAAGCCGCGCGCGGTCGTCTTCACGACCCCGACGATGCTGACGGGGTTGCCCAGCGGGTCGAGGACCGACAGCACCTTCGCCTTCAGGCCGGACTTGGCGTCGGCCGTGGCGGACATGGTGAGCTTCGCGCCTGCGAGTGCGCCGATCTCGACGTTCACCGACCCGGGCGGCGCGAACGCCAGGATCTTCAGCTTTCCGGCGGCGGGGGCGGCCGCCTTCACGCTGCCTTGGAGCTTCGTCGCCTCACCGGACGCGCTCTCGAGGATCACGTAGTAGCGGCCGCTCTTCACGCACGTCAGGCCGGTCACCTTCGCCGCGCCCGACACCACCTTCACCTTCGCAGTCGTGACGACCGACCCGTCGGCGTCGAGCACGGTGCAAGCGAGCGTTCGCTTGACGTTCGCCTTCACCGTTGCCACCGAGATCGACGCCTTGCTCCCCGCAATCGCGTCGAACCAGAACCCGCACGCTGCGTCGCCCGCGGCCAGGTCCGCCACGGCGGGAGCCGGCACCTGCACCATCGGTACGCAAACGACGCCGACGGTCGAGCCGTTCGACGCGGACCCTCTGGCGTCCACACCGCCGACGGAGAAGGGGACCTTCCCCGCCGTCGTCGGAGTGCCGGTGAACCGCATGTCGGCGGCGCCGAGAGTCAGACCGTCCGGCAGCGTACCCTCCGCGAGCGTGAACGTGCGGGGGGCCGTGCCGCCGGTGAACCGTCCCGCGATGCTGACCGGGCGGTTCAGCGGGAAGCCGGTGTACGGAGCGAGATCCACCTCCAGCGGAGGGCTCACGATCATCTGTCCGAGCGACGTCGCCACGTTCGCCGGAGACCCGCTGTCGGTGACTTGCAGGGAGAACGAGTAGTTCCCGGCGGCGGCGAGCTGGCCCGAGACGCGGACCCGCGGCGAATCCACCGTCAGGCCGGACGGGAGCGCGGGCGACCCCGGAGTGACGACCACGGTGTACGGGGGAACTCCGCCGGCGATCGTGCCGAAGATCTCGTACGGACGCCCGACCGTGGACGGCTGGAACGCCGGGAATGCGAACGCGATGCGCTCATAGGCCTGCACCGAGTACGCCCCGAGTCGCCCACCCGACACGTGGCGAATGCGGACGAGGTAGTCCCCCGACGCGAGGGCGCCGGTCGCCGCGGTGAACGCCTTGAACGCGTCCGGTGCGCTGCCGGTGGTGACGAGTACGTTCGCCGAGTTGCGGATCTCGAGGCCGACGATCGTGTCGTAGCCCTGTCGGTCGAAGTTCACGTCCACCACCAGCGCCGTCACGGGCGCGGCGAGCGTCACGCGGTACCAGTCTTCCTGGTAGAGGTTCAGGATCTGGCCGCCCAGCTTCGTGCCGGCGTTCCCGAGGAGGCGTGGCTCCGACGCGTCGTCGTTCATCTCCGAGGCGTCGTCCGTCAGCATCCCGTGCCGGATGAAGTCACGCGAGAGGTCGCCGCCTGCGAACCCGCGGTCGCCCCACGCCTTGTAGAAGGTCGCCGCGGTGAGCGGCGTCGTCGAGGCGTCGACCACCTGGAACGCGTTGGTCGCCGTGACGGCGACGGTTCCGTCCACGCGGTCCCACGCCTCGTTTGCTGCGTCCACGAGATCGTAGAGCGCCAGGGCGACCCAGCCCGTCACGTCGGCGCCCTTCCGGGTGGCCGGCACAGCGCCCTCGAGATCGAACGCGGTGGTGGTCGTCGTGTTCCGGCCGTCGTAGACGATGGACTGCCCGGAGACGATGGCGTTCAAGTACCAGCAGAAGCCCTCGGCGAAGGCGTTCTCGACGTCGGTGGCCGCGTCGAACCGCGTGTCGATCGCGTTCGCCGTCGCGCCGGAGATCGCCGCGAGAACGTGACGGCCGTACACCCGGCGCAGCACGCCCAGGTCCCACGCGTCCGGATTGGTCGAACCGGTGCTTCCTACGCGAAGCGATGCCGCGACTGGGGCGACGGCCGGCGTGTACGCGGTGAGGATGGCCGACGTCGGGTCGTACAGCACGTCGAGTTGCGGGATCACGTCGGCCGTGCGCGTCGCGCACCAGTCGTAGACCTGCTGCAGTACGAGCGCGATGTCGAAGGGCGCCCGCTTCTCCCCGGTCGCGTCCTGCGCCGCTGCGATCGTGATCGTGCCCGCCGTCTGGCCGGTCGCGAACGACACGGTGGACTTCGCCACGTACGACGACACGGCTCCGGTGGGCGTGGCGCGCACGGACGCGGCCCCGTTCTTCGCGAACACGACGATGTTGCCGCTCGTCGCGGACGCGAGTGCGTACGTCTTGATGTTGTAGGCGCCGGTGGCGTCCGTCGTGCCGACGAAGCCGAGCGAGCCGTCGGTCCGCTGCACTTCCACAGTGAAGCCCGCGAGCGGCACGCCGGTCTGCACCGAGTTGCCGAGGCCCGTGCCGTCGGAGACGATGCGGTCCATCACGATCGTGCCCGTGTAGGTGTTCGTCCTCGGGTCGTACTGGTAGTCGTCGGGCGGCCGCTGGTACAGCCCGTTGGACGTGCCGCCGCTCGGCGGAGCACCGAAGGGGTTCTTCGCGGTCGGGACGACGTAGCGCGCGTCGCCGGACGGCGCCTGGATGCCTGCCGAGTACGACGTGCGTGTGTTGGCGGCCGAGGCGTAACCGCCGCCCCAGGTCGTCGTGGTGGCGTCCTTCGCGTACGCGAGGATGATCCGGCCGGTGCCCTCGGACAACTGCACCTGGAACGTCAGGCTCGAAGCACCGGAGACCGAGTAGTGCGCGACGCCCTCCCACGAGACGTAGAAGACCCGGGTGGGCGTGGTCCCGGATGTCCACGTCTTCACGGCACCGTTTATGGTCGCGTCGGCCAGGTCGTCCCAGTACGGCGCCACCATGCCGGCCTCCGCCGACGACTGGATCGGGAACGTAGCGTTCGCGTAGGCCGTGGAGGGCGTGGTCGCCCCGAACTGGATGAAGCCGTTGCTGCAGACATCCACCGTCGTGTACATCTGCCCGAAGTAGGGGAAGCTGAACGGCAGCGTCACCGTCTTGGTCGCCGAGAGGCCGAGTCCCAGGTTCGTTGCGCCCGTCGCAGGAGGCGCCACGTACTTGCTGCCGTTCGGCGCGTTGGCGTACGTGGTGACCGTGTAGTCCTGCGCGAAGGCACCCGCGGTGCAGGCGAGCAGCACGAACGCGGCGAGTATCCGGCGGAGCAAGGGGTACGTCGTCATCGGATGGTGAGGCTCCAGCGTCGCGCGGGGTGGAAAGGTCGATGGTGGCCGCACAGTGCCACAGTAGCCCCGCATCATATACCCCTGTGTTACGCGCGCCAGTCGGGTGCGCCTGACTTTCGACGGCGCGGAGTCGAAGAAGTGTCGCCATTTCCGGCACTTCGGCGCCGAACGCCCGCGTTCGGGCGGCGTGTCGTCACCGCCTGCGTCAGCGATTGCGTCAGCGATTGCGCTGCCACAGCATCGCACCCGTCACGACGAGTCCGACCGCAACCACCGCCCAACGCGCCTTCTCACGGCCGACGAACCGGGCGAAGCGGGCGCCCGCGAGTCCTCCGGCGATCGTTCCGGCCATGGTCACCAGCGCCACCGGCCAACTCACGAGGCCCGCGAGGATGAAGCACGCGCAGGCCATCCCGTTGATGCACATGCCGAAGAAGTTCTTCAGGCCGTTGATCGCGAGGATGTCGCGCAGCCCGAGGTACCCGAGCGTCACGATCATCAGGATGCCGATCCCGGCGCCGAAGTAGCCGCCGTACACCGCCACGCCGAACTGGAACAGCCACGCCCAGACGAGTCGCCCGGGGAGCGGTCCGCGGCCCGCGACCTCGCTGCTCGCGTCGCCCGCCCGGTCGGTCGCGTCCGCCCGCCGAGACGTCACGATCTGCACGCCGAAGAGCGTCGTCGCGAAGAGCACGAGCCACGGCGCGAGCCAGGAGAACGTCGTCTCCGGCGTCAGCACGAGCAGCACCGATCCGGCCGTCCCGCCGATGAGGCTCGGCAGCAGCAGCGTCCTCATCCACTCGCGATGTGCGCCGACTTCGCGCCGGTATCCCCAGAGACTCGCCGCCGCGCCGGGCACGAGCGCCACGGTGGACGTCGCGTTCGCCTGGAGCGGCGAGATCCCGAGCAGCATCATCGCGGGGAACGTGAGGATCGTCCCGCCGCCCGCGAGCGCGTTCATCACCCCGGCCCCGAAGCCGGTGACGACGAGCGCAGCGGCGACGGTGGCGTCCATCACGGGTGTCCCATGTGAACGGTGGCGGTCCCCGCGAGCCCGGTAAACTCAGGCGTCCGGCCCGGCGATCTCAACCGCGGCCCAGGATCGGAGGAACCGTGGACGTCTTCATCGACGTGGATCAGTACCGGCGAATCGGCGAGGCGCAGAGCGACGCGAACTCGTCCGTGCGGAAGGTGGCGCGACTCGACCAACGGATCGCCGAACTCGAGCGGCGGGTGGATCGGCAGGCGCTTGCGTCGCAGGCGCTCTGGGAGATCCTCCGCGAGCGGCTGGGTCTGACCGACGCAGTCATCTTCGACAAGATGACGGAGATCGACCTGCGCGACGGCGTGGCCGACGGGCGGATCTCGCCGCGGGTGTCGCGTTGCGCCGGGTGCGGCCGCGCCGTCAACTCCGCCCGTCCGAAGTGCATCTACTGCGGCAAGGCCGCGCCGCCGGAGTACGTCGCGGAGTAGCGGGCGGGGCGAACCCTACGCGGGCGCGGCGTCCAGGACTTCCCGGACCTTCGCGATCAGGCCGCCCGGACGGAACGGTTTGCGAAGGAGCGCAACGCCCTCGTCGAGCGCGCCGAGCCGGCCGATCGCGTCGGAGGTGTAGCCGGAGATGTAGAGGACCCTGATCCCGGGGCGGATCCCGCGGATGCGCGCCGCCAATTGCGGTCCGGTCAACTGGGGCATGACGACGTCGGTGACGAGAATGGCGATCGGTCCGTCGTGCGACGTAGCGAGTGCCAGGACCGCATCGGGCGTCGCGCCGGTGATCACCGCGAATCCGGCCGAAGTGAGCACGCTCACGATGAGGCGCCGCAGCGGTTCCTCGTCTTCTGCGACCAGCACGGTCTCGCCGGTCGAACCGACGTGCGGGATCTGCGGCGCAGGCAGGACCGGCGCCAATTCGTCGTCCACACGCGGGAAGAACACGCGGAAGCACGACCCTCGGCCGGGCTCGCTCGTGACCTCGACGTAACCGTCGCTCTGCTTCACGATCCCGTAGACGGTCGCGAGCCCGAGGCCCGTGCCCTTCCCGGGGCCCTTCGTCGTGAAGAACGGCTCGAACGCATGGGATACGACGTCCGGCGTCATGCCGTGGCCGGTGTCGGCGACGGTGAGCGCGACGAAACGGCCTTCGCGTGCACCGGCGTGCGTCGCCACGTACGCCGCGCCGAGGACCTCGTCGCTCATCGCGATCGTCAGCTTCCCGCCGTCGGGCATGGCGTCGCGAGCGTTCACCGCGAGGTTCATGATCACTTGGTCGATCTGGCCCGCGTCGGCCTTCACGCGACCGAGCGATGGAGGGGCAAGCGTGATCACATCGATGTCTTCGCCGATGAGTTGGCGCAGGAGCTTCGTGGACTCCGCGACGACGGTGCGGAGGTCGAGGACCGTCGGGCGGGTGATCTGCTTTCGGCTGAAGGCGAGCAGTTGCTGCGTCAGCCGTTGCGCGCGTTCCGACGCGCGCAGGACCTGAGCAGCGCGTTCTCGGTTGGGGTCGTCGGGTGCGAGCCCGGCTTCGACCAGCGTCGTGTAGCCCTGGATCACGGTGAGCAGGTTGTTGAAGTCGTGCGCCACGCCGCCGGCCAGGCGACCCACGGCATCCATCCGCTGCGCCTGGCGGAGCTGATCCTCGAGCTTTCGGCGCTCCGTGACGTCGCGCGAGTTCGCGATCACAGCCCCGGGGATCGCGTCGGTGACGACCCACTTGCCGATCCCCTCGAGGACGCGCCACGTCCCGTCGCGGTGGTGGAACCGGAACTCCAGCGCGACGGGCGTTCCCGGAGTCGCGATTGCGCGGCCGATCGCTGCGGAGATGAACTCGCGGTCATCGGCGTGTACGAAGTCGAGCACGCGGCGGCCGATCATCTCGTCCACCTGCCACCCCAGCACGCTCTCGATCGACGGACTCATGTAGCTGAACGCGCCGTCGGCGGCGAAGACCGACACGATGTCGAGCGCGTGCTCGGTGAGGGCCCGGAAGTAGGCCGCGCGGCGAGTGTACTCCCTCTCGGCGCGCTCTCGCGCGGCGCGCGTCTCCAGGGTGTCGAGGCCGAAGGCGACGTCCGACGCGAGTTCCCCAATGACCGCGAACTCGCGATCGTCGAATGCGTCGGGCTCCACCGCATAGACGGAGAGGTTGCCGAATTCCCCGGACGTCGTGCGGAACGGCACTGCGAGGTTGGACCCGTAGCCGCGGAGCCGTGCCTGCTCGCGCCAAGGCTCGAACTGCGGATCGGTCTCGATGTTTCGCGCAACGCTGGGTCTTCCGGTCCGAATCGCGGTCCCGCCGGGACCGCGCCCGCTCTCGGAGTCGTCCCAGGTGATCCTGACGCGCGTGAGGTAGTCGTCGCCGAATCCCGCAGACGCGGCGGGGATGATCCGCTTCTCCGGGCCGGCGTCGGCGAACCCGATCCACGCCATGCGGTAGCCGCCCGTCTCGACCACGATCCGGCAGACGTCGTCGAGGAACGCGCGACGTTCCGTCGCCCGCACAAGTGCCTGGTTCGCGCCGGCGATGGTGCGGAGCGCGCGGTTCGCGCATCGCAACTCACGTTCGATCTCCCGCTCGAGGGCACTCATGAGAGTCTCCTGTCCCGTCGCCGCGGGGTCGTCGGCTCAGGGGCCGAGCGCGCCGCACACACTACACCAGGGCAGGCTCCGGACGGCAGCATCGGCCCGATGATGCGTCGGCGTGTGAGTCCAGTCCTCTGGACGCTTCCGCTGACCCGGATTCACGTCCGGTGGACAGTTCACCGCTCGTCATCGCTCGACGGGCTCCGGAACGCGCGTTGGGCCGGCCCGGCATGTCCGAATCGAGTCTGCAGAAG
The DNA here is from genome assembly GCA_021414065.1 of Planctomycetota bacterium. GTDB lineage: Bacteria > Planctomycetota > JAJSAM01 > JAJSAM01 > JAJVHW01 > JAIOPE01. Next base: position 18,518 of record JAIOPE010000024.1, read on the forward strand.
GGGGCATCGGTCGGACTCGCAATCGCGCGGAGTGGTTTGGTCGCCGGCGTCAAGTCGTACGACGTCGATGGCGACCGGCGCCCGTTGTCGCTCACGAGCATCGGCAAGCTGCCGCCGTACAAGCCCTGAACGTCCTCGATCCTGGGGGCTACTTCGACACGCGCATCCTGAGGTGCCCGAGGTCGAACGTCAGCACGCGGCCCTCGAACGCCGCCATGCCGATTCGCGTGGCGCGGCCGAGGAGAACCGGCGGGGCGCGCAGCACGACCGAAGGCGAGATGCGGACGTCACCGTCGAGTCGCGCCACATCGCGGCGGACCTCGCCGTCCAGCACCTGGCCGACGGACTCGCCGATGACGCGGAGGTCGGTGCGGAGCGGGCCCGCGTCGTCGGGGCCGACGGAGATCGCCATGCGCTGACCGGTGTCCACGATGGCGTTCATCGTGCGTCCCGCGACGTCGATCCGCAGTGTTGGCAGGCCGCCGTCGAGGACGAGTGCGAGCGTCTCCGTCGTGTCGCCGGCGATGTTGCCGGCGATCACCCCGGTCGGCGGTTCGGCGGGCAGCGTGCCCTCCTCGATGCGCAGCAGGGAGTGCCCGGTGTCGATCGTCCAGAGGTGGTCCACGAGCACCGGCATCCCCAGGATGCCGTCGAGCGGGCGGCCGACGCCACGGGAGAGTCCGTCGAGGTCGGCCACGAGCGCGCCGACGCGCCGGAAACTCGCCTGGCCGACGCGCACTTCGCGGAGGTCCGCCTGGACGATCTTCCCGTCGCGCCGGCCCGACTCCGTGACGATCGAGCCGGTGCGGTTCTCCACGCGCACGCCCACGGCCTCCGCGACCTTCTCGCTGATGACGACCGTGGTGGACCCGGTGTCGAGCGCGAACCAGAACGGGCCGCGACCGTCCACGAGCGTGGGCACGAGGACCACGCCCTGCGCCACGCTGACCGGCACCTCGACGACGGCACCCTCGAGGGGGACGGGTCGCGACCGGCGGCGGGCGTCGAACGGCCGGTCGGTCGCACATCCCGGGGCGACGAGAGCCGCGACGAGGACCGCGACGACGAGCGTGGCGGCGCCGATCCATGCGGACCCGCGCCCGACCTGCAGGTCGGCGTGGCGTCGGATCGTGGACCGGCTGCGTTGCATCGCTCGCGGAGTCTCGCACGCCCGCCGGATCCAGGGCGGCTCGATTTCGGTCACTCGCGACGCTGCAGGGCGCCGGCGATCGCGTCCACGCACGCCGTCGCGTCCTCGCCCCGTGCGCGGATCTCGACGTCCGCCGCGCTGATGACGCCGAGGCCGAGCAACGCGAGCACGCTCCGCGCGTCGGCCGTCTTCCCGTCGCACGTGAGCGTGACCTCGGATCGATAGTCTTCGGCGGCGCGCGCGACGCGCGTACACGGCCGGGCGTGGAGGCCGTCGGGATCGTCCATGCGGACCGTGCGAGTGACGACGGTGCGAGACACAGTCGTCGCGGGCTGCGGCGCGCGTGGACGTCGCACGTCAGGCGTCCGTGCCCCAGCGGCGGCGCACCCAGCGCTCGGCGGGGGAGAAGACGATCTTGTCGGCCGCGAGGCCGACGACCACGATCACGAACATCACGCCGAGGACTTGGTCCATCGCGAGCAGTTCGCGACCGTAGTGCAGCAGGTGTCCGAGTCCGGACCCGCTGAGGATCGTCACGAAGATCTCGGCGGCCATGAGCGAGCGCCACGCGAACGCCCAGCCCTGCTTCATGCCGGAGAGCACGACCGGGAGCGACGCAGGAACGAGAACGTGGAGCACGGTGTGAAGCCCGCGCGATCCCATCGTCCGCGCGGCGCGCTGGTAGATCGGCGGGATCGAGCGGAGGCCGTCGTCCGTGGCGATCTGGATCGACCACGAGGTGCCCATCACGACGACGAACAGCATCGCCCCCTCGGTCTGGCCGAACCACAGCAGCGCGAGCGGCACCCAGCACACGCTCGGCAACGTCTGGAGCCCGAGCGCCACGACGCCGAGGGTGTCCGAGCACGAACGGAACCGCGAGGTGAGGCACCCGAGCGGCAGACCCAGTCCGATGCCGAGCAGATAGCCGACCGCGAGTCGTCGGCCGGTGACGAGCGCCGCCGCCGCCAGTGAGCCGTCGGCCGCCGCTCGGACGAGGTACGATGCAACGTCGAGGGGAGCCGGAAGGAGCACCGGAGACCATCGGCCCGACGCCGCAAGGAGGTGCCAGGCGGCGAGCAGCCCCGCGAAGAACACGGCGGCGATCAGCGGGCGCTTCATGCGGCGTCCGGGTTCGCGAGGTGGGCCTTCAGTGCTTGCGTGATCTCGCCCGCGCGCCGCGCGAGGTCTACGCCGTTCAGGTCGCGGGGCCGCGGCAGGTCGATTCGGAACTCCTCGCGCACACGGCCCGGGTGGGGCGAGAAGACGAGCACGCGGTCGCCGAGGCAGACCGCCTCACGCACGTTGTGCGTCACGAACACGATCGTCTTCCGGCGCTCCTGCCAGATGCGCTGGAGGTCCTGGTAGAGCTGCTCGCGGGTCAGGGCGTCGAGCGCGCCGAACGGCTCGTCCATGAGGAGCACGCGGGGATTCGGGGCGAGGGCCCGGGCCAGCGCCACCCGCTGCTTCATCCCGCCCGAGAGCTCGTGGACGAACGCGTCGCGGAACGACTCGAGACCGACCATGCGCAGGTAGAACTCGGCGGTCTCGCGGCGCGCAGCGGCGTCGAGGTTCGGTTTCAGCTCGAGCCCGAAGAGCACGTTGCCGATCACGTTCCTCCACGGGAAGAGCGCGGCCTCCTGGAACATCACCATGCGGTCGCGGCCGGGGCCGGTGACGCGCTGACCATCGACGCTCACCTGACCGGTGTCCGGGAACTCAAGACCCGCGATCAAGTTGAGCAGCGTGGACTTGCCGCAGCCGCTTGGTCCGACGAGGCACACGAACTCGCCGTCGCCGACGGTGAGGGAGACGTCGGACAGCGCCGGAACCTCGCGCGTGCCGCCGCGAAACGTCTTCGAGACGTGCTCGACGGCGATCTTGACTGCGTCCGTCGCCGAGATCTTGGCGGCAACCGGTTCCGTCACCGCGCGACGTCCTTGCCGGGCGCGACGAGCCGCGAGAGCTCGCCCGCGTCGCGGAGGTATCCGACCGACTGCGCCTTCTTCACGAACGCTGTGAAGTCCTCAAGCCGGATCGCGGACGTGAACGTCATGCGCGGCCAGCAGTGGTCGAGCAGATCGGCCGACATCTCCTGGCGAGTCTCCGCGAGCAGCTCGGCGCGGACGAGTCGTTTCGCGTCGGCCGGCGTCGCGACGATCCACTCCGTGAGCGCGCGGTGCGCGTCGGTGAGCTTCCGTGCGAGCTCCGGCCGCTCCTTCGTGAACTTCGCGCTCGCCACGAGGATCGTCGTCATGGCGTCCGGCTCCGGGACGAGCAGCTTGCCGTTCGCTTCGCGCTCGAGGCGCGAGACCCACGGCTCCACCGTCCACACAGCGTCGAGATCGCCCTTCTGGAAGAGCGCGAGCTGATCCGGGTTCTGCGTCGCGAGCACGGAGACGTCGCCCCCGGTCTGCGTGATCTCGAACCCGGCGTCCTTCAGCCACGCGCGGCACGCGACGTCCTGCGTGTTGCCGAGCTGCGGAGTGGCGACCTTCTTCCCGCGGAAGTCCCTCGGTTCCTTGATCCGGCCGTCGCCCTGGACCACGAGCCCCGCGCCGCCGAGCGTCGCCCCGGCGAGGACCCGGACATCCTCGCCCTTCGACTTCAGATGCGCGTTGAGCGCTGGATTCGGGCCGACGTACGTGACGTCGAGCGAGCCGGACAGGAGCGCTTCCATCGCGCTCGGGCCGGCGTTGTAGATGAACCACTCCACCTTCACACCGGGGCCCAGGCGTTCCTCGAACCAACCGCGGCCCTCGCGCGTCAGCGAGTGGGCGACGAGCCCGTGAGCGTGCGTGACGTTCGGGAAGTGCCCGAAACGGATGACGACCGGGGCCGCCGCAGTAGCCGGGGCTCCAGGCGCGGCGTCGTCCTTCGGTGCGCATGCGCCGGCCGAGACGAGAGCGAGCGCAGCGATTGCGGCGGAGAGGTGTTTCACTGGGGCTCCTTTGGGATGACGGCGAACGGGATCGGCATGCGGTTGCGACGGCGCTTGCGAAGCGTCACCTCGACGATGTCGGCGAGCGTGTGGCGGTCGAGGACGGAGACCATCGCCGCGCGCACGTCGATCATGAGCAGGCGGAGCCCGCAGTGGGCTTCGTCGGGGCACGAGCAACGCTCGTACGCGACGCGGCTCACGCACGCGATCGGCGCGAGCGACACCTCGAACAAGCGGACGACGTCGCCCATGCGGATCGACGCCGGCGCCTTCGCGAGCGAGTAGCCGCCGGACTTCCCGCGGCGGCTCTTGACCCATCCGGCGTTCCGAAGCTGGATCAGAATCTGCTCGAGAAACGACTCGGGGATGCGCTCCTGCTCCGCGAGGTCACGGGCCGTCACGTTCTCGCGGCCCTGGTCCTGCGCGATCCCGAGATCGATCAGGGCGCGCAGTCCGTACTCAGTGCGTTTCGAGAGCTTCATCGGATCTCCGACTGGAGAGGTCGGGATTGAATGTTGACCGACTCGGTCGGGATGTCAAGAGATTCGTTTCCGATCCGGGAGAGCGGACGTCTCGGCCGAGGCTGCGCCACAATGCGCCCGTGACCAGCCCAGCGAGTCCAACGAGCCCAGCCGCCGACGAAGGCGTGACGCCGGTCGCGCTCCCGCAGGCGTACCTCGACGTCACGTCGGCGTTCATGAACGAGCGTTTTCCGCAGGCCACGCCGAAGAAGGTCGCGGGCGACGTCCAGCGGATGTCCGACGCGTTCACGGCCGACCGGGAGGAGCTCCCGGGTTCCTACTTGAACCACCCGCCGTCGCGCAGCGCGTACCTCGCGTTCTTCCACCCGCAGCAGGTGCTCCGCGCGCTCTCTGCGATCCAGGAGACGCGCCGCCGCGCCGAACTGCGCGGCCTCTGGCCGAAGCCGGACGTGCTCCGCGTGGTGGACCTCGGCGCCGGTCTCGGCGCGATGACGTGGGCGCTGCTCGCTTCCGGCGACCTTCCGGAACAGATCGAGATCACGCTCGTCGATCACCAGAAGTCGGCCCTCTCCGATGCTCGCGATCTCGTCCTGCGCGTGGCCGCTGCGCTGCGTCCGGGATCGCCGCCGCCCCGCGTCCGGACGGCCGTTTCGCAACTCCAGCCGTGGCTCGACAAGGCGGCCGCAGAGGGCTGGCGGTACGACATCGCCCTGCTCGGCGGCGTGCTCAACGAGATCAAGCCGCCGTGGGCCCCGATGATCCAGTGCGTGCTCGCGATTCTCGACGGCCCGGCGCCCGGCGGGGGGCTCATGCTCATCGTCGAGCCCGCGTTGCCCCCGTTCGCGCGGTCGCTCGTCGAGGCGCGTGACGAACTCGTCGGCTCGACGACGACGATCGCGCCCTGCACCCACGCCCGCACGTGCCCCCTCCTGCGACTCCGCAAGGACTGGTGCTTCACGGTGCGTCCCGCGCGGCTCCCCCCCTTCGTGATCGAGCAGGCGCGCCGCCTCGGTCACCAGAACGAAGAGGTCCGCTACGCCTTCTGGGCCGCGACGCCACGAGCCGGCGCCGCGCTCCCCGAGCATCCGGAGGACCGCCACGGGCGCATCGTCTCCGACCCCGTGCCCGGCGGTCAGGTGCTCTGCGTCGCAGGCGAACGCGAAAGGCGGGACGAGCGCGCGCCCGGGCTCCGTCGCGGTGCGCTCCTCCGCCGCTGACTCCGCCCGCCGCGATTTGCTACGATCGCCCGCATGACGAAGCCGATGAAGTACGCCGCCCTCGGCGGCGCCGTGGTGCTCGACCGTGAACGCGCCCGCGTCCGCGCCGAAGATCTCTGCCGGTTCATCGACGCGAGTCCGATGCCGTACCAGGCGTCGGCGGAGGCAGTGCGGCGTCTGCGCGCGGCGGGGTACCGCCTGCTCGACGAAGGCGAGCCGTGGAAGCTCGAGACCGGCGGCCGGTACTACATCCGCCGCGCCGACACGACGGTGCTCGCGTTCCAACTCGGGAAGTCGGCGCCGTCGGCGTCCGGGTTCCGAGTCGTCGGCACGCACATCGACTCACCCAACCTGCGCGTGAAGCCGAACGCGGAACTGCTCTCGCAGGGTTACTGGCAGCTCGGTGTCGAGGTGTACGGCGGCGCGATCCTGGCCACCTGGCCCGACCGCGACCTCGGACTCGCGGGGCGCGTCGTGTTGCACTCGAAGGCGCGGGGCCAGGAGTCCCGACTGGTTGAGATTAGGCGGCCGATCGCGCGCATCTCGAACCTCGCCATCCACCTGAATCGCAAGATCACGGAAGAGGGCCTGAAGCTCGACAAGCAGCGTCACATGCCGCCGATGCTGGGCCTCGAGAGCACGGCCGAGGGCGAGGTGTGGTCGCTCCGTCAACTGCTCGCGCGGGAGATGGACGTGGCCGCCGAGGAGATCGTCTCCTTCGACCTCGGGCTCTTCGACGTGCAGCCCTGCTCGTTCGGCGGCCTCCACGAGGAGTTCGTCAACGCACCGCGACTCGACAATCTGGGGTCGTCGCACGCGGGGCTGTCTGCGTTGCTCGTCGCGTCGGAGCGGCCGACCGTCTCCGAGACCACGTGGGTGCTCGCGCTCTACGACCACGAGGAGTGCGGGAGCCAGAGTCACCAGGGCGCGATGGGCACGGTGCTCCGCGACGTCATGACGCGCATCGCAGCGTCGCACCCGGCCGCCGGCGCGAATGCGTCGGAGGAAGCGTTCCGCGCGTTCGCGCGGTCCTTCATGATCTCTGCCGACATGGCTCACGCCGTCCACCCGAACTATCCGGAGGTCCACGAGCCGGACCACCGCCCGTACCTGAATCGCGGCCCCGTGCTGAAGCGCAACGACAACCAGCGTTACGCGACCGACGGCGACACCGGCGCCCGCTTCATCGAGCTCTGTCGCGAGGCGGGGTTCGACGCTCAGGTGTTCGTCAGTCGCACGGATCTGCCCTGCGGCACGACGATCGGCCCCATCGCGGCGTCGGCGTCGGGCCTGCCCGTGGTGGACGTCGGCAATCCGATGCTCTCGATGCACTCGATCCGCGAGTGCTGCGGCGCGTGGGACCAAGACCTGATGATCGAGGCGATGGCCCGGCACTTCCGGTAGCGGCGGGCCGCTCTTGGCGGCGTTTGGCGAGAGCGACCTCACCACGAGATGCCACCGCCGGCTGAAGCCGGACGTCGCTCGGTTCATGGCGTGTGCGGCGGCGAGAGCGGTGCTCGAGCGGCGACGCGTCCTACTTCAACTTCGGCTCTTCCGCGGGCGGCGGGCCGAGCGTCGGCGCCAGGAGTTTCGCGAGCACGGCGAGATTGTCGGCCTCGCTTCCCTGGATGCGGGCCACCACGAGCAGCGTCCTGCGGCGCCACGGGACGGCCCACGTCGTCGCGCCGCGGCCGAGGAATCCGCCCGCCGCGCGCACGGCGGGGTGCCCCGAGAACTTCGTGCGCGTACCGCCGGCGAACTGCGTCTCGCGCAGCAGGTCCACGTCGAGGTCGCCGACGCCGGACGAAACGTGCACGCTGACGGACACCCCCGGCCCCGTGATCTCGGCCACGCCCGGAGCGGAGCGGATGCGGACCTTCCAGCCCTCGGGCGGGTCCGCGAACACCAGCCCCGACGTGTCGTCTCGCAACGGCTTCCTGCGGCGGACATCTTCGATCGGGATCGTGACGCCGTCGTCGGTGATCGAGGTGGTGCTGATGTTCATGTGGCCCGTCACGCGCTGCGACACGAGCCCCGGATAGCTGTCCGGGTCCTCGTCCCAGCCGAACGCGACGTACCGGGCGCGCGTGCCGAGTTCGTTCGTCGTCGGATCGGCGCCGATCCACTTCCCGAGCCACACCTCGCAGAAGCTGTGCGCGCCCCACATGTCGCCGACCTGCGCGTAGCCCGACAGCCGACGCGCCGGAATCTGCGCGGCACGGCAGAGCGCGACGAACAGCACCGCGTGCTCCGAGCAGTCGCCCATGCCGGCGTCGATGATCTCGGGGGCCGTAGGCTGCGGGATCGGACCGGACTCCTTGCGCAGCGTCTTGAACACCCAGCGGAGGACGGCGCGGGCGACGGCGCGAGCGTCGGCGCGCTCGGCGTCGGAGAGGTTCTTCGTGGCGTCCTTCAGGGCGCTCCGGACGGCCGGGCTGTCCGGCGCATAGAGGTTGTTCGCCTCGAGCGCCCGCGCGAGCGCCGCGTCGGCGGTGGCGTCCACCGGGAGGGCGGTCGTCGCCGCGGGATCGTCGTGCGCCGTGAGCCGCATGTGAATGACCGGACCTTCGCGCGAAATCTCCTTCGAGAACGGCGTGGCCGGGAAGTCCGGGAGCGGCACGTCGGCGCGTGCTTCGATCGCGACGTCCACCGTGCACGCGTCGAGCGACGTGCAACGCGGCAGATTCGGTTCGGCGGGCATCGTGATCGAGTACGGGGCGCCCTCGGGGTCGAGGAGCTTCGCCTTGTCCTCGGTCGTGCGCTCGATCGACACCGGCGGCTCCGACAGACGCGTCAGCACGCCCTGCTCGTCGAGCCACCACGTCGATTCGCCGGGCCGGCCGGTGACGGTCTGCGTGATGCGCCAGCACCGTGCCGGTCCGGCGGGCGTCGTCACGTCCTCCTGTCCGCGCACCCATAGGTTCACGGTCTCGAGGCGCGAGGCGAGGTAGTTGGGCGAACGGAACGTGAACGTCGCTCCCTGCTGCAGTTCGCCGCTGCGGATGATCGGCGCGAGGAAAGCCTCCGCGTCCACCGGGACCAGGCCCGGCACCGCGACCGTGCGCCGCTCCTCACGGCCGGCCACTTTGTAGACCCAGACGTACGACGCGCCCTCGCGCACCGTCTCGGTCGTCTCCACCCGGTCGCCCTGCGTTGTCTTCGAGCGGAGCGAGAGCAGCCTGCCGTCGTTCGTGCGCTCGAGGTGCGTGTCGGACTCCGACTCGAAGACGTCCTCCATCCCCGCCATCACGCGGGTGGACGACGAGAACTGCGTGGTGTGGTCGTGGATGGACGGCTTGCCCTCGAACGTCGAGCGGGTCCACACCATGTGGTACCAGCCGTTCTTCCGCCCGTCCTCGCGGACCGCGTACCACTGGTCCGAGAGCACCGCGCCCGGCTCGGTCGCGTCGGGGTTCGGCACCACCGCTGCGCTGCCCGCACGCGGTCCGTTCGACGACTCGGCGACCGTGGATTCGCGGGCGGCGCTGCCGGGTTCGTTCTCGGGGCCGCACGCCGCGAGGGCGAAGACGACGAGCAGGAACGGCCGGGCGTCGGGGCGTCGGGGCATCCGGCGAGTCTACGCGGACACGCCGGGCGACCGTCGAAGCTGCTGCTTCTCGAGTTCACCTTGGGGTCGCGACGATTTCTGCGCGACGTTCCGGAGGGCGGCGAACTGCGGCTTCCGTGAGAGGCGCGCAGCCTCGATCCAGGCTCAGGAGCCGGACGCGAAAAACTGCTGATTCACTGGGAATTCTTGAGCGACTCGACCTGCGGTAACAAGCGCAACGTGCAATGCGAGATACCTTCTGGTGATGCACGGCCGGAAGCTCCTCCTCGTCCTGACCGCGGCGGGCCTGACGCTCGCCGTGGGGACGCAGTTCCCAGGTCCCGGCGGACGTGATGCCCGCAGGGTGCCCGGGGAGCGGGAGGGAGCCTCCGGCCGCGCGATCCAGAGTCGGCACGGCGGCCCGGCTGTCGGCACGCCGGCCGCTTCCGTTCGCGGCCACGTTCGCGCCCAAGTTGGCGACGTCGCGCCGACGATCGCGACCGCAGCGCTCGCCGTCGCACCGCACCTCGACTTCCGCACGCGCCCGCTCGCCGACCGTCAGATCCTATTCCCGATCGGGACGCCGCGCGGCGAGGGCGATCTTCCGACGATTGCGCGCCGGGTCCTCGACGAGAACCGCGAGCGCCTCGGGCCCGCTGCGGTGGATGTCGTCCGGGAGATGCTCTTGGACGCGGACGACGAGGACCTCTCGTTCGAGCACCGCACGCCGGAGTTGTGGATTCGCCCCGAAGGCCGCGCCGGACGGCTCGTGTGGCGGATCGACGCGCGCACGGCGGATGAGTCCGCGCGCGTCTGCATCGACGCGCTCGACGGCGACGTCGTCGCCACGCGTGACCTGCGCGTCGGGGCCGACGGCCAGGCGAAGGTGTTCCAGCCGAACCCCGTCTTCTCGTCGCACGATGCGTCGCTCCGCGATCGCAGCGATCGCACGTCCGCGGGACTCGCGGCGGCGCAGCAGCTCGTCACCGTGCGCCGCCTCGACGGCAGCGGCTACGTCCGCGGCGAATGGTGCGACGCCGCCCGCGACCGCGGCCGCGGGAACACGCTGAACAAGATCCTCGATTGGACGGCGCTCTCCCGCGACGACGACGCCTTCGAGTTGATCAACGCTTACGTCCAGGTGGACGCGGTCCAGGATCGACTTCAGACCCTCGGGATCGCGAGCGCGAACGCATCGTCGCAGCGCATCGACGCGCACGCGCTCACCGGCGACCAGTCCTACTTCGACACGTTCGACGACACGGTGCGCTTTGGCGACGGCGGCGTGGACGACGCCGAAGACGGCGACATCGTCGTCCACGAGTACGGCCACGCGATCCAGGACGACCAGGTCCCCGGTTTTGGCAGCACGCTCGAGGGCGGCGCGATGGGCGAGGGGTTCTCCGACTTCCTCGCAGCCACGATCCACGCCACGGGCGACTCCGTTTGGGACCCGCTCGTCGGGTCGTGGGACGCAACCGCCTACAGCAGTGCGAACCCGCCCTTCCTCCGCCGCGTGGACGGGACGAAGGTCTACCCGCACGACGTCACGGACGAACCCCACGACGACGGCGAGATGTGGTCGCGATTCCTCTGGGACGTTCGCTCGCTCATCGGCACCGACGACGCCCTGCGGGTCGCGATCGCTGCGCACGAGTACCTGAACACCAATGCGAAGTTTCTGCAGGGCGCGAACGCGGTGCTCGTCGCCAATCTGGCCCTCCGCGACGGGCGGGACGACGCGGCGATCCGGAACTTGCTCCGGGCGCGCGGCCTTCCGTTCAACGCCGCGCCGCTCGATCCGCCTCCCGAGGACGCCTACGAGCAGAACGACGACGCCGCGCACCCGGCGCACGTGGCGATCGGCGCGTATCCCGCGTTGCTCCTCGCGGACGACGACTGGTTCCAGGTCTCGGTCGGACCGTTCCGCAGACTGCGGGCGCAGGCGACGTTCGACTCCGCGGCGATGGACCTCGACCTCCAGACGCGCACGACGGACAACCAGTTGATCGAAGGCTCGTATGGCGTCGCCGGCCAGGAGAGCGTCGGAGCGGTCGGTGGTCTCGACGGCGGCACGTTCCTCGTGCGGGCTCTTCACGCGAGCGGCGACCCGGGCGTCGCGGCATACGACCTCGCACTGCTCGATCTCGACCTGGAGTCCGTCAAGCCGGGCCGAACGATCGTGCGCACTACGTCGGGCGTCGCGTCCGACGCAGTCACGGTCTCCGTCGGCCCGGAGAAGGTCGGCAGCGCGAAGCTGATCGTGACCAGCGTGTCGCGCCCCGGCGGCGCGAGGAACGACGTGCGCGTCGTTTCGCCGTCGGGCACGGTGGTCGCCGACTTCGGCGACGGCGCCACGAAGCGGGGTGCCCGGATCGTCGTCCCTGCCAACGAGACCGGCGCGTGGCGGATCGAAGTCCGCGCCCGCATCGGCACGTCCGGCAAGTACACCCTGCAGGCGAAGTTCCGCAAGTAGCGGCGTCCGGGCTGGGCGCGCTACCGTGAACGTCGATCCATGTCCGACGATCACTTCACGCGGCACTACGCTCGCGGCTACGACCTGTTGGAGAACGGGCGCTCCGAGCTCGCGCTCCGAGAGTTCGCACAGGCGCTTCGCATTCGGCCGGACGATGCGTGGACCCTTGCTAAGATCGCGAGGTGCCGTTCCGAACTCCGTGAACATGGACAGGCAGTGGACGCCGCGCGGCAAGCCCTCGCGCTGGATCCAGCAGACGACTTCGTGCAGGCGACGATGGGATACGTCTGCCAACGAGCGGGGCGCTCCAAGGAGGCACTGCCGTTCGCGATGGAAGCGCTTCGCCGCCAGCCGCGGGACGTTGCAGTGCTGCACCTCCTGTCATGCATCCATTCCGAGTTGGGCGACCGTGAAACCGCCCTGCGTCGAGTCGATGAGGCGATCGCCGTCGAGCCGACGGATGCGGTACTCCACGCGTCCCGCGCGTGCTACCTCCGCATCTGCGGACGACTCGACGAGGCGCGCGCGGCGGCCGAGACTGCATTGTCCCTCGATCCCGACTCGTTCTGGAGCCACCTTGAGCTCGCGCGGACCGCCGAGACGACGAGGGACTGGCACACAGCAACAGGCGCCTTTCGCGAAGCGCTGCGCCTGAGCCCGGACAGCACGGAGTGCCGCGAGGCGATGGTCCGCATGCTCCGAACGCGGAATCCTGTGTTTCACGCCGTCCTGACGGCCGAACGGTGGCTCGGCGCGCAGCCCGTGAACATTCGCTGGGTGCTGGTGGGCTCAGCCTGGTACGCCGTGTGCGCCGCATGCGGATTCTCGCCATCGGCGATCGGATTCGCCGCCGTGGCGACTGCGGCAATCGTGGTCGCACGACAGCTCTGCGACGGTGGGGTCGCCGCACCGTTCGCAGACACTGTCCTGCGTTTCGATCGTTACGGGCGCCAACTCCTGAAGCCATCCCAGATCGTTGCGTCCGATCGTTTGTCGATCCTCATTCTCTGCGTCGCCGGAGTCGGAGCGGCCGCGAGCTTCCAACTCCCACCTTGCGGGTGGGTCGCAGCGCCGCTCGGGGCGATGGCTCTGCTGAGCGCGAGCTGGATCACGAACTGCCGGCCAGGGCGGCGTCGCGCCGTACTGGTCGTCTATCTGCTGGCGGTTGCGATCGTCGGCATGCTTGCGTTCGGGTTCGTTCGCGAGGCTTCCACTCAGATTGGCGTACTTTCGGCGCTCGGTCCGATGGCGTTGGGCGCCGCACTAGCCGTCGTCGCCGCGACCGGATTCGTGTGCGGTCCCAGCGTCGCGCAGAAGCTCGGATACCCGTGGTCGCACCGTTTCGACTAGGCGCTGCGCCCCGGAGTAGACTGGCCGCAACATCGGAGATCCGCACCGTGGCAGACAACGAGATCCAGGACCTTCGCGAAGCCCTCGACGTGTCGCCCGACAACGGTCCGCTGCGCCGCCGCCTCGCGCGAGTCCTGCTGACGCACTCACGGTGGTCCGACGCCGAGACTGAGCTCCGCACGCTGCTGCGTCGTTCACCTGCCGATGCAGCGCTCAATCTGGACCTTGCGCGCGCCTTTGAGGCGCAAGGCAAGCACGCGGAAGCCTCGGCGCTGCTCGAGGTCCGATCCGAGTCTGGTGCCGCCTCACCGCCGGAGCTGGTCCTCCTTGCTCGCGTTCTTCTCGTCCTCGGAGATCGAGACCGGGCCGTCAGCGTGTACGGGCGTGCACTGGCAGCCGACCCGGCCGTAGTCGATGAAGAACTTGCCGCGAAGCTGGGAGCCATCCGAGTTGCCGAGTCCGCACCGTCCGACGCCAAGGACGCGGACGACGCCGTCGATGTGGAGCGACCGACGATCACGTTTCAGGACGTCGGTGGGATGGCGGAGGTGAAGGAGGAGATCCGCATCAAGATCGTGCATCCGCTGGTGCACGCCGAGTTGTACCGATCGTACGGCAAGACGGTTGGCGGCGGGGTCCTGATGTACGGGCCGCCGGGCTGCGGCAAGACGTATCTCGCCCGCGCGACGGCGGGCGAAGTGCGCGCGGCGTTCGTCGCCATCGGAGTCTCCGACGTGCTGGACATGTGGCATGGCGAGAGCGAGCGGAAACTCCACGAGGTGTTCGAGCGCGCACGACGGAACCGACCATGTGTCCTCTTCTTCGACGAGGTGGATGCGCTCGGAGCCTCACGGTCCGAGATGCGCTCCGGCGGCGGGCGGCAGCTCGTCAACCAGTTTCTGGAGGAGATGGACGGTGTTCGCACTTCGAACGACGGCGTGCTGATCTTGGCCGCTACGAACGCGCCGTGGCACGTGGACTCGGCGTTCCGTCGGCCCGGCCGGTTCGATCGCGTCCTGTTCGTCGCACCTCCGGATGCCGCCGCTCGAGCGGACATTTTGCGCGCTCAACTCAACGGGAAACCCCAGCACGACATCGACTTCGCCGGCGTCGCCGCACGGCTGAAGGAGTTCTCCGGTGCCGACCTCAAGGGCGTCGTGGACCGCGCAGTCGAGGACAAGCTCCGCGACGCAATCCGGACCGGGATACCCGCACCGATTGTGACAGCCGACCTCGTTCGCGCCGCGTCGAAGGCCGCCCCATCAACGCGCGAGTGGTTCGGGACCGCGCGGAACTACGCACTTCACGCGAACCAGGCGGGCATCTACGACGACGTCCTGCGGTACCTAAAGTTGAGCTGATGCAGTTCGCGAGCGCCTCGCTTATCCGTTCCACGGCGCCCCCCGCGACGGGTGTGCCGGTTGGCCGGTGAAGGCGAGCGGATACCGAGGCAGGACACTTCTTTGTCCCGCGCAATTCGTTCAGATCTGAGGCTCAGTCGCCCCGGCGTCCGGCGGCGGACGTTTGCTCCATCGCCAGCAGCGCGCGCTTCATCGGGAGGCCGAAGCCGAAGCCGCCGAGGCCGCCGTTTGTCTCGAGCACGCGGTGGCAGGGGACGACGAGCGGGACCGGGTTCTTTCCGACCGCCTGGCCCACGGCCCGCGCGGCTTTCGGCTTCCCGGCGAGCGTCGCGAGGCCGCGGTAGCTCGTCGTCTCGCCATAGCCGATGCGGCTCGTGAGCAGTTCGAGCACGCGGCGACGGAACGGCGGCTCGGCCGAGAGATCCACAGGCACACTGAACTCCCGCCGCCGCCCCGCGAGGTACTCGCGCACCTCGACCGCGGCGGAGTGCGCGTCGTCGCGCGTCGCGTCCGTCGGCGGGGGACCGAAGCGGTCGGCGGTGGTCAGCCGCGCGAGGCCGCGCGCCGTGACGAGTCCCCGCCACGGTCCGAAGTCCGACGGGACCTCGAACCAGACCGGCTTCGTCGCAGTCGCCAACGTCCCGGTCGCCAACGTCCCGGTCGGCTTCGTCGCAGTCGCCGACGTCGCAGCAGGGGCCTTGGAGGTTCGTCGTGCCTTCATCCTCGGAGTCTCCTGTGTCGGTACGGCTGCTCCAACATGAGCGCCCCGAGCGCCGTTGCCCAGACGCGTCCGCCCGTCCGCTTCTCGTACCAGCCCTCCGGGTCCCACGACCCGCGCGCGCAGCCGGCCTTCACCTGATGGCCGAGGAGCGCGGTCTTCACCGCGCCGAACCACGACGTCCACGTCTCGCCGCCGTGCTGGAACGCGCCGACGGTGCCGAAGTACCACTGGTACATCGACAGGTTGCCGATCTGCACCGGCACCTTGCCGCGACCCGGAACGTCCACCTCGCGGTACGAGATCTTCCACACGGGAAGCTCTCCTGCGACGAGCGAGAGATGCGCGCGGTGCCGGGCGCCGTCGAGTCCCGCGCCGAGCAACTCGCGGATGGCGACCGCGCAGTGCGCGTTCGACGTCGTCGGCGTGTAGCCGAAGTTCCGGCCGTCGATCCGGTACGCGAGCTTCCCCTTCACTTCCTCGAGCGACGTGAGCCACGTATCGACCTTCTTGCCCGTGTCTGCCGGCACGTCGCCGCCGCCGTCCGGCGCCACCGCGATGGCCGACGCGCAGAGCGTCGCGAACGGAACGTCGGAGCCCTGGCCCCAGTAGCCCCATGCGCCGTCGGCGTCGCGCGCGTCGGCGAGTCGCGCCGTGTTCGCCTTCACCTGCGCGGCGTGCGTGCCCTTCCGCTCCATCGCCTCGAGTTCCGCGAGCGCCTCGGCGACGATCGGGAACTCCCAGCCGCCGGTCGCGCCCTCGAGCGCCGCCACCGCCTTCTTCACCACCGGCGCGAACCGGTCGTCGGCGGCGTCCGGCAGGTGCCCGTCGCCGAGGAACGCGAGCAGCGCGAACCCGGAGATCGCGGCATCGAACGGGCAGGGGATGTCTTCCCCGTGTTGCCCTTTGCCCTTGCCCTCGCAGAGCTTCGCGGGCTTCTCCGCTGTGCCTGTCTCGCAATGCGCGTCGAATCCGTCGGCATCCCAGAGTCCGTTGTCCGCTTGGTGCCGGGCCAGCCAGTCGAGCGCCGCTGCGACCGCCTGCTCCGTCGCGGCGCTCCCGCCGTATCGCGCCAGCGCCTTCTTCCGCTCCGCGCCCGTCCGCGGCCCGACGAGCTTCGGCGCCGGCAGTTCTGCCGGCGGTGTCGTCGGCGGTTGCGTCGGCCCGTCCTGCGCCCACGCCGCCGCGGCAACGAGCACGAGCAGCGCGATGGCGCGGACGGGACGCATGGGGGACGATGCTACCGCGTCCGGGTGGCTCGCGGCGTCAGGGCTTGCGCAGGACGAACTGGCTGTTGCGGATCACGACGACCGACACGCGGCCGCTCGCGACGAACTCGTCTACGGCGCGGCGGACGGGGGACGTGTCCTGCCAGGTCTTCGGGGCGTAGTCGTCGCCTGAGACGAGGCCGCCGGGCTTGATCTTCGGGAACCACGCCTCGAGGTCGGCGCGCACCGCGTCGTAGGCGTGGTCGCCGTCGATGTACACCCAGTCGAGCGACGCGTCGGGCACCTGGCGCGCCGCCTCGACGGACGGGGCGCGCAGGATCGTCACGCCGGGTCGCGCACCGATGTCGCGGGCGACGTCGTCGTGGATCTGGTCCATGTCGGCCTGGCTCTTCGCCAGCGCGCCGCCGAAGAAGGTGCCCGGCCGCGAGGGCTGGAAGATCCACGGATCCACGAGGTAGAGCTTCGACGGCCGGCTCTGCTCGACGATGTGTCGGCTGAACGCGCCCTTCCACACGCCGATCTCCGCGCACGCCCCGCCCTTCGGCAGCACGCGAAAGAGGAACGACCGGGCGTCCTTCTCGCGCCGCACGTAGCGGTCGAAGAGGCTTGCGGGCGAGCGATCCCAGCGGCGCTTGGCGGGCTTCATGCGGGAGGCGATGGTAGTGGCTCGACCCGGATTGCGGACCGTTCCGAGTTTCGTCCGCGGGCGCGTACCCTCCGCCGTCCCCACCCCCAACCCGGCGACACCGCCAAGAAGGAGCCCCCGATGAAGTCCTGGAAGATCGCCCTCTGCCTCGTCCCCGTCGCCGCCGCCGCGCTGCTCGTTCCGACGGGGGATGCCGCCGCCAAGGGGCCGAAGCCAGGCACGTGGACGGCCGTGAAGCTCGCGGGCAGTGGCTTCGGCCAGCAGGTGCTGCTCGACTCGACGTCCGGCGCGATGCAGGTCGAGTACCTCGACATGGGGAATCCGAAGACGTTCGCCGTCTCGGCGCCCGCCGGCGCCCCGCGCGGAGTGCCGGGCACGTACGCGATCGCGCCGGACACGATCCTCGTGAACTTCGGCATGGGCGACTCGCCCACGATCCACCTGTTCAACTCCGCGACCGGCGCGTCGTGGTTCTACAACGGCACCGCCTGGCAGACGGTCACGCGCGTCGTCCAGTAGTCACGCCGGGGTTCCAACGCAGCGACCGGCCTTGCGGACTCGGCCGGCCGCGAACTCGCGTGAATCGCCCGGGCTAGGGCTTGCGCCCCCCGCGGCCCGCTCGCACACTGCGGTGCATGCAGGGACCCGTGCCCGAAGGCGCCGAAGTCGTCCTCCTCGAGGGCTACGAGGACCTGCCCGCGCTGAAGTACCCGGTCTCGTGGTACGCGGCGCGGGTCAGGGACGGGGCGCCGTTCGCGTTCGCGAAGCGCACCCACGGGTTCTGGGACCGGCTCGTGGAGCTGATGGAGTTCTCGGACGACTTCCGGGACCTCGTCCACGAGGCGATCCGCCGCGGAAATCCGGACTTCCCGTCGTGGGACACGCTCGAACGCGTGCTGCGGATCGACGGGAAGACGGCGAAGAAGCTGGAGAAGCTCCGGAAGTACAAGCACTTCTGGGAGGACCGGTTCTTCGTCGATCTCGTCCGCGAACTGCGCCACCCGCCGGACCTCGAGGGCTGGATCGAGGCGCAGGCGCTCCGCGCGTACACGAAGGCGGTGTTCCGCCCGGCGATCCACGAACCGGAGCGACTCCGCGAGGTACTCCTAGCGCTCGCGCCGCGGCGGCGCCCGTGGCACTACGCGCTGACGTTCAAGGACTCGGTCGTCACGGGCGAGTTCAACGAGATGCTCGAGACGATCCGGCCGATGCCCGTGGTCGTCGTCGGACCGAAGCACCTCGCCCGGCTCGGCGAGCGCTGCGCGCTGCCCGACTTCCGGCACATCCCGATCCACGAGACCGAAGCGATCGGCGACCGTGAGAAGGTCCTCGCCGAGTGCCGTCGCGTGCTCGCGTCGCCCGCGCTCCGCGGCCGGCGGAAGATCGTGCTGCTCCAGGCCGGTTCGCTCGCGTGGTGGCTGATGTACCGGCTCTTCCCGGAGTCGGAACGCACGTGGTTCCTCGATCTCGGGCGCGTGCTCGACATCTGGTTCCCCGAGGTCGTGGCCGACCAGCGGTGGTTCCTCTTCGACAAGGCCGCGATCGTGAAGGCGATGCGGATGGAAGCGCTCTACCCGGCGTGACCGGGGGGGATGATCGACGCGGCGCGCGTCCGCAGAGCAGAGCGGCCGGGCCGGACCGAGGAGCAGGCGACCCGGCGCTCGTGGTGACGTTCCCGACGAGGTAGGTCCGAGCCGCGAACGGTACCGCTCTCAGAGCTTCGCCGCGACCGCCGCTGCGTTCGCGATCGCCGTCTCCATGATGTCGCACACGGCTTCGACCTCGGCTGCGCCGACGGCGCTTCCGCTGGGCAGAGCGAAGACCGTCTCGGCGAGTCGCAGCGTGACAGGCAGGACGAACCCCGCGAGCGGCTGCTCGGACTTGTAAGGCTCCATGCGGTGCGCGCCCGGCGCGAAGTACCGCCGCGCGAGGACGTTCTCCGACTCGAGCACCTGCACGATCTGGTCGCGCGTGAGCCCGGCCTTCGCCGCGTCCACCTCGACGATCACGTAGTGGTAGTTGTTCCGCTCGGCGGGGTCGTACTCGATCACGGAAAGGCCCGGGAGTCCGGCGAGGCGGCGCTTGTAGCGGAGCCAGTGCTCGCGGTTCGCCGCGATGAACTCCGGGGCCGACTCGATCGACGTCAGGCCCATCGCGGCGCAGACCTCCGTCATCTTCCCGTTGCTGCCGAGGTAGATGACGCGGTCCTTCCCGGCGAACCCGAAGTTCCGCATGAGGCGCGACTTCTCGGCGAGGTCATCGTCGTTCGTGAGGATCGCGCCTCCCTCGAACGCGTTGCAGAACTTGGTCGCGTGGAAGCTCAGCACCTCAGCGCTCCCGAAGCCGCCGACCATGCGCCCCTTTCGCGAGCAGAGGAACGCGTGCGAGGCGTCGAACAGGAGCGTGAGCCCGCGGCGCTTCGCGACCTCTTCGAGGCCCTCGACGTCGCACGGGCGGCCCCAGAGGTGGACGCCGATGATGCCGGTCGTCCGCGGCGTGACGAGCGCGTCCACGCGGGCCGGGTCGAGGTTGTGCGTGGCGGGGTCCACGTCGCAGAAGACCGGCTGGATCTCCTGCCATTGGAGCGCGTGCGCAGTGGCGACGAACGTGTACGAGGGGACGATCACCTGACCGGCGAGGCCCGCCGCGCGGATCATGATCTCCAGCGCGATCGTGCCGTTGCAGATGGCCACGCAGTGGCGCACGCCGGAGAGCTCGGCGACCTTCGCCTCGAACGCACGGACCATCGGCCCGTCGTTCGTGAGCCACCGGCGGTCGAGGATGTCGCCGAAGCGGGCCATCAGCTTCTCGCGGTCGCCGATGTTCGGGCGACCGACGTGCAGTGGTTCCGCGAAGGCCTTCGAGCCTCCGAAGACGGCGAGCGTGCGGTGGTCTCTCAAGCTTCCTCCCCGAGTTCAGCGAGTGCCGCGCGGATCTCCGCGTCGAGCGCGGCGTCGGCGACGCGCTCGCGACTGGCGGCGAAGTTCAGCGGTCCGGTGTATGGCCCGGGGTCGTCGCCGAGCGCTGCAAGCTTGGCTCGGAGCGCGTCCCAGGAGCTGCGCGGGTCCGCGCAGAACCGCTCGTACGGCACGTCGATCCAACGTTCCGTCGGGACCGCGGCGAGGCCGCGGCGGATCGCGCGGACGGTGTGGACGACCTGGCCCGCGACCTGGCGCACCGGGTCGAGACCGAGCAGGCTCTCCGTCTCCCGCGGCTTCGCGGAGTACCAGACCCGGCGGTCACCGTGGTACCGCTCCCGCGCCTCGAGCAGCGACGTCACGTTGCGCACCGGACCGCGGCGGACGTGGAGGAACACGGCCTTCGGCAGGAGTGGCGCGAAATCCGCGATGTCGTACTGGAGGAACATCCCCTTCATCGCGAGGGGCTTCCCGAAGGCGGACTCAATCGCGGCGAGCGACGCTCTGAGCCCGGCGACGTCGGACGCGGCGACCCCCTCCGGCCCGAGCGCCCGGATCTCCTGGGTCGGGAGGAACCTGCGCCAGAAGAACGCGAACTCGGCCGGCGCCAGTGCCCCGCGCGTCTTCCCGAGATCCGACGCGAAGCCGCCTGCTGCACCTGCCGGGGCGAGATCGAACAGTTCGTCGCGGATCGCGTACTTCGGGTCCGTGAGAAGCATCTGGATGCGAGCGGCGACGGCGGGTGTCCGCGAGAACCGCGCGAGCAGGTTCGTCGGCACTGCGAACGCGCCTGTGGAAGCGAGCCACTGCGTCATCAGCGTGGTTCCGCTCCGCGGTGCGCCGACCACGAGGACCAGGGGGCGTTTCACGTCGTCGCCCGGGTGGACGAGTCGGTCCTCGGCCGGGGCGAGCAGGTCGGCCAGGGTCGCGATCAATCGGTCGAGGTCCGCGTTGCCCTGCGGACGCGACGAACCGGCTGCGGGAACCGTCATCGGACGGCTCCGTGGCGCTCCGCGACGGGGCGGCGGTACGCCGGGAAGAACGGTCCGGTCGCATCGCCGCACTCGGCCGAGAGTTGCTCGTAGGCCTCGCGATCGACGATTCGCCCGCAGAGGAATGCCGTCTGGGTGGACGTGCTCCAGCCGCGCTTGAACTTGGCGAGGCCGTCGGACGGGTCGTCCGCGAGCCCGGCGGCGCCTCCGAGTCCGGCGAGCGTCACGCCCTCGGCGGCCAGGTCCGCCAGCGCGCGCCGCATGAGCGGGTACGCCGCGCCGCAGCGGTACCCGGCGTCGTTCGATGCTGCCAGGTGGTACGAAGCGCGGGAGTCTCCCGCGTACCAGAGTGCTGCGGCGACGGTCTCGCCGCCGAGGCGCGCGCGCCAAGCGGAGAGTCCGGGAACTGTGAACTGGCGATCGAACGACGTGCGCGTGAACGCCGCCGGTCCGCGGACGCCGAGTCGTTCCACGAGGCCCGAGTAGAGCGCCGTCCATTCGTCGATCCACGCGGCCGGGTCGGCGATCCGTTCGACTTCGAGTCCGGGCCGCGGACGTTTCAGTTCCTTCCGGTGGTGCGCGTCGATCCGCTCGCGCTCGGGGAGCGACAGGTCCGCGACGAAGTGCGTCTTGTACGGCGCGCAGAGATCCGGAAATGCGGCGCGGAGGAGAGCTTCGTCGAAACCGCCCAACGGGTCGGGGACGACGACCACGCTGACGATCCCGTGCAGGGCGGCGAGATCCGCGGCGACCGCGCGCGGGTCCTCGCAGGCGAACAGCGGATACGGGCCGGCCGCGTCGTGGAGGCCGGTGCCCGCGATCGCACGGACGAGCAACGATCCGCCCGAGCGCGGGAGCCGGAGCACGTCGCGCGCGTCGGCGAGCGACTCGGCGTACCGCGGATGGCCGTACCCGACGGGAGCCGCCGTCATCCGACTTCGTATCCGAGGGCGCGGAGCGTCGGCCCCGCGATCTTCTCGTACTTGCGGACCTGCTTCGCGTCGAGGTCCTTCTTCCACCGACCGATCTGCACGGTGTACGGCGGCTTCGACGTCTCGGCGGCACCGGCCTGGTTCATCGCCGCCCAGTCGTGGTCTTTCCGGTGGTACTCGAGCACCTGCGGTTCCCAGGGTTCCCCGAGGAACTTGAACACCCGGCGGCAGACGGGCTCGGTCTCGAGGACGAGTTCCTCGTACCGCACCTCGGTGTACCGCGGGTCGCCGCGCCAGGGCGTGCCGGCAGCGATCGCCGCCACCCAGCGCTTCGCGGCGTCCTCGACGTCCTTCGGCCCGAACTCCTTGCCGAGGAACGAGGCGAACACGTCGCGGCCGTCACGGATCATGTGGATGAACCGGGCGGTGGGGAACAACTCCCACAGGTAGGGGAGCATGCGGATCGTCTGTGGCGTCTTGTCCGCCCAGCGCCGCTTGCCCTGGCGATTCATGTACGTCTCGAACCAACCGCGCGCGAAGTCGCGGAACAAGTCGTCGAGATCCGACGGGGCGTAGCCGAATCCCTCGGCACGGCGGGTCCAGGTCGTCCGCAGGTGACGGTGGAACTCCTGGAACTTCGGATCTGCGAGGAAGTGCGACTCGGGGCCGCACGCGATGCCGGAGTGGCTGTCCAGGATCACCCGCATCAGCGTGGTGCCGCTGCGGCCTTCTCCGCCGATGAAGATCGGGTCGCAGACGAGAGGCGGTAGGAGCATCGCTCGATCGTCGCGCGGCGGGGGCCCGCGGCGGAGGAATGACCCTCCGCGCGCGGGCGGTTGTCGTCGCAGCTCTTGTCACAGCTCCCGTGACAGCTCTCGTCACGCCCGGACCGACGGTGGCGCCGGTCCGCGACGGCTACTTCGTGGGGAGCCCGCGCCCCTTGCGGATCGCGTTCACGCGCGCAAGGCGCTGCTCGGGCGTGAGGTCGGCCCAGGGATTCCTGCGGGGCTTCTTCGACTTCGCGCGGCCGACCTTCGCAGGCTGGGCGCCCTCCGGAAGGGGGTTCTTGCGCGGGCGGCCGGGGCCGCGGCGGACGGGTGCGGCAGCGGTCGCAGCCACCGGCCCGACGGCGCCGCCGACGAGCGCACGGACCTCGCGGAGCGCGTCCTCGCGACCTTCGGCGCGCGCCGCGGCGATCATGCGCTCGAGGCGTGCCGTCAGGTCGGCGAGCAGCGACGTGGATTCTTCCTTGATACGAGCCATGGGGCGATCTCTCCGGGGAATGCGGAACCCAGCACGAAGACCGTTCGACGGGCCGCCCGCCGGACCCGGTCAGCGGCATCCTCCGCAAGGAGGATGGCGGTACGCATCGCATGGGCGACCGAACTCGCTTGGGTGTCCATTCCATTGAACGGCACCCCCGCTCCGCGTCCCAACTGTAAACCGCGCCGTCGCGTGTCGATTCCCTTGGACATACCCCAAAGCAACGTCGAGGGAATCCCATACTGGTTCCGACGACGCAGAGGAGGCAGCTTGAGCGAAACGACCACGGACGCGCGGACCGACGGAGCCGGACACGTATCTCTCGTGACCGACGACTACCTGGCCGGCAGGCTCGAATCAGACGCCCAAGTCGCCTTCGAGGCCCACCTGATCGTGTGCGATCGGTGCTTCAGCGCGTACCTCCTGCGCACGCTCGACGACTTCTGACCGGCCCGCGGCACGGGTCTTGCCAATACAGGTCCGGACGAACGGAAACCTGCGAGGAGGCAAGACGCCTGTGACCGCCACCCACACGAAAGACGCGAGCGACCGCCGGACGACAGCGAAGCGCGGCACGCCCGCGATCGCGACGGCCGCGACCGGAGCGTCGGCAGGGAAGCCCGACCGGACCGAGGTCCGCGAGGACACCTCGCACGACGGTCTCATGGCCGCGCTCGGCGACGTGCAGCGCACCGCGTCGCTCCAGGCGAAGGTCAGCTACATGGCGCGGACGCGGTACGGAATCCGCATCCACGACGCGCAGGACATATTCCACGAGTCGGTCGCCACCTATCTCGCGATCCACTCCCGCTACCCTGCGGGCGACAACCACTTTGGAATTCTCGTCGGGATCTTCCAGCGCAAGGCGCTCGAGCACCTCGGCGCCCGTTCGCGCACGGACCGCGTCGCGGAGCGACTCGTGACCAGGTTGCGCGCCGAAAGCCCGAACGTCTCGCGTGGCGAGGATCCGGAGGGCACAGTCACCGACCGTGTCATTCGCGAAGAGGACGCGCAGCTGATCCGCTCCGCCATCGAGTCACTCACGCCGGACGCCCGCGAAGTGCTGCTCTCGCTCGCAGAGGGCCGGGCGACGCGTCTCGACCTGATCCGCGAACTCGGCGTCAACCGCAACACGTTCGACACCCGGTTGCGTGCGCTGCGACTGCGGCTCCGCAAGACGCTGGAGACGTCCGGAGTCATGTGATCCGGGCGAGCAGCCTGTCGGAGTAGTCGCCTCACCGGCGGCGCCCCAGCGGATCAACGGGCGGCGGGCGGACTGCCGGGCGCATCACTGGGCGCATCACCGGGCAGCGCGGGCGGCGCCGTGTCGGCACGCAGGTTCGCGACGCGCCTTCTGTACTCGTCGCGGCGGCGCAGGTACTCCTCGCGACTCATGGCGGGTTCGGGCTCGCGCCCGGCCATCACTTCCTCGTGGATGCGCGTGAGGAACGGGATGCACCAGCCGCAGCCGGTGCCCGCCGAGAGGCACTGCGAGATGAGCGAAACCACCCGTGGACGCTCGCGCTTGACGTAGCGGATCACCTTCGCGCGGGAAACGTGGAAGCAGACACAGAGCTCGTCTTCGACGTGGTGACCGTGCATTCGGGACCGAAGGCTACACGCGCGGCGTGGGGCGCGGCAGTTGCCGTGGACGGCGCAGGTTCGGCTGCGAGTTGCGTGTACGATCCGCAGTGCATGGGTTTCCTCGACCGACTCACCGGGCGCCGCGACGAACCGCGGGGCGACGCCGTGGCCCCCCTCGTCGCCGCCGTCGTGCGATCGCCCGAGGACGCCGCGGCGCACCTCGCGCTGGGGCGCGCACTGCTGGCAGATGGGCGCGTCGATGCAGCGCTCGCGGTCACGCGGAGCGCGCATTCGCTCGGCGCCGGCGACGCCGCCGCGTTCGAACTGCTCGCGCGCGCGTGGGCCGCTGCGGGCCACGTCGGACCGGCAGCGGACGCGTTGCGAATTGCGTGCTCGCTCGGCGCGGACGGTCGGGCGGCCGCCGCCGCCGCACAGGCGGCGGCGACCCGATGGGGCGGAGCCGACCCGCTCGTCCGCCGCGAGTCGAACACCTACCACCGCGTGCGCTCGCTCGCCGACCACCTGACCGCGGCGTTCCCCGGCGACGACTCGTTCTCCGTGCTCGACGTCGGCGGCGGACTCGGACTGCTCTGCCAGTTCCTGCCGCGTGCGCGCTACTGCCTGGTCGAACCGTCCGTGAACGGGCTCTCCTCGCCGCCGCTGCCGTTCGCTCCGAGGTCGTTCGATGCGGTCGTCTCGTGCCACGTGTTCGAGCACGTGCCGCCCACGGACCGCGAGGCGTTCCTCGATGCGCTTTGCGCGGCAGCGCGCCGCCGTGTCGTGCTCCTGAACCCGTTCCACGAGGAGCGCACGTCGCCCGAGGAGCGCCTCCGGCTCGTCATCGAGTTGACCGATGCGAAGTGGGCGAAGGAGCACCTTTCGTGCTCGCTTCCGAAGCCGACCGACGTGCTCGCATACGCGGAGCGACGGGGGCTCCGCGCCACCGTGTCTCCGAACTCGGGGATCGCTGCGGGCCTGGCACTGTACTTCGCCGGTCACTACGCACGACTGGCCGGCCGCGACACGGAGTGGGCGCGGGCGCAGGAGTTCTTCAACACCCGGTTGCGCGCGGCGACCGATCACGTCGAATTCCCGGCGGCGCTGCTCGTGGACCTCGAACTCCCGGCGTGATCGTTAGCGCCGGTCGATCGCGGCGCGCTTCACTCGACGACGAAGTACTCCTTGATCCGGTCCCGCACTTCGCCGCCCGCGTCCGTGAGGTCCACGCCCTCGCGGAACAGCTTGGCTTCCTTCTCGAGTCCGAGCTCCTTCGCGAGGATCGCGAGGAAGAGGTTGTCCTCCGGGCGACTCTGCGATAGGCGCTTCTTCGCGACGTAGTGGAAGAAGTCGTCGGGTTTGACCTCGCTCCACGCGATCGAGCCTGCCTTGCCGCCGGCGTCTGTCACGAGTCCTGAGGACGAGACCTTCGTGATCTGTTCGGAAGGGCCGGCCGTGGCCTTGATCTTCTGAGCGGACACGGGCGACGACTGGAGGGCGCTGTTCAGCTTCGTCTCGAAGTTCTTCGCGAGGAACTCGAGGCGCGTTCCCTTCCGCGTCCACTCCTTCGCGGGTGTGCCCTCGGGGGCTCCGATCCGGTTGACGCGCGTCGCCGCGCCCTCGAAGTCCCACGCGGCGATGCGCTTCGGGATCTCCTCGAGTTGGCGGTTCCTCGCCTCTTCGCGCTCCTTCCGATCGCGGTCGTCCTTCGCCTTCTGCTCGTCGTCGGCCTTCTTCTTCGAAAGGGCGACGTCGGCCTGGCCGTGCTTGTCGGCCGCCTTCCTGCCCCACTCGGTGCCGCTGAACTCGCGCTCGATCTGCGCCCAGCGCTTCGACTGACCGGCCAGGTCCTGCGCGTTCTCGGACGACCAGCGGTCGGCGTCCATGTAGGCCTTCTTCGCCTGCTCGGCCGGGTCGACCACCGGCGCCGGCGTGCCGCCGGTGCTCCCGGCGCCGACGCCGGGTGGCTTGACCGGCGGGGTCCGCGGTTCGTCCTTCTGGTTCAGGAAGACGAGGAGGAGCACCACGAGCACCACGCCGCCGGCCGCCGCCATGAGCATGGGGCCCTGCGACTTCTTGCCGCCGCGGACCGGGGCGCCGCGACGTCCGCCACCCTGCTTCTTCTCCCGGTGGGGCTCGTCCACGAGCGGTTCGAGCATCTCGACGACTTCCGTCGCGCTCGGGCGGTAGCCCTTCGCCTTGACGAGCAGCTTCGCCATGACCGTGTCGTACTTCGAGCCCACGTCGGGCTTCACCTTCGACGCCGGCACGAGTTCCTGGTTCACCTGCGCCGCGAGGATCTCCTTCACCGAGTTCCCCGTGAACGGGTGCTTCCCGGTGAGCATCTGGTAGAAGCTCACGCCCAGGGCGTAGATGTCGCTCCGGTCGTCGATCTGCTTGCCCTGCGCGGCTTCGGGCGACATGTAGAGCGGCGTGCCGACTCGGTTCGTCGCGCCCCGCGCAGCCAGGCCGAAGTCCACGACCTTCACGGTGTCCGTCTTCCGGTCCACGATGAAGTTCGCGGGCTTGATGTCGCGGTGGACGAGGTCGTTCTCGTGCGCGGCCTCGAGCGCGCGGGCGACGTCGAGCGCCACCTTTGCCGCGCGCTTCGCCGGCAGGGCGCCCCCGTCGTCGATCTGGTCCTGAACGGTGTCGCCGTCCACCAACTCCATCAGGATGCAGAGGTGGCCCTGGTCCTCCGCCACGTCGAACACCTTGACGATGTTCTCGTGGTCGAGCTTCGCGATCGCTTTCGCCTCCTCGAGGAACCGCGCGCGGCTCTCCTCGTCGGCGGACTTGTCCACGCCGAGCACTTTCAGCGCGATGTCCTTCTCCAGGGGCTTGTACCGGGCTCGGTACACGCTCGACGTCGCACCCCGCCCGATGCGGGCGCCGATCACGCAGCGGGCGATCGTCTTGCCGTAGAGCGGGTGCTTCTTCGGCAGCGGAGCGGGGATTGGGGCTGGTTCGGGGGCGGGCATCGTCGGCCCAAGGTACCGGGGAAACGGGCCGGCTGCGAGAGCCGGAGCGCCGTCGTGTGCCGTGAAGGCGCGGACTGCCGGAGGCGCCGACATTCCGGCAGGCGCAGCTTCCGGTGGTCCGTCCCTGGGCATTCGGTCCCGCCGTGGGATAGGCTCCTGCCTTCGCTCGTGCCGTCGGCACGCCGTTCGCCAAGCGACCGGACTGGAGGACCCTGCATGTTCGATCGTTTCACCGAGCGCGCCCGGAAGGTCATGACGCTGGCCCGTCAGGAGGCCCAGCGTTTCAACCACGACTACATCGGAACCGAGCACATCCTGCTCGGGCTGGTGCAGGAGGGCAGCGGGGTCGCGGCGCAGGTCATGAAGAACCTGTCCGTGGACATGAAGAAGATCCGCCTCGAAGTGGAGAAGATCGTCAAGAACGGGACCAACATGGTCACGATGGGCCAGCTCCCCTTCACGCCGCGTGCGAAGAAGGTGCTGGAGCTTGCCCTGGAGGAGGCCCAGAACCTCGGGCACAGCTACATCGGCACCGAGCACCTGCTGCTCGGTCTGATCCGTGAGAACGAGGGCATCGCCGCGCAGGTGATCCTGAACCTCGGAACCACGCTCGAAGAGGTGCGCGAGCAGGTCCTCGAGTTGCTTGGCGCCGACCAGGGCGAAGGCGGCCCGTCGTCGGGCAGCGCGGCGCCGCAGAAGGAGTCGCAACCGGAGTTCTCGGCCTCGCAGAGCGAGCCCGAGGAGCCCGCCGGCGGGGAGGCAGCGCCCGCACCCGCTTCCGGCAAGTCGAAGACCCCGGCGCTCGACGCATTCGGCCGCGATCTCACCGATCTCGCCCGGGAGAGCCAGCTCGACCCCGTGATCGGACGCAGCAAGGAGATCGAGCGGGTCATGCAGATCCTCTCGCGGCGAACGAAGAACAACCCCGTGCTCCTCGGCGAGGCGGGCGTCGGCAAGACGGCGATCGTCGAGGGGCTCGCCCAACTGATCGTCTCCGGCGGCGTTCCCGAGATCCTGCGCGGCAAGCGCGTCGTCACGCTCGACCTCGCGATGATGGTGGCGGGAACGAAGTACCGCGGCCAGTTCGAGGAGCGCATCAAAGCCGTCATGACCGAGGTGCGCCGCGCGAAGAACGTGATCCTCTTCATCGACGAGCTTCACACGCTCGTCGGCGCGGGCGGCGCCGAGGGCGCGATCGACGCGAGCAACGTGCTGAAGCCCGCACTGTCGCGCGGCGAGGTCCAGTGCATCGGAGCGACCACGCTCGACGAGTACCGGAAGTACATCGAGAAGGACGGCGCTCTCGAGCGCCGGTTCCAGACGATCGTGGTCGAGCCGCCGTCGAAGGACGAGACGTACGAGATCCTGAAGGGACTCCGCGAGCGGTACGAGAAGCACCACCGCGTCAAGTACACCGACGCGGCGCTCAAGGACGCGATCGACCTTGCCATGCGCTACATCACCGGCCGTTTCCTGCCGGACAAGGCGATCGACGTGATCGACGAGGCGGGCGCCCGCGTCCGACTTCGCTCGATGACGAACCCGCCCGACCTGAAGGACGTGGACGAAGAGGTCCGGAAGCTCGACGCGGAGAAGGCGGAAGCGGTCCAGTCCCAGGACTTCGAGCGCGCCGCCCGCCTGCGCGACAAGGTTCAGAAGCTGAAGAAGAAGCGCCAGCAGGTGCTCGACGACTGGCGCAAGGAGACGCGCGAGGCCGAGGGCCTCGTGGACAGCGAGGTCATTCGCGAGACCGTCTCGCGCGTGACCGGCGTGCCGCTCACGCGGATCGCGTCCGGCGAGGCGGACCGCCTGCTCCACATGGAAGACGACCTCCACAAGTGGGTCGTCGGCCAGGAGCGCGCGGTGTCGGCCGTGTCGCGCTCCGTGCGTCGCTCGCGCTCGGGCCTGAAGAACCCCAAGCGCCCGATGGGCTCGTTCATCTTCCTCGGCCCCACGGGCGTCGGCAAGACGCTGCTCGCGAAGGCCCTCACTCGCTTCATGTTCGGTGACGAGGACGCCCTCATCCACATCGACATGTCGGAGTACATGGAGAAGCACAACGTCAGCCGGCTCGTCGGCGCGCCGCCGGGATACGTCGGCTACGACGAGGGCGGCCAGCTCAGCGAGAAGGTGCGCCGTCGGCCGTACTCCGTGGTCCTCTTCGACGAGATCGAGAAGGCCCACTCCGACGTGTTCAACATGCTCCTCCAGATCCTGGAAGAGGGGCGTCTCACGGACAGCTTCGGCCGCCACGTGGACTTCCGGAACACCGTGATCATCCTCACGAGCAACATCGGTTCGTCGATCATCAAGAACCAGGCTGCGCTCGGGTTCTCGAAGAACATCGACTCGATCGACCAGGGCTACCAGAAGATGAAGGACCAGCTCGGTCGCGAGCTGGAACGCAACTTCCGCCCGGAGTTCCTGAACCGCATCGACGAAGTCGTCGTCTTCCGCCAGCTCACGGAGCTCGACCTCAAGCAGATCATCGACATCGAACTCGCCGGCGTGCGCGCGCGCCTGGTGGAGAAGAACGTCGACCTGCAGATCACCGACGCGGCGAAGCAACGGATCATCTCCGACGGGTCGGAACTCGATTACGGCGCGCGTCCGCTCAAGCGCGCCATCGAGAAACTCATCGAGGACCCGCTCTCGGAGAAGATGCTCCGCGGCGACGTCATGCCGAACTCACGGGTGGACGTGGACACCATCGGCGGCGAGTTGACGTTCGTCTCGACCCCCATCCCGGACCCGTCGGCGCCGACGCCGCCGGCGCCACCGGCGACGGACGGATCCGACCCGACCAAGACCCCTGCGGCGTGATGCCCCAGGCGCCCGCCGCACGGACGATCGCATGACGCACGACGAACCTCCCGGCTCGCCGGATCCGGTCCGTCGTGCCGTTGTGTCGGATTCCCCTGCTGCACGACGGTGGCAACTGCCGTTGTGCGGTGGGGTCTTCGTGGCCCGTCGAGCGCGGCCGCGGTAGACCCCGATCCCATGGAAGCGGACTGCCCTACCCGCGAGAGGCGCTGGATCCCCGTCGCTGCGTTCCTCTTTGCAGCGTCGCTGGGCGCAGCGTTCTTCCTGCACGTCCGGTTCTTCAACGACGACTCCCTCATCACCATTCGGTACGCGGAGAACCTCGCGGGCGGCCGCGGGTTGTCCTACAACGCCGGCGAACGCGTCCTGGGCACGACGACTCCACTCTGGGCGCTCTTCCTGGCCGGCGTCTCCGCGTTGGGCATTCCGGTCGTTCCGGCTGCGACCTGGGTCGGCGTCGCAGCCTTCGGGTGGACCGCCGCGGTCAGCGTGCTGCTGCTGCGTCGCCGGGGCGTCGGCCTCGGTGGGCAGTTGCTCGTCGCTCTTCTGGTCGCGACGTCTCCGACGCTGCTCACGTGGGCGGGCGCCGGCATGGAGACATCGCTCTACGTGGCCCTGCTCGCCACGTTCCTCTGGCTGTTCGAGAGCGGCCGGTTCGTCGCGTTGGGGTTCCTCGGCGGTGCGATGGTGCTCACCCGCCCCGACTCCGGACTCGTTCTCGCGGCGGCGGCGGTCCTCGAGACCGCACGTGCGCGTTCGCTTCGGACGTTCCTCAAGGTCGTTCCCGGCTTCGCCGCCGTGGTTGCGCCGTGGGCTGTCGGCGCCTCGCTCTACTTCGGTACGGCACTTCCGAACAGCGGATTCGCAAAGCGGTTGCAGGTCGAGGACTGGGGCACGTTCGTCGCTGCGCTCGGCCAGGCGCTGTGGGCCGTGGGCCCGCTGCTTCCCGTCGCGTTCGTGGGCTTCATCGGGTCTGGGTTGAAGCCGAAGACAGCGCTGCCGACGCTCGCCCTGCTGGCGATCGTGAGCGGGATGCACTTCGGCGGTCTTCCCGGCTGTGGGTGGTACGTGGCGGCACCGATGTACCTCGTGGTGCTCCTCGCGGCCGACGGCGCGTCATCGGTCGTGGCTCGCTTCGCACCAGCCGCCGGTGGACTCGGAGTTGCGGTGTCGGCGGCGATGCTCGTGTCGCCGGTGATCGGTCACGTGCGGTTGGCGCGCGAGGCCCACGATCTCAAGATCTCGCAGTCGCAGGTCGATCGGTGTCACGGGCGCGTGGGGACTTGGCTGCGAGAGCACGCGCCGTCGGACGTGTCCGTCGGCGTGGACAACATCGGCTACATCGGATACCGATCCGGCCTTCGCGTGGTGGACATGCTCGGACTCGTACAGTCGGAGACGTCGGCCGCGATCGCTGCAGGCGAGCGGGACTACGCGTTGCGGCACCACCGCCCGGAGCTTGTGGCCATGTGGGTTGGGCGTGGCAGCACGTGGAAGTACGTTCCCGACGCGCAGTGGTTCGCGGACAACGGCTACAAGGTCGTGTTCGAGGCGCCCCTCTACGACGACAAGCGAATGCCGGCCTACACCGTGTTCTCACGCATCGAGCTGCCACGATGAGTCAGTCCGCCGCTGACGATCGTGCGTCGCTCGTGGCACGCATTCGCGGCGTCTTCGCCCGTCGTGAACTGCTCGCCGCACTCACGCACCGTGAGGTGCAGGTTCGGTACAAGCAGGCCGCGCTCGGCATGGCGTGGGCGGTGTTTCTCCCGCTCTCGCTGATGGTCGTCTTCACGATCGTCCGGCGCGGCTCGGGCGCGCGCGACGACGGCCTGCCCTACGCAGTGTGGTCGTACACCGGTCTCCTCGCGTGGACGCTCCACCAGACCGCGCTGAAGGGGTGCGTCGCCACGCTCGTGACCAACCGGAACCTGCTCCAGAAGGTCTACTTCCCGCGCGAACTCTTCCCCCTGGCGAAGATCGGCGCGGCGCTCGTGGACTTCTCGGTCGGGCTGGTCGTACTCGTCGGCCTGATGGCGTGGAAGGGCGTTCCCTTCCACACTTCGATGGCGCTTCTCCCGATGGTCGTCGGCGTGCACCTGCTGCTCCTGCTCGGCGTCGGCCTCCTGCTCTCGGCCGCGAACCTCTTCTTCCGCGACGTGCAGTACGTGTTCGACGTGCTCGTGCTCGTGTGGATGTTCTCCTCGCCGGTGTTCGTCGAGACGGCCGGCAAGCTGGTCGTCGGCGGCATCGACGTCTTCACGGTCTTGAACCCGATGTACCCCATTCTCGAGGCGTACCGCGACGTGCTGCTGCGCGGCGGACTCCGGGATCCGCAGCACTTCGTCCTCGGGGCTGCGATCGCGGGGCTCTGGTTCGTGGCTGGACTCGCGTTCTTCGCGAAGGCTGAACCCAAGTTCGCGGAGCGCGCATGAACTCCGCCGCCAGACCGGTCGTCTTCGACCACGTGACGAAGGGTTTCCGCAAGGGCTCCGCCCAGGGATCGCTCCGCGACGCGATCACGGGCCTCTTCGGGCGAAGCGCCGCGGTTTCGCAGGAGTTCCTGGCTCTCGACGACGTTTCGTTCGACGTCGCACAGGGCGAGGCGCTCGGGGTGATCGGGCCGAACGGCTCGGGCAAGAGCACCACCCTGAAACTCCTCACGGGCATTCTCGTGCCGGACCGGGGCCGCGTGCGAGTCGACGGGCGCGTCGCCCCACTGATCGAGGTGGGGGCTGGATTCCACCCGGACCTGACCGGGCGCGAGAACATCCACCTGAACGCGGCGATCAGCGGAATGTCGAAGGGCGACATCCGGCAGCACTTCGACGCCATCGTCGCCTTCAGCGGGATCGAGTCGTTCCTGGACACTCCCGTGAAGCGATACAGCTCGGGCATGTACATGCGGCTCGGGTTCTCCATCGCCGCGCACATTCCTTCGGAAGTCCTGCTCGTGGACGAGGTGCTCGCCGTCGGCGACGTCGGGTTCCGGGCGCGGTGCATCGAGCGCATGCAGCAACTGAAACGGGAAGGGCGGACGATCCTGTTCGTCTCGCACAGCACGTATCAGGTGCGCAGCCTCTGCGACCGCGTCGTCTACCTCGTGAACGGTAAGAAGGAGTTCGACGGCGACGTCGTCGAGGGCACGCGGCGGTACGAGCAGGATGTGATGAAGGGCGCCGTCGGCGAGCGCGCTGCGACCGGGAAGTCCGCGGGCGACGCGCCGGTCGCCATCCAAGAGGCGCGCCTCTGTCGCGACGCCGGCGACGAAGGTGTGATCATCGCTCCCGGCGACCCCCTTGAGGTGCTCGTGCGGTACCGGCTCGAGCGAGCGATGCCGTCGGCACCCGTGCTCTCCCTCGCGTTGCTCCGCGGCGACGGCGTGACGGCGTGCGTGCTCAATACGCGCGAACAGGGCCTCGCGCTCGACGCGTCGCCTGGAGTGCACACGGTTCGCGCCCGGTTCGATTCGATCCCTCTGGTTCCCGGCAAGTTCAGTGTCGAGACGCTGCTCTGGGACGCCGAGATGGTCGTCGTGCTGGACCAGATCACGGCCGGCGGGTTCGAAGTGCGCAGCGAGGACCGGAAACCGATCAATCGGCCCGGCGTCTTCACCCCGCAGGGTTCGTTCACGCGCGGCGAGGGATGACGGGCCCGGTCGCGCCGCGGACTCCGCCGGCACACGCGTGGATCGCCGCGACGGTGATCGCGTTCGTCGCGGCTGCTGTCCACGCGGTCACCAACCGCGGCGAGATTCTCCACGGACTCTCCGACGAGTCGCTGCTGGTGCCGTTGGCGCGCAAGGCATGGAATCCGCAGCTCTACGCGGGCGACGCTTGGCTCTCGCTCGCGGAGCAGGTCTTCTCCAGGACGTACTCGTTCCTGTTCGGCGCGGTCTTGGAGGTCGCCGACGATCCGGTCGTGGCGATGCGCGTACTCGCGCTGCCCTTCCACATCGTGTTCCTCGCCGGATCCTATCGCCTCGTGGAAGCGGTGCGCGGCCGGGGTGCCGCGCTCAGCGCGACGATCGCGCTCGCGATGCTGCCGTCGATCCTCTCGTTGGCCGGGCACGTTGCGGCAGGGCCGCTGGCAGCGGGCGCCGCTCTGCCCCGCGACCTCGTGTTCGCGCTGATCCCGTGGCTGTTCATCGCGCGCGACGCCGCGTCGGAGGCGATGCATGGCCGCCTTGCACGCAGGGCCGCGCTCTTCTTCGCCCTCGGCCTCCTCGCGAATCTGCACCCTCTCACGGCGATCCACGTTGCCGCGCTCTTCGTCCTGCTCGACGTGATGCGGCCGCATCCAGGCGGTCTTCGCGCGGTCGGAGTCGCAGTCGCTGTCGCCGGTGCAGCGTTCGCCGTCGGCGCGCTCCCGTTCGTGGCGCAGTGGCTCGCGTACCCACGAACTCCCGGCGTCGTTCCGCGCGAGCTCGTGCTCTGGCGGGTCGGCGGGATCGGAGCCGACACGCCGTCGATCTGGATGGCACGGATCGAGCTCCAGTTGTTCGTCGTCGCTTCGGCGTGCGTGCTCGGACGCGGGCGGCCGGACCCCGCGCGCCGCGCGCTGCGGACCGCCGCGCTCGTGGCGCTGGTGCTCGCGGCGCTCGGCCCCGTCTTCAACATGGTCGTGGCCGGAATCCAGTTCGATCGGCTGACGCGCGTGGCGCTCTGGATCGCTGCGCTGCTCTGGGCGGCGGAACTACCCGGTGCCCTGCGGGCTCGCGATCGCGTGGCGCTCGCGCTGGCGATCGCCCTCGTCCTGACGGGCGTCCATGGCCGTACGCTCATGCGCACCGTGGCGGCGGCGAACCGCGGTTCGATCGAGTGGGTCGCCCGCCGGATCGAGTTGCGCGTCGGCATCGCGGAGCCCGTGAAGCCGGACCTGCTCCCCGACCGCCCGCGACCGGGGGAACCGTCGATCGACGCCGCCCGCGCGGCGGCGTTCCTCGACGTCTGCGCATGGTTCCGCCGCCTCACGGGGCCCGTCGTTCCTCCCGCCTGGTGGATGCCCCCACTGGTCGCCGTCCCGCCCGAGGACTTCGGAGCGTTCCGCGCCTACTCGGGGTGCGGCGCGGTCGTCACCAAGAAGGAGGGCGGCTTCGCGCTGAGTTTCCTCGGCGGTCGCGGCAACGACTGGTTCGCGGAGTACGGCGCGGCTGTCGGGGCGTGGTCGGCGACGAACCCGATCGCCCGCGACGTCCTCGGGAAGTCCCGCGGCGTCCGCTGGGCGGTGCTCGACGCGGATCAGGAGGCGCCCGCGAGCTGGACCGAAGTCCACCGCGCCCCCCCGTACCGCGTCTTCCGGACGTCGGCGGAGTAGGCTCCCAGGCTCGAAACGATCCCGGACCCCGCTTCGTCCGTTGACGGTGGGGCGGCAGTTCCTGCGACCGGAGAGAGACGACATGATGCGACGAACGAATGAACCCCGGCGCGGCGAGAGCGCCGCGCTGACCACGACGACGCTGTTGGTGCTCGTCGGCGCGGTCGGTTTCGGTTTCTGGTCCCACGCCACGACCGCGGGCCGGATCGACGCGATGCGCGCGGACCTCGCGAAGGTGCTGGAGAAGCAGGCCGCGGCGATGCGACCGGCCGACCCGGTCGCCGCCGGCGGAGACTCCGCCGGCACGCTCGACGAGAAGGTGGACGCCGTCCGCGGCGACCTCGACCTCGTCGCGAACGACATCCAGCGCGTGGAGCGCAAGCTCGACGACCTGACGGCCCAGCTCGAGAACCGAGGCGTCGTGCAGTCCGAGCCGCCGCAGCCGCCCGAGCTCGACTGGACGCAGCCCGACCTCTTCGAGGCGGCGCGCCGCGGCGCGGAGTCGGTCGGCTTCACGCTGACGAAGGACGAGCTGCGCTGCCCGTCCCGTCTCGTCCTGCACGAAGGGCCGCTCGAGTACTTCGCGGTGCTGAAGGGCGGGAAGGAACACGAGACACTGATCGCAGTGGTCGGCAACACGCTCCCGGAAGCGCGACGCGCGAAGGACATGGGCGTCAAGCTGAGCAACGCGATCCAGGCGCTCGGATTCCGGCGCGGCAAGCCGATCAAGATGACTGCCAACGGCACGGAGCCCGCGAAGGGCGAAACCGTTTGGATGTTCATCGAGTGGACGACCGGCGGGAAGACCGAGATCGTCCGCGCGGAGGACTTGGTGTGGCACCGCACGAAGTCGCGGCCGATGGTGCCGGGGTCGTGGGTGTACGTCGGTTCGCTGTTCGTGCCCGGCGACGAGAAGGGCACGCTCGACTACGCGGCCGACCTGACGGCCGAGCTCGCGTCCACCTACTCAGCGCCATCGACGGTCATCGACAACGTCGATGAGGGGGCACAGGACGACACGGTGTTCCTCGTGGCGACCCCCCGCATTCCCGACGACGTGGTGAACTGCACGCTCATCTTGCGTCGAGCCGATCTGAAGGAAGGCGTGAAGGTCTTCCCCGCGCCGGGCGTCTCCAAGGACGAGGCGCCGAAGACCGACGCGCCGAAGTGACCGGATGACATCGCTCGCCCGCGCCG
>JAIOPE010000181.1 GCA_021414065.1 Planctomycetota bacterium
CGTAGCCGGCGCCGATCGACACGATCACGACGAGGTCGCCCTTCTGGATCGTGTTCGGCGTGCGGACGAGTTGTCCCATGTGCGTCGAACCCTCGGGCGGGTCGAGACGGTCCACGTTGCCCTCGCGGATCGCGTAGTCGAGCGTGAACGGGTTCGTCCCGGCCGAGCTGTTCCCGGCGAAGTAGATCGTGCGATAGACGTTCGCCCGCGGGCAGCCGAGCTTCTCCTGCAGACCGTCCACGATGCGCCCGTTCGCCTGGTGGGGGACGATCTTCGCCCGGTCGAGCAGCTCGCGCAGTTCGGGGTTGCCGTCCTTCAGGTCCTGCGGCGTGAACCCGAGGCACTCCACGACGACGTCGGACATGCGCGTGACGGCGTTGCGGAGCACGCGCGGGCCGCCCTCCATCTTGATGTACGGGCGGACGATGTTCCGCCAGTCGCCGTCGATGAACATCTCGGGCGTCGGCGCGTTGCCGTTCCGCATCGAGATGGCGTCCTGGTTGAACTCCGTGCGCAGGATCGAGCGGCCGATGAAGCCCGTCGATTCGCCGTCCGTCTTCCGGCCGATGACCATCGCGCCTGCCGCGTCGCCGAAGAGGATCGCGGTGATCGGGTCGTCCACGTTCGTCGCGCGGGACAAGCACTCCGAGCCGATGACGACCACGTTCCGGCACTGCCCCGACGCCACGAGCGACCGGCCGAGCGTCAATCCGAAGATCGACCCCGCGCACGCGGCGGTCATCGCGAACGCGCCGCAGTTGGCGCCGAGCGCGCGGGCGATGTGGATCTGCTCGCCGGGGAACAGCTCGTGGTACGTGAACGAGCAGAAGATGACCTGGTCGATCTCGTCGCCGCGGATGCCCGCCTGGGCCACCGCTGCGCGGGCCGCCTCGAGCCCGAGCGACCCCGCGCTCTCCGTGAGCGGGTCGATCCAGTAGCGCTCCTGGATGTGCGTCACCCGGTCCACCCACAGGCTGAAGTCACCCGACGCCGCGTCGTAGTGCTTCACGATGGGCCGGAGGTCGTCGTTCGTGATCCGTCGCTTGGGGAGCGCCCGGCCGGTGCCGAGCAGCGCAACGTTGCGATCGATGGCGGGGAGTGGCATCGGCGGGATGGTACCGACCCCCGACGCTCGCTCAACGAACCGCTCGGATGCCGGTCCGCGGCTCGACGCACTGGCCGCCGCTCGAGTTCTGCGCCGGGCCCCGCACCGACGTCGCTCCGAGGAGTTCGACGACGACCCACGGAGTCAGGTCACAGACAATGCGCGGCTGCGTCCCTGAGAGTCTTGACTCCCGATGTTCCGGGAGGAGGTCGCCGTGCGTTGGATGATCCCGGTTGCTGCGCTCGTGCTGTTCGCCGCAGGCTGCGGCGACGATCCGAAACCCGCCGCGGACGTCGCGAAGGCGCCTCCCGCGAAGCCTCCCGTTACAGCAGTCGAACCCGAGGCGCCCGCGAAGCCGGCCGATCCGAAGCCGGCGATCGAGACGCCGCCTGCGAAGCCGGACTCGACGCCCGTCCCGGCACCAGTTCCGCCGCCGGCGGCACCGAAGCCCCAGCCGGAGCCGCCGACCGTCCCTGCGCCGAAGCCGCCGGTCGTGCCGGTGCCGCCCGTCGCGCCGACGCCCCCAACGCCGCCCGTCGCGCCGGCGCCGCCTGTCGCGCCCGTCCCGCCGGTGGCGCCACCGGTCGCGCCGCCGTCCACCTCGGGCGCCGAGGCAGATGCTGCGCCGAAGTGGACCGACACGTTCGTCGGTGGGGATGCCTGCAAGAAGTGTCACTTCCAGGAGGCGAAGGCCTGGGGCAAGACCACGCTCGCGAAGTCGCTCGACGCGCTGCGTCCGACGGCCGCGGACGACGCCGTCCGCTTCGAGCGCAAGCGCAAGGCGGGGCTCGACCCGGCGCGGGACTACTCGGCCGACCAGACGTGCCTGCCCTGCCACGTGACGGGGTTCGGTTCCGAAGGCGGCTACCCGGCGCCCGACTCACCGGCCGCGTCGGACGCGGCGCGGACCAAGCGCATGGGCTCCATCGCCTGCGAGGCGTGTCACGGCCCCGGTGCGCGGTACGTCCCGTTCAAGCTCGCCGCCCTCGCCGCCGACACGAACGCGAAGTTCGACGAGAAGGTCCTCGCGACCTACGGCCTGACCCGGCCCACCGAGGCCGTGTGCCGGATGTGCCACAACGAGAAGAGCCCCACGCACGCCGGCGACACGTTCGACTGGACGAACGACCGCGTGCGCGT
Organism: Planctomycetota bacterium; assembly: GCA_021414065.1. Classification (GTDB taxonomy): domain Bacteria; phylum Planctomycetota; class JAJSAM01; order JAJSAM01; family JAJVHW01; genus JAIOPE01. The sequence goes on from JAIOPE010000181.1 coordinate 2,246, forward strand.
CCACCCGAAGAAGTAGCGGCTGCGTAGCGGACGCGACGCGGGCGCCAGACGTTGCGCCAAGCGCGGACACTCGGCCGCTGGGACCGTGGCGCGCCGACCGGACGGTCGCGCTTGGTGGAGTGACCGCACGCGCGGCGTTGCGGCCGTGTTGGACAGACGGGGTGCGTCGCCCCGTCGGACTGGACAGACCAATCGAATGGAACGTTAGCCCGACAACAACGTGAGTTCAGCCAACGTCGCCGTCCAGCGTGTTCTCGAGAGTTCGCCAGTCGAGCGCATGCGCATCCTCGCAGCGTGGATCTCTTGGTGGTACGACCGGTCACTTCCCGCGATCGAGCCAGGCCTGCCGCCCGGCGGCGGAGTTCCGGACTCCCTTCGGGTGCTCTACCAACTCGTTCCCGACCTCGGCGACCTCTGCATGCAGAACCGCCTTCTTCGGCGTCAGGACCTGTCGGTCGAAGACGGCAAGCTGGTGTTCGCTTGCGAGAACCAAGGTGTGTACTCGTGGAGTACCGATGTGGCTGAGGCAGATTCGGCGGTCTACGGTCGGTGGGAGTCGAGCGAGCCCTGGCAAATCGACGTCCCGTCCCTCTCGCAGTTCCTCGTGCAGTTCTTCCTCTTCGAGGCCGCAATTGGTGCGCGTTTCAGTGCATCCGCCGCTTGCCTTGAGAGTCCTGCCTTGGCGGCGCTCGTTCAAGGCGCCTCCAAGCTGCCCATGCCGTCATGGCACTGGCCAGCGTTCCCCACGTCGTTTTACATCCGCAGCGGCGCGATCATCGTGACCTCGCCAAACGACAATTGGTGGTCAGTCTACGTTGGCGGGAAGTCCCCCGAGGACGTGGCGTTCCTCAAGACCCACATCAACAGCTCATGGGATTACGTCGGACTCGACGGTGAGGCGGGCTAACAAGCCGCTGCAGCCGACGAGCGGCGTCCACCCGTCCGGCGAGGGCGGTACACTTCCGGCGCCGCTCACGGTTGAGCGGCAACGTTTGCGGGAGGTACCAGTGCCACGTGAAGTCGCGATCTCAGGGTTCACGGCGGATGAGATCGTGGCGCTTTCGGACGCCGATCTCGCGGAACTCGTGTTCTGCGACGAGCCGGTCCTCTTCCGTATTGGGAGCGCGGAAGTCCTCGGCGAGTTCCGACTCACTCCCGACGCGGTTGTCCTCGAACTGGCGACCATTGATGGCGGCGGCGAAGGCGTGCTCACGGCCCTGTCGAGTCTCGCACGGCGCTACGCACAGTCTCGCGGGCTGCCACAGGTCGAGTGGGTCGTCCACGCGGTCAATTGCGCTCAGCCCAACCTCAAGCTGCGTCGCGTCCTCAAGCGGCGCGGCTTCGTCGTCGAGCCAGTGGCGGGCGTTCCGGTGTACCACCGGATCGACGTGGTCGCGCCTCGGTCTCGCTAACGAGCCGCGGCATCCGACGAACGGCCCTCGCCGGTTCGGCGACGGCGGTACACTTCCGGCATCGCTCACGGATGAGCGGTGACGTTCGGCCGCGGAGGCGAAACGTTGATCGAGTACCTGCTCCGCAGAATTCGTCGGAGGCACGTGGTCACGCTCAAGCCGTTCGGCCGCCTTTCTTCCAACGCGCTGCGGGTCATTTTCGGTGATCGAAACGCCGCGGTCGCCGACCAACTCCTCCAGCAATTCCACGACGTGACAGCGGCTCAGGTGGTTCACGGGGACCTCCTGGATCTGGACGCGGATGCCATCGTCAGTCCGGCGAACAGCTTCGGCGACATGGGCGGGGGCATCGATCGGGCCATCGATCAGATTCATCGTGGCGAGGCGCAGCGACGCGTGACGGCCGCGATTGCGGAGCGATTTCTCGGAGAGTTGCCGGTCGGTGCGGCACTCGTGGTCCAGATGCCGTCACGTCCCTTCCCCTTTGTCGTCGCCGCGCCAACGATGCGCGTGCCGGGGAACGTCCAGGGGTCCATCAACGCTTACCTGGCCATGCGGGCGGCGCTCGTCGAGGTTGTGCGGCACAACGCTTCGGGGCGGCAAGCGATCCTCACCTTGGCGGTTCCCGGTCTCGGAACCGGTGTCGGCGGAATCGATCCGCGTTCCGCCGCCGAGCAGATGCGAGCGGCCTACGACAGCGTCATCGGTGAGAGGTGGCGCGACGTCGTTCACGCCGCCATGGCTCCGTACGCACTTCACGATGTCGTCCAACGACGCCAGCCCAGGTGATGCACCCCAGGCACGGACGCAGGTGTCACCTCCCCGCCGACCCGACGTCGCGTCCGCCCCTTCCGAGTGTGACGTCCGTGTGTGCCGCCTTCACGCCTCACCCGGGAGCCGCGCGACATCCGGAGCACCGACGACCTGCTGTCCTCCGGCGCCGCGCTGCCGTAGGATGACACGTCGGACGGCGGCCCGCGCGCGGGCGTGAAAAGGTGCGAGAGTCCGCCCCGTCCCACGGGGCGAATGGAGGCGGAGATGAAGCGAGTCACTGGCATCGGCGGGATCTTCTTCACGGCGAAGGACCCCGTCGCGCTGAGGGCTTGGTACAAGACGCACCTGGGCATCGACGTCCAGGCGTGGGGCGGAACCGCTTTCACCTGGGCAGACGAGGCCGGGAACGCCACGAAGGGAACCACCGTCTGGTCCATCGCAGGGCCGGACAACAGTTGCTTCGCGCCGAGCACGGCCCCATTCATGGTCAACTACCGCGTCGAGGATCTGGCCACACTGCTGAGCGCGCTCCGGGAAGAGGGCTGCAACGTGTTGGAGAAGACGGATGACTCGGAGTACGGGAAGTTCGGGTGGGTGATCGACCCTGAAGGCAACAAGGTCGAACTCTGGCAGCCGCCGGCCGGGCAGTGAACCTGCGCGCCGCAGTCTGTTCCGGCCGAGCCCTCGACCTTGCCGCGATCGGCGGCACGCCGGCTGACGCCCGGCCTTACCGGCACTCCGACGGCATCGAGTTCAACGATGGACGAGCACCAGATACAGAAGCGCCGTCCGGTCTGGGTGGCTCTCTCCGAGCTTTGGCTCGACACCGAGCTGACCACCGCGGACCTGGAGCGCATTGCGCGCGTCCTGGCGGACTCCGGACTCTCGATCGCGGAGTTGCGTCAGGTCTATCTCGTCGAAGTCGCGCCGGTGGTGGCGCCCAACCTGCTCAGCGTTGCCGGAGAGTGGGCAGGCTTCAACGAGGAGTGGTTGTGCTCGCGGATCGTCCGCAATCTGCGCGACCGGCCGAGGCGCACGCGATTCTGGTCGTGGTTCCCGCTCACGCGCTGGCCGATGATCTACGCGACGGAGCGTCACTGGACCAGGTTGGTCGAGTTCGTGCAGGAGTACAGAGATGGCCAGCCTGCCGTCTGACCACGCACTGCGCGTGGAACCGACCGAATCGGCGGACTTCCCTCCGTGCGATTGCTGCGGGGATGCCACGCGCCGGGTGTGGGGTTACGTCCACGCGGCCGACCGGACGGTGGCCGCGTACTTCGTCCAGTGGACCGTCGGCGGGGTGCCGGCTCACGGGGCGCTGTTCGACCTCGTGCTCGGCCGCTGGGGCGACGGGGCGTCGCCGACCGACCGCGTGCTCGTCACGCTCGACTACCGACTGACCGACACCGGCCCGGGGTTCATGGTCATCGACAGCGGCGGACGCCCGGCAGCCGACCCCGCCATCGTCGGGCGGGCGCTGACTCGGACCGAAGTCGTCGGCCAGTCGATCGTCGACGAGGCGTTCCCGGTGGCCGACGCTGTACTGGCTCAGGACGCTCGCATCGCCGAGTTGCTCGGGCGGCGCGGCGTGGAACCGGCGCAGCGCAGGCCGTGGTGGCAGTTCTGGGCAGCGCGGTGAGCCTGACTCCGGATGTCCCGGCGGGGCGTAGCATCGCTCCTGGATGACGAGGACTCTGATCTGCGGCCCGGCGGGGTCCGGGAAGACACGCCGTGTGATGGACGAGGTCCTCCCGATGCTCGGGCCGGGCCCGGCGGGGGCGTCGGACGCCGCGGTTCGGCCGCTGGCGGCGGAAGCCCCGATGCGGCGGTTCCTCGTGCTCGTCCCCACGTACTCGCAGGCGGAGCACCTGAAGCGTCGGTTCCTTCGGCAGGCCGGGCTGAACGGGCTGCTCGACCGCGGCGTCGTGACGTTCGAACAACTCGCCGAGCGTCGGACGGGCATCCGTCTCGCCACGCTCGCCCCGGCGGCGGTCCGCGACGGGCTCCTCGCGGCGGCGTTCGAAGAGGACGCGGCGCGTGAGGCGGGCGCGGGAGCTGACGGCGACGCTGACGGCGACGCTGACAGTGAAGGCGGCGTCGGCGCGAACGTCTTCGCCAACGTCGCGCGGTTCCCCGGGTTCCGGCGCGCGGCGCTGCGGTTCCTCGACGAGGTGAAGGCGATCGAGCCGGACCCGGACGTGGACGTCGTCGCGGCGGCGGCCGACCGGCTGGCGACGATCT
>JAIOPE010000163.1 GCA_021414065.1 Planctomycetota bacterium
GAGCGCCCGTTCGAGCGACCTCCTCGCCTCCGCCGCGCCGATCCCTCGGAGCCGAGCTTCCGAGAGCGCGGAGTCGAGCGCACGGTCGAGCGACGCAACGGACTCGCTCCGCGTGCCGTCGGAGACGTGCGCGCTGACGACGACAACGCCCTGACCGTGCCGCACGCGGACGAGCCCGTCGTCCTCGAGCCGTCGGTACGCGCGGGCCACCGTGTTCAAGTTCACCGCGAGGTCGCCCGCCAGTTGCCGGACGGACGGGAGCCGGTCGCCGACACGCACCGCACCACGCGCGATCGCCTGCCGCAGGCCGCGCACGATCTGCTCGTGCAGTGGCTCCGGCGCGTCGAGGTCGATCGTCAGCACGCGGAGACTGTATCAGTGTCCGCGACAGTTGTCAACCCGTGAGACGAGCTACACCGCGAAGTACCGTGCGGCCGGGTGATGGAACACCAGCGCCGACACGCTCGCCTCCGGGTCCATCATGTGGCCGTCGGTGAGTTGCACGCCGATCGACGCCGCGTCGAGCACGCGGAAGAGCGGGTCCTGCATTTCGAGGTCGGGGCACGCGGGGTAGCCGAACGAGTAGCGCTTGCCGCGGTACTTGGCCTGGTAGCGGTCCATCATCGACGTGTCCTGCGCGTCGGCGAAGCCCCAGAGCGCGCGGATCCTCGCGTGGAGCACTTCCGCAGCGGCCTCGGCCGACTCGACGGCGAGCGCCTGCAACGCGTGACACGCAACGAATCGGCCGTCGTCCTTCAGGCGCGCCGACAGATCGCGGATGCCCGCACCCGCCGTCGTGACGAACGCCGCAACGTGGTCGAACCGGTCGCCCTGCGGCGGCAGCACGTAGTCGGCGAGGCACAGGCCGTCTTCCTTCCGCTGCCGCGGGAAGTCGAACCGCGCGGCTTCGCGACCGTCCTCGTGAAACAGCACGACGCGGTTGCCCTCGGAGACCGCGCGGAAGAACCGCCACACCGCATCGACGCGCATCCCCTCGAACGCGAACCCCGAGGGGAGTCCGACGCCACTGCGGGCCATCGCCTTCACCTCGTCCACGGATGCGCGGACCTTCTCGGCCTTCTCGTCGCCCTCGTCGAGCTTGCGCTTCGCGTCGCGGAGCCCCATGTGGCGCCCGAAGAGCATCGCCGGGTTGATCCACTCCCAGACGTCGTCGAGGTTCGTCCAACGCTCACGGTGCTCGACGAGGTCGGGCACGGAAGGGATCTCGATGTCGATCGGAACTTCGCGACTCCGCACCGCGGCCGCCTCGCTCGCGACCTTCAGTTCAGTGACGGGCGCGGCCTTCTCGTCGGTCTTCGACGCGAGCGTCAGCAACGCGGAGCGTTCGTCGGGCTTACGGATGCGCTCGATCAGCGCGAGACCGTCCATCGCATCGCGGGCATAGAGCACGAGGCTGCCGTACGCCGGCGCGATGCGGTTCACCGTGAAGTTGCGCGAGAGCGCCGCGCCGCCGACGAGCATCGGCGCGTCGATCCCCGCGGCGCGCAGATCCTCGGCCGTCGCGATCATCTGCTGCGCCGACTTGACGAGGAGCCCGGAGAGCCCGATGGCGTCGGGCTTGTGGAGGCGCGCAGCGGCAACGAACTTCTGCGGCTCGACCTTGATGCCGAGGTTGATCACCTTCCAGCCGTTGTTCGACAGGATGATGTCCACGAGGTTCTTGCCGATGTCGTGGACGTCGCCCTTCACCGTGCCGAGCACGATCGTACCCTTCGTGGAACTCGAGAGCTTGTCCATGAACGGCTCAAGGAACGACACCGCGGCCTTCATCGCCTCGGCGCTTTGGAGCACCTCCGCCACGATCAGTTCGTTGCGGTTGAAAAGGCGCCCGACCTCGTCCATGCCGCTCATCAGCGGGCCGTTGATGATCTCGAGCGGCAGCGCCTCCTTCAGCTTCGTCGCGAGATCCTCCGCGAGACCTTCCTTCGTGCCCTCGACGATGCACCGCGAGATGCGCTCGTCGAGCGGAAGCGTGGACCGGTCCTTCGGGGCCTTCGCCGCGCGACCGCGGAAGTGCGCCGCGAACGCGGCAACAGGGTCGTCACCACGATTCCACAGCAGGTCCTCGGCGAGTCGCCGCTCGTCGTCGGGGATCGACGCATACCGCTCGAGCCCTTCGCTGTTCACGATCGCGAGGTCGAGCCCCGCCTGCACGTTGTGGTAGAGGAACACTGCGTTGAGCACTTCGCGCCCGGCCTCGGGGAGACCGAAGCTCACGTTCGACACGCCGAGCAGCGTGCGGCACCGCGGGAACGCATGTTTGATGAGACGCACGCCCTCGATCGTCTCGACGGCGCTCCCCACGTAGTCCGCGGAACCCGTCGCGCACGGGAACACGAGCGGGTCGAAGACGATGTCTTCTTCGCGCACGCCGAACCGCGTCGTGAGGATCTCGTGGCTCCGCCGCGCGATCTCGAGTTTGCGCTGCCGCGTGACGCCCATTCCCTGCAACGGGTCTTCGTCGATGCACCCCACGACGAGCGCCGCGCCGTAGCGCAACGCAAGCGGCACGACCGTCTCGAAACGCTCCTCTCCGTCTTCCAGGTTCACCGAGTTGATGAGCGCCTTGCCCTGGCACCAGGTGAGCGCATGCTCGATCACGGACGCGTCGGTCGAGTCGATCACGAGCGGGGCCTTCACCATCTTCACGAGGTGCGTCAGCAGGCGATCGATGTCGCGCATCTCGTCGCGGTCGGGGTTCGCAGTGCACACGTCCACGAGGTGCGCGCCGCCGCGGACCTGCGCGCGGCCGATCTCGGCCGCCTCCTCGAACTTCTCGTCTGTGATGAGTCGCTTGAACTTGCGGCTTCCGATCACGTTCGTGCGCTCGCCGACGATCACCGGCCGCATCTCGTCGGTGACTTCCAGGAAGTCGATCCCGGAGAGCAACGTGCGCCGGTGGTCCGGGATCGCGCGCGGGCGGCGGCCTTCGATCGCCTGCACGATCGCCTTCACATGCTCGGGGCCCGTGCCGCAGCAACCACCGGCGACGTTGATCCAGCCGTGCTCGGCGAAGCGCGTGACGGCTGCCGCCATGCCCGCCGGCGTCAACCCGTAGAGACCGTTCTCGTCGGGCAGGCCCGCATTCGCCATCACGGAGACGCGGTGTCGCGCGAGGTCCGAGAGCGAACGCAGGTGGTCCGTCATGAACTCGGGACCGGTGGCGCAGTTCATCCCCACGCTGAACAGGTCGAAGTGGGAGATGCTCGTCCAGAACGCTTCGACGCCCTGGCCCGCGAGCATGGTACCCATGGGCTCGATCGTGCACGACACCATCACCGGAACGCGCGCGCCGATCTCGTCGAACAGATCGTGGATGCCGAGCAGCGCGGCCTTCACGTTGCGCGTGTCCTGTTGCGTCTCGACGAGGAGCAGGTCCGCGCCGCCCGCAACGAGACCCCGCGCCTGCTCGCGGAAGTTCTCGACCAACTGCGCGAACGTCACGCCGCCCGTCACCGAAATCGCCTTGGTGGTCGGCCCCATCGAGCCCGCGACGAAACGCATCCGGTGCGGCGTGGACATCGCCGCGGCCGCTTCGCGCGCGATCCGCGCGGCCGCCGAGTTCAGCTCCTGCACCTTCGACTCGAGCCCGTACTCCGCGAGCACGATCGCCGTGCCGCCGAAGCTGTCGGTCTCGACGACGTCGGCGCCCGCGTTGAAGTACGCCTCGTGAATCGACCGGATGACGTCGGGCCGCGTGAGGACGAGGTTCTCGTTGCAGCCCTCGAGGTCCGGGCCCCCGAAGTCGGCCGCAGTGAGGTTGCGCGCCTGGAGCTGCGTGCCCATCGCGCCGTCGAACACGATGATCCGCTGCGCGGCGAGCGCGTGGAGCGCCTCGGCGCGGACGGCGTCGAGCCAGGGGAGGACCTTCCTCGTCATGTCGTTTCCTTCCTTGAGCGAACGCCCGTCGCGAGCACCACGCGGAACGGGTCTTTCGGCCCGCCCGCGACACGCTCCACACGCACCTGCCGGAACCCGGCCGATGCGAACCAGCGCTTCAGTACGCCGGGCTGGAAACCCTGGTGCTTGTGGCCGAGCCGCGTGCGGACCCAGGCTTCGTCGTGCGGCAGCAGGTCGAGCACGACGAGCCGCCCGCCCGGTCGCAGCGCGCGGTGCGCGGCGCGGAGAACGAGTTCCGGCGCGTCGAACGTCTGGAGCACCTGCGACGCGACGGCGAGGTCGAACGGCCCGCCGCGGAGCGCGTCGGTCAGGATGTCCAACTCGTCGAACCTCACGTGATCGACGCCACGCTTCGCGGCACGGGCCCGCGCGGCCTGGATGGCCGGGCCCCGCCGGTCCACGCCCACGACCGACGTCGCGAACCGCGCGATCTCCAGCGTGAGGGCGCCGTCGCCGCAGCCGAGGTCCACCGCGCGGAGCCCGCCGGGGACCAGGTGCGTCAGGGCCCTCGACCACGCCGCCCACGACTTCCCGGGAACGAACGCTTTCGCGGCGCCCTGGTCGCTCCCCTCGCGGCGGCGGTTCAGCACTTCGTCGAGGCGCGCAAGATCACCGTCGGCGTCGGGCTCCTGCGCGAGACGCAGGAAGAACGCGTTCCAGCGAAGGTCGTCCCTGAACTCGTGCGGCACCCGGAAGCAGGTGTGTCGGCCGTCGCGGCGCTCGACGACGAACCCGCCCTCGCGAAGCTGCGCCAGATGCTTCGACGCCGTGGACCGCGAGATCCCGAGCACGTCGGCCGCCTCGCCGGCCGCCAGTTCCTCGCGCGACAGGATCCGCAGCGCCCTCAGCCGGACGGGGTCGGAGAGCAGCCGAAACTCAGTCGCGAGGACCTCGACACCTTGCATTTCGATAGTTTCCACACCGTCGAAATCAAAGTCCAGTTCCCGAAGGACGGCGCTAAGGCGCCCGCCGCCGGAACATCACGTCGATCCGCGTCTCGCGGTCGGCCGACACATCTACGCCCTTGGCGGTCCCGGCGTCGTAGCCGGGTATCTCAACCGTCACGTCGAACACGCCCGCGTGGGCCGGTTGGAAGCGCACGGCGTCGAGATTCGACCCGGCCCAGGCCCATGCGATCGCGTCCGGGGCGGCGCCGGCTGGCGTCGCGGTGAGCTTCACGGAGGACACGACGACCGGGGAGCTGTCGCTGTCGTTGAGGAACCGAACGTACACCGAGAGGGCACCGGTGAGCTGAAGGTGAACCTCGGCGCCGGCGCGAACGCCGGTCTGCGTGGCCGTGCGAAGCGTCGCCCAGTCGCGGCCGGCCTCGCGCGGCTCCTTCGCGACGACTTCGTGCGCGGCGTCGGCCAGGTGCTCCACGCGGAACCTACCCTCGGCGTCGGTCGCCGCCGAGCGCCACCACAGCGCGGCGGCGTTGGTCACCTGGATGTCGGCTCCGCGGACCGGCTTGCCCTCGGCGTCCGTGACCACGCCGGTCAGGGGGCCGCCGGGCCGGAGTACGATGTCCCCCACGTCGGCCACGTCGGCCGCCGGCCGCACGTCGGTCACCACCGAGGGCGCGTAGTCGCGATGCTCGACGGCAACCGACCCGCCCTCCGTCGCGAGTCCCACGATCGAGAACCGGCCCTCGGCATCCGTCCGACCGCGGACGTCCTGCGGTGCAACGCGCACCGACGCCCCGACGACCGGCGCCCCCGCCTCGTCCACGCAGCGACCCCGCACGGTCGCGGCTCGCGTCAGTTCGATCACGACGGTCCCATCGCGCGCCGCCGCGGGTCCGACGTGCTGCCGGGTCGTCGCGAAGCCGAACGCGCTGGCGCTCACGTCGAGCGCCCAGACGAAGTCGCCCGTGGGGATCGTGGGCAGCACCGCGTCACCGGCACCGTCTGTCATGCCCTGCACCACGAGGGGCCACGTGCCGCCGCCTCCTACTCTCTCGACCCGCACCACCGCACCGGCGATCACCGTGCGGTTGACGTCCACGACGCGGATCCTCGGCGTGACCCCGGGCGCCAGGTCCAGTTCGACCGTGCGCTCTGTGCCGTCTGCGACGTCGATGCCGTCCGATGCGGCCGCTTCGCCGTCGAGTGACGCGAGGAACCGCAGCACGGTCGTGCCCCCGGCGATGTCGAAGTCAACGCGCCCGCCGTCGTCCGCGGACTTGCGGACTCGCACGGGCGGCCCCGGCGGCGTCGTGTGCTCGCCGAGCGGGTCCAGCGCGTAGACGTCGGCGCCCGCCGCTGGTCCGCCGTTCGAGCGCCGGACGATCACGTGGACCTTCACTGCGCTCTTCAGCGAGACGGCCGCCGGGTCGCGGATCGCCGGCGGCGCGATGTCCTTCGGACGTACGGTCGGTGCGGACTCGGAGCGGGGCTTCGCGACGCGCTCCGGGGTACGAACCGGTCCCGCTGCGCGGGGTTGCGTCGGCGCCGCAGGCGCGGTGCGCGTCGGCGCCGACGGCTCGCGCGGCTCATCGCGGAGCGCCCAGACGGCGATCGCGACGAGCGCTGCAACGAACATCAGTGCGAGCAACGCCAACGAACCGCGGCGGGAGGATGACATCGCCGCGAGGATAGCGGGCCGCCCGCCGAACGCGTGCAGGGACCGAAACGAGAGTCGGCTGACGCGCGCTGATCTACCGGCGACGACGGCGGCGGCCGCCGCGCGTGTCGGTCGTGTCGGTCTGCTGCGATGCCGCGCCCGAGTCCGCAGCGCCCGGGGCGCTTTCCGGCTCCACCGTGCAGGTGTTGCTCTGGTCGTCCACCTCGGCCGCCGCCGCGCATGCCTCTTCGACACTGATGCTCGCCGTCTCGTCCGGCACATGGTCGGGCGTCCGGAGCCCCTCCACCTCGGACCGGAGCGCCTGCACGTCGGAGAGGAGACGGTCCCAGTCGGGTTCGCCGACGTCGGCGACAGGATCCGATGCGTCCGAAACCGGCGTCGCCGCCGGGATGCGGTTGCGGATGATGTCCGCCATCGCGACGGTGACTTCCACCGTCGGCGGAGGTGAGACCTCCTCTGCGGCGATCGGCACACCGACGTCGATCCCGACCCCGGTGACGATCGCCATCCCTTCGAGCAGTTCCTGGGCCTTCCGGCGCACGAAGTCGGCGACTCCCGTGCGCAGTTGCAGGATGTCCGCTTCGCGCTGCGCGATGGCGTCGGCGTGGCGGCGCTCGGCGATGCGCAGCGAGTCCTCAAGATCTGCGGCGCGCTGGCGCTCCCTGTGGACGTCGGCTTCGAACCGGCCCTCCACAGCGCGGAGCTGCGAGCGCCAGCTCGTCTCCGCTGCCTCGAACCGCTTCGCAGCGCCGTGGCGTTCCTCTTCGAGCGAGCGGACCATGTTGGCCTTCTCGACCTCGAGTGCGTTTGCCGTGCCGCGAACCTCTTCGATCGTGCGACGGGCATCGGCCGCCTCGATCTGCGCGTGGTCGAACTTGCCCTCGAAGTCGGCTGCGCGAGCCACGGCCTCCTCACGTGCCTTCTGCTCGGCCGCCAGGCGCTCAGCCGTCTCGTGGCCGGCCCGGCGCGCCTGCTCCTCGGCGCGCATCGCCTCTTCCGCAAGCTCGCGCGCTTCCGCCGCCTCGGCTCGCACGTGGTTCAGATCGTCCGCCGTCTTCTTGCGCTCGGCTGCGCTCTCGGACTTCAGCCGCTCGTTCTCGCGGGCCTGGGCCTCGATCTCGCGGCGTGCGCTCGATGCATCCGCGACGCTTCGTTCGGCCGCCTGGCGGGCTTCTGCGATCTCGATGCGGAGCTTCTCGAGCGTCTTCTTCAGGGCGTCGGACTCGGCGCGGGCGCCACCGAGCGTTCGTTCGCGCTCGGAGAGCTCGTGGCGGACGCGGTCGTTCTCGGCGCGCAGCTCCTTGATCGCGCTCTCGGCGTTCGCGACGTGCACCTGGATCGCGCGGTTCTCGTCGCGGAAGCGATCGAGTTCCGACTGGGCGGCTTCGAGCTTCTTCGAGAGCTCGTCGGCGCGGACGATCCAGCCCTTCGCCTCGTCCCCGGCCCGGCCGGCCTGCTTCTCGGTGTCGGCGAGCTTCTGGCGGACGCCCTCGGCTTCCTCCTGCGCAGCGCGGGCCACCGCCTTGTGCGCGGCGGTCGTGGTCTCGAGCGCCTCCTTCTCCTTCACGAGGCGCTTGATCTCCTCCTCGGCGCGGCGCTGGGCGCCGAGCTGCGTGCGGAGCCCCTTGACCTCGTCGAGCGCCTTGTCGCGCGAGCCTTCGGCGGTCTCGATGCGCTGCTTCCACGACTCCTGGAGGGTGCGCAGGTCGTTCTCGAGACGGGTGCGGAGCGACGCGGCCTCGGCGAGCGCGGCGTCGCGGGCGGCCTTGGCGGCCTCGGCCTCGCGCAGTGCGACCTCGCGCTCGGCGCGCAGCGCGGCGTCCTGCTCGGGGGACCGGCTGGGCGCGGCAACGATGGACTTCTCGGCCTCGTCCAGGCGCGCCTGCAGCTTGTCACGCTGCTGGCTCGCGTCCTGGAACTCCTGGCGGAGACGGCGCAGCCAGGGCTCGAGCTTGCGGAGCTTGTCCTCCATCTCGCGGACGCGGATGGTGTAGGCGTCGCGCTCGCGGACGAGCGTTCCCTCGGCTTCGAGCGCGCGGCGCTCGAGCGCGGCCAGTTCCTGGGCGAGGTCGCCGGTGGAACTGGTGCTGGGACCGGCAGTTCCCGGCGCGGAACGGATGCGGTCGGAGATGCGCTTCACGACGCTCTCCCACTCGCGCTCGCCGCCGACGTCCTTCTTCTCGCCTGTGGATGTCTCGTTCAATGTGCACCTCACGCTTGAACTGCCAGTCCGCGGCAGTCCTTCTCTCAGCGTGAGACTCATCGGACCGGCGCCGCCCGCGAGTGAAGTCGTGCCGGCGCCCCCCGTCAGAGCAGGATGGGGACGGGTGCTTTCACCGACACCGACGCCCCTCGGAACGCAACGCGCCACGCGAGCAACTCGACCCCGTGCGCCGCGACGTGCCGCAGGGCCGCGCCGTACTCGGGATCGATGTCGTCTGCGGACCCCATCGCGTCGCAGTCGGTGCGGTTGACGAGGAAGAACATCACGGCGCGGTCGCCCTCGCGAACCAGTCGTTCCAGTTCGCCGAGGTGCTTCCGCCCGCGTTCCGTGACGGAGTCGGGGAACCGCGCGACGTTGCCGTCTCTCAGCGTGGTGTTCTTCACCTCGACCCAGGTCCGCGGACGGCCCGCCCCCGTGAGGCACAGATCGATGCGCGAGTGCGGACCGCACACGACCTCGCTGCGGACGTCGTCGTAGCCCGTCAGCTCAGGGACGAGTCCTCGCTCGATGCCGTCGCGCACGATGTGGTTCGGGAGCATCGTGTTCACGCCGACCCAGCCGCGACCGTCCCGGACGCGCTCCAGCGTGAGACGAAGCGAGCGCTTGTCGTCTTCGGAGTCGGAGACGATCACTCGAGCGTCGGGCGTCTGGAGGCCCATCATCGAACCCGAGTTCGGGCAGTGGACCGTGTGCTCGCGCGCCCCGCGGAACGGTGCATCGAGCACGACATCGCAGAGGAACCGCTTGTAGCGGCGGACGAATCGGCCTTCGAGGAGCGGCTTGTCGATCTTCACGCGGACGCGTTGTCGTTCACAGGAGCCCGTTCACAGGAAGCCGTTCACAGAAACGGCTCACAGACGGTCGTAGCGCGGGCCGTCGCCGCCGGCGGGCGTGATCCACGTGATGATCTGATACGGGTCGGCGATGTCGCACGTCTTGCAGTGCACGCAGTTCGAGAAGTCGATCTGCAGTCGCTTGCCCGTGGCCGCTCCCTTGTCTTCGACGATGTTGTAGACCTGCGCGGGGCAGAAGCGCGTGCAGGGGTTGTTGAACTCCTTCGCGCACTTCGTCACGCAGAGATCGGTGTCGGCGACCACGAGATGACAGGGCTGGTCCTCGTCGTGCTTCGTGCCGGAGTGGTAGACGTCGGTCAGCTTGTCGAACGTCAGCGTGCCGTCGTACTTCGGACGCTGGTGCGTCCGCGCTTCTTCGCCGAGAAGGTTGTGCTCGACGTAGTGATCCACCGTCTCCATCGCCTCGTGCGACGCGTGGCCCTTGCCACCGCCGAAGAGACCCTCGCCGTTCGTCGCGAGCATGAACCCCGCATTGACGAGTCCGCCGAGCGTGCCGTGGCTGAAGCCCTTGTGGAAGTTGCGGGAGAAGCGCAGCTCCTCGGCGACCCACGAGCCGCAGATCTTCGTCCAGTAGCCCGCGAGCGGGAGCGTGAGCGGGTCGGGCGCGACGTGGCCATGGCCGTGGTCGTCGTGGTCGTCATGACCGTGAGCGTCGTGAGCTGCGTGGTCGTCGTGACCGTGGTCGTCGTGACCATGCGCATCATGACCGTGCGCATCGCCGTGACCGCCGTGGGCGTCGTCGTGGCCGTGGTCGCCGAGGAGCACGTCGAACGCCGTCTCCGACGCGAGCATCCCCGTCTTCATCGCGGTGTGGATGCCCTTCAGGCGCATCGGGTTCAAGAACGACGCGGAGTCGCCGATCAGCATCGCACCGTCGGCAAAGCAGCGCGGGATCGTGTCCCAGCCGCCCTCGGGCAGGGCCTTCGCGCCGTACTGGATCATCTTCCCCCCGCGGAGGAGCTTCGCGACCTCGGGGTGCGTCTTCAGCTTCTGGAAGAGCGCGTGCGGCTCGAGGTTCGGGTCCTTGTAGTCGAGGCCGACCACGAGGCCGATGTCGATGATGTCGTCGGCCATCGTGTAGATGAAGCCGCCGCCGTACGTTTCGTCGCGGAGCGGCCAGCCCATCGTGTGGAACACCTGGCCCGGCTTCACCGTGCCCTTCGGCATCTGCCAGAGTTCCTTGATGCCGATCGCGTAGACCTGCGGGTCCTTGTCCTTCGCGAGGTCCTGCTTCGCGATGAGCGTCTTCGCGAGCGACCCGCGCACGCCCTCGCCGAGGATCGTGACCTTCGCCTTGATGTCGATCCCTGGCTCGAAGTTGCCCTTCGGGTTGCCGTGCTTGTCCACGCCCTTGTCGCCGGTGCGCACACCCGCCACGCGGTCGCCGTCGAAGAGGAGCTCCGACCCCGCCGTGGCCGGGAAGAGGTTCACCTTCCCCGTCTTGTCCACGAGGTCCCACATCCAGCGGACGAGGCGCCCGAGCGAGATGACGTGCAGACCTTCGTTCTTCAGCGCCGCGGGGACGAACGGCGCGCGGATGCGCGACTGCTCGTGGAGGTACCAGACCTCGTCGTGGCCGACGTCGCCCTCGATCGGGCAGCCGAGCGCGCGGTAGTCGGGGACGAGTTCCTTGAGCGCCTTCGGGTCGAGTACCGCGCCCGAGCAGGAGTGCTGCCCCGGCTCCGCGGCCTTCTCGATGAGCGCGACGGTGAAGTCGGCCGCCCGCTTGTCGCCCTTCTTCTCCATCTCGTCGAGGAGTTGGGCGAGCCGGAGCGCGCCGGCGAGGGTTCCGGGTCCCGCGCCCACGAAGAGCACGTCCACTTCCAGTTCGTCGCGATGGATGTCGGCCATCCCCGGAGACTACCGAGGCCGCGCGGCCCGTTCACCGTTCACCCGGGGAGGAGTCGGTCGCCGTGCGGTTCGGAGCCCGCCGCGCCGCGTGGTAGCCTCGTGCCATGCACCTCGACCGCACGTCGCGCCGCATCCTCGGCTCGCTCGTCGAGAAACGATACTCGACGCCCGAGCAGTACCCCTTGACGCTGAACTCCCTGGTCCTGGCCTGCAACCAGCGCAGCAACCGCGACCCCGAGACGTCGATCGAGGAGTTCATCGTCGAGGGCTGCCTGAAGCAGCTTCGGATCGACGGCTGGGTCACGGTCGTCGAGCGCGACTTCGGCCGCGCCGTCCGCTACAGCGAGCGCTTGTCGGACCAGATCGGCCTGACGAAGCCCGAGGCCGCCGTGATGGCCGAACTCATGCTCCGCGGTCCGCAGACCGAGCAGGAACTCCAGCGTCGCACCGAGCGCATGTGCCGCATCGCGACGATCGACGAGGCCCTCGCCGTCTTGCAGGGACTCGCGGCCCGCGGCCTCGTCCGCCACCTCGCCCGCGAGACCGGCCAGCGCGTCGCCCGCTGGGAGCACCTGCTCACGCCGCCCGGCGAGGCGAGCGCCGGCGCGGCGTCGGGCTCGGGTCGATCGTCTCCCGGTCTGCACCCGAGCGGCGCCCCCGCCGGGCACGTCTCGTGGGTCGGCAGCAAGTCATCCGGCGTCGCGGCCGCCGCCGGCGCGGCCCACGCTCCCGGCGTCTATCAGCCCCCGACGACCCAACCCGCCGACGATCCGCCGAGTCCGGCCGACATCGACTACGTCCCGCCGCCCGGAACTCCCGACCCCGGTTGGTCGGTGACGGCGTTCCCGCCGCGGAATCCGCCGCCAGCGCCGGCGCCGCCTGCGACACCAGCGGCGGCGGTTCCCGTCGTCACGGTGGCCGCCGCACTCGCGCCAACGCCGACGCCGACGTCCCCCGCCAACGAACTCGCGACTCTCCGCGCGGAGATCGTCGCGTTGAAGGCCGAAGTGGCGTCGCTGCGGGCGGAAGTCACGGCGTTGCGGGGCGGGTCGCGGCCGGGGTGACGGAGGGCCGCAGCGCCAGCGGCGCACGTCCCCGCTGCGCGAAGCTGAGAACGATGCAGAGCGTCGTGGCGGGCGTGGTCGGCACGTTTGTCAGTCGCTACTCCGACTACGACGGCTACTGGCTCCTCGGCTTCCTCGTAGGCCGCGCCAACCCCATCGACATCGACCTGCTGCCGGACGCCCCGCCATCTGCCGAGAACAGCGCCGACGCCTATGCGACCCGCCTCGCCATCCTGCGATTCCAGGAGCAGGTGGACAAGCACCACCTGCCGATGTCCGCAGTCCGCGCGGCCCGTCTTGAGATCGCCACACTCCCGTCGTCGCGGTGGCAGGAAGTCCGCGGCAAGCCACGCCGTTGCTGGGAGCTGCGCGTCTCCGGCCGCGTCGAAGTGAGCAGCGGCGCCGTATACGAAGCGACGACGACCACATGGGTCGGCCCGCACCTGCCATGGGCTGAGTCGCGGCGGCATTCGAGTCAGTGGGGCACGAATGGGACTGGCTAGTCCGCCCCCGAAAGCCGATGTCTGATGCGAACGACTTGACGAGGGCAGAGGACCGTCCCGGCGGCGTCTGTTCGCGTCCAAGTCACACGTGCCGGACGACCTCCGTCGTGGCGTACCGCACCTTCGGCGCGGCGGCGTACTTGTCGTCCGCGGAGCGGTACCCGACGGCGCACGCGACGAGCGTCTTGAAGCCCTGCGCCGGGAGTCCGAGGACCTCGTCGTATCCGGCGGGGTTGATGCCCTCCATCGGGCAGGTGTCCACGCCGAGCGCGGCGGCCGCGGTCATGAAGTTGCCGAGGGCGATGTAGACCTGGTGCCCGGCCCAGTGACCCTGGAGTTCAGGGCTCATCGCCTTGACGACGCCGCCGACCATCATCTTGCGGTACGCCGCGAGCGCGTCGGGCGTGCCGCCGCGGACCTCGCACATGCGCTGGATGAACGCGTCCACGTCGGCCTCGGTCGTCGTCGGCCGCGCCGCGAGCACGACGAAGTGCGACGCTTCCGTCACCTGCGCCTGGTTCCACGAGAGCGGCTGGAGCTTCGCGCGGACGGCCGGGTCGTCCACGACCACGAACCGCCAGGGCTGGAGGCCGTACGACGACGGGGAGAGGACGAGCGCCTCCTCGAGGGCGGCCCACGTCTCGGCGGGGATCTTGCGCGCGGCGTCGAACTTCTTCACGGCGTAGCGCCAGCGGAGTTGCGTGACGAGGGCGGCGGGGGTGAGGGTGGTCATGGGGCGGGACGCTAGCGCACGTCGTTCACCGCGCCACGCGGCTTTCGACCGTCGAGCGCGTCGATCACGCTCCGCGCGGCCGAGAGCGCGATCTCGCGGCGGACGTCGTCCACCGCCGACCCGAGATGCGGCGTGAACACGGTGCGGTCGGGGAAGGCGAGCAGCGCCGGCGGGATCGCGCGCGGCCGGGCCGGAAGCGAGAGGTCCTCGAACTCGAACACATCGGCGGCGTACCCGGCGAGACGCCCCGTCGCGAGCGCCGCGGCGACGGCCCCCTCGTCCACCACCGACCCGCGGCCGACGTTGACGAGGTACACGCCCGGCTTCATCTGCGCGAGGCCCGCGGCGTCGAGCGCGTGGAACGTGGCCGGGACGAGCGGCGCCGTGAGGACGACGTGGTCGCTCGTGGCGAGGAGTTCCGCGAGCGGGAGCGCCCGCGGGTCGCCGGCGGCCGCCGGATCGTGGACGACCACCTCCGCGTCGAACCCCGCGAGCCGTTTCGCGACGGCGCGCCCGAGGCGCCCGTACCCGACGATCCCGACGCGCCGCCCCTCGAGCCCCGAGCCGTAGAGCACCGGCCGCCACCCGGCGTACCCCGGCGCACGCACGCGGCGGTCGCCCGGGACGACGTTCCGCGTGAGCGCGAGGAGCAACGCGAGCGCCAGGTCCGCCGTGGGCACCGTGAGCAGGTCCTCGACGATCGTCACCCACACCCCGCGCCGCGTGCAGGCCGCGACGTCGAGGTTGTCGAAGCCCTTCAGCGCGCCTGCGACGATCCGGAGCCGCGGCGCCGCGGCGAGGAACGCGTCGTCCACGCGGTCCGGCATGAAGACGACCACCGCATCGGCGTCGCGCACCCGCCGGCCGAGTTCGTCCGCCGCCCACGACTCCCGCCCGTCGTTCGCGTCCACCTCCCCGTGCGGACGCAGCGCCTCGACGACCTCCGGGTGCACCCAGTGCGTGACGACGATCTTCGGCATGGCCGAGTTCTCGTGCCCCGCGCCGTCCACCGCAACTTCGCGCCGCTGCGCGGCGGCTACGTTGGCTCCGCCAACCAACACGGCGGCCGCCCGCCGTAGCCGACGCGAAGCGTCGCGAAGGCGGGCGGCTCCCCCCCGCCCCCCGCCGGCTTCTCGGTTCCGAACCCGAGAGTTTGGGGGGCAAGTGCAACCCTCCCCGAACTGGGCGCGGCCGGGACGGCAGTGCGGTGGTTCAGCGCGACCAAGGGCGTGCCGGATGCTCAGCCCCGCAAGACTCGCACTTGTTCCCGTAGCCGTCGGTCATGGCCACGGGGATGTACACGAGCATCGCGAGAGCCGTAACTCCACACAGGAGCGCCCACCAGTGCCATGAGCCGGTCGGGTAGCTCCGCGAGACGAGGAAGAGCACAACGGCGGCGACCACGAATGCGGACCCCAGGATCAAGTAGTCGCCGGGCGCGTCCGACTGGCCCATGCCGCCGGCGATGAAGCGAACTCGCCCGCCACACTGCTTGCATCGCACCCAAGTCACCTCTCATGAACCTGCCCAACGTTGCCGCTCAGCAGCGGGTTCCCGCCGCTCCTCGACTGAAGCGACAGGTTAGCTTGCGGGGGCGACTGCAGCCACGACGAGTCCGAACAGCACGCTGACTGCCACGCCGTTCAAGATCAGCGTGAGCCACGAAGGGCGCCATCGAGTGCGACCGCCAATCACCATCGGTGCCGAGCCTAGCGTGGACGTCGATTCCCGGCGCGCTACGATCTCCCGTCAGCCATGTCCGACAACTGGATCACGCTCATCCCTGACGATCCGCGTTTCGTTCCCGACTCCGCACGTCAGCATCGGGCGCGTGACCGGCTCGTCACCGCTCTACCGGCCGCCGACGAGATCGAGATCGACACTTCGGAGGCCGTACAGTTCATGGACTGCGGCGGGAACTTCGAACGCGTGCTCTGCCCTGCCTGTCGCAGCGATCTCACGGACTGGTGGTCCGACCGGATGGACGACGACTACGACGCGACTGGCGGGTTCGCGCTCGCCACCTATGCAACTCCATGCTGCGCGAAGGTGCTGACTCTGCACGACCTCGTCTATGAGTGGCCGCAGGGCTTCGCGCGGTTCTCCCTGAGTGCCTTCAACCCGCGGGTCGCAGCACTCGACGAACGCCTGAGGCAGGAGTTGGAAGCCATCCTCGGCACGAAGCTGCGGGTGATCCTCCGGCACCTGTAGTCGTAGAACGCAAGTCGCGCACGGAGACAACCCAGATGACGACATGGACCCAGTTCACAAGCGCCGCCGACGTGGATGCACTCCTCGCCTCCTGCCGCGGGTTCCACGACGGGATCCTCCGGAACATGCGCGTCACCACGGGCGGGCAGATCGGTCCCACCACAGTCAGCGTGATGCTCGCTGAACTTCAGGGGCCGACACCAGCCGTGGAGATCCGGTGCGAGCGCCTCGTCGAACTGCGACTGCGGCCCAGCAAGCCGGACTGCGACTCCATCATCGCGGCCGGACG
Organism: Planctomycetota bacterium; assembly: GCA_021414065.1. Classification (GTDB taxonomy): domain Bacteria; phylum Planctomycetota; class JAJSAM01; order JAJSAM01; family JAJVHW01; genus JAIOPE01. Next base: position 16,234 of record JAIOPE010000163.1, read on the forward strand.
GATCACGACCGCCGGCGACGTCCTCGTTCTCGCGCTGAACTTCATCGGAGGTCCCCTCCGCGGGCCGCCGGGCGGCCACATCGTCATCCCCTGGCGCGATCTCGACGACCCGGACATCTACGTGAGCGCACGCTCGATGGCGTGGCGCGCGGCTGAGAACCCGAGTTCTGCGCAGAACGCTTGAGCAGACCGCATCTTGATTGCGTCCCCCGATTGTGCGCACGAGGGTGCACACGAGAGTGACGTCCGGCGACTGGCGTGACCGGGACCCACTGGAACGGCTTCCTCTTCTTCGGGCTCACGAAGCCGCAGACGACGGAGCCACGCGCCGCGGGCGGTGAGCTACTCCTCGAACAGAGCCCTCGGTAGCCCGCACTGGCGGATGATTGACTGGAGCGTGCCGATGCGTACCTCGCGGTGATCCGGCACGGGCACCGTCGTCGTCCCGGCCGCGGTCCGTCGCTGCATCACGACGTGACTGCCGCGCTGCCGGACCTCGACGAAGCCGGCGTTCGCGAGGATCTTGCAGACGTCGCGCCCCGAGAGGACGCGGAGCCTACCCAACGGTCGCCTCGAACCTCGTGACGAAGACGTCCGTGTGGACGCGGCGCGCGACCTCCTCGGGGTCCGCGCACTCGAGGAAGAGCTCGACGGCCTCGCGCAGATTCGCAGTGGCCTCCTCGACCGTCGCGCCCTGGCTCGCCACGTCGAGTTCCGGGCAGAGGGCGACGTAGCCGTCGCCTTCCTTCTCGACGATCGCGGTGTAGGTGTGGCTGGTCACGAGGGGCTCCTTCGGTCCGGATGCGGAACCGGCGCAGAGCGTACCAGACCGTGAGGGCGTCGCGTGCTCCCGGAGGCGGGTCCATGTTGAAGGCGGGCATCCGCGTCTACCACGCCGGCCGACGATGAAGACGACAAGGCGCACCCGCCCCCCCACGACGCCCGGCGAGATCCTCCGCGAGGAGTTCCTCGCGCCCATGGGCATGACGCAGAAGCAGCTCGCGGACCACCTGCGCTGCGACTTCAAGGTCGTGAACCGCATCGTGAACGGGCGGTCGGCGGTGACCGCCGACATGGCGCTGCGGCTCGGCGCCGCATTCGGGACGACCGCGGACTTCTGGCTGAGCGCGCAGAAGGCGTGCGACCTCTACGACGCTGCGCGGGCCGCCGGGCCGCTGCCGGAGTTGCTCGTCCACGCAACCTGACGGGGACGCACGCGGCGACGCCGCTTCGATCCGGGTTCCACGCGAGTGGTTCGTATCGCGAACGACGCCGACATCCGGGTCCGCGTCCCCGCCGGGGCGTTCGACGCCGGGCTCCCGGCGCCGCCGTTGGCGCGAACAGCGCGGACGCCTACAGCCGAAGCAGTGAGTCGAGCCGCGCGCGGGTCTCCGCCAGGACCACCTCGACGTCCGGCAACTCCGCGACGAACGGGCCGAGCGTCCGCTCCCACGTCGCGCGTACCTCGTCGCGCAGCGCCGCGTCGAACACGTCCGCGACAGTTGTGATCGTCACGTGCCGGTGCGCGCACTTCCGAGGCAGGACCGCGGCGACGCGCCCCCAGTCGATCCGTCCGGGCGCGAGGCGCGCGAGGTGCCAGAGATCGAAGTAGTCTCGTGCCCGCGAGCGGACCCACCCGCGGGCGGCCAGCTTGGCCTGCGTCTGCCGCGTCGCGCGCAGCTTCTCGGAGACGATCTCGTCGAGCGAGTACGTGCGCACCTCTGCATCGAGGGACTCGTCGTACCCGTGGAGGATCGGGAGCGGCGGCGCCGGCAGGAGCACGGGCTCGTCCTGGGTCACCTCGATCATCACGGGAACGAGCGGCTCCCGCTGCCACGGGAACTGAACACGTACGCTGAACGCCTCCTGCCCGCCGGGGTGCGACTCGCGTTCCTCGTAGCGCGTGACGCTCATGCGGACGTCGGCAAACCGACGCGCCGCTGTCTGACCCGCCTCCACGCCGGCGCGCACGGCCCGCTCGAGATCCGCACCCGTCGGCGCCGCCACTGCGGAGAAGTCAAGGTCCTCGGAGAACCGGTAGTCGCCGAGGTAGACCTTCTTGAGCGCCGTGCCGCCCTTGAAGACGAGTGTTCCCTTCAGTTCCTGGACGCTCGCGAGTCCCAGCAGCACATAGCTCTGGGCGTAGTCGCGCTCGACGACGAGTTGCCCGACGCGCGAGGCCTTCGCAGTCTCCTGGATGCGCCGCTGGAGCGTCTTCATCGCTTCGTCCGAGGCGACGCCAGGTTCTCGATCAGGCCCCAGCGCCGGTTTCTGGGACCGCGCGGATCACGAGTCGGATCGAGCGCCCGGAACCCGCGCATCGGCACGGCCCGCAGAGGTTCGATGACGTCGGCGGCGACGCCGAAGCGCTCGAGCGCGAACCCGACGCGCTTCGCGACGACGTCCGCGCCGTAGCGGAGTGCGTGGGCGGCGAGACGCCCCACGTCGATGCCGCGCAGATGCTCCTCGAGGATGCCGAGCCCCTCCGCGAGCCCGCCGAAGCGGCGCGGCAGCGCGAAGCAGTCGAGCAGCGCGCGTTCCCGGTCGAAGATGCGCACGCGCGAGTCGCCCAGCCAGATCTCCTCGTCGCCGAAGAAGCGGGGCGGGACCACGACGACGATCTCGAACCGCTGCCCGGTGACATCCCACGTGGAGGGCGCCGCGCGGACCGCCCCGCGCATCGCCGGGGTGACGACGCGCTTTGGGGTCGTCAGCGTGACGCCCCGCGGGATCTGCTCGGTGAGTCTGTGGTGATTCAGGGCGGACCATCCGCTGATCGCGCAGGGATCGACGAGCGCCATCGCGACGGCGAATGGGTGCGCCTCGGGGAAGCCGGCAAGCCCGGCGGTCAGGGCGTAGGTGCCCTGCTTGATCCGCTGCAGCCAACCTGAACGCTCGAGGCGGTGCAGGAGGACGGGCAGGTACGACAGGCTCACGCCCGCTTCGCGAGCGGCGTCGCGGGCCGCCTCGGTCGTGAAGGTCGAACTGCCGCGTGCTGCCAGCGTGCGCAGGAGTGCGAGTCCTTGGCCTCCGTAGGGTGGGGTGACGTGCGCAGGCTCGGGCATGGACGAACTATACTGCGCTTCTTAACGCCACGCAACGACACGGACGTGTTTTCGTTTGCGAGTGTTTCGCAAGAGCGTCGCTCTTGCGGAGCCGGATTCCGATGTTGAAGTAGTAGCGTTCGCCCCAACTCGAGCCCTGGACGTTGAACACCACGGTCGCGTCGGGACCCTCCAAGTACTAACTGGTACCCCGGCTCACGAAACCTGCCCCGCGCAGGGAGGAGTGGACCGCAGACCGCAACAGACGCCGATCGATCATGTCGAAGCGGATTCCATCACCACCCACACGGGTCGCGTCCGCCATTCGTGGAGCGTACTCGGAGCGCGCGTTGAGTTCCATCGAACCGCGGAGCGCCCTCGCCCCCCGACACGTCCTCCGCCGACCCAAGAGGCACCGCGGACAGCCCCCCGCGAACCGCGCGGACGCGGCGCTCACTCCGCTGCGGCGAGCGCGGTCGCGACGGCGCGGAGCAGGCGGTTGTCCCGCAGCGCGGCGGCGCGGTTCTCCTCGGGGATCCGCTCGAGCGCCGCGTGGTGCAGACGCCCCGCCTCGGCCAGGTGCGCCGGGTCGCGCGTCGTCTGCCAGAGGTAGAGCCAAGCGATCGAGGAGTGCGCGGGCTCCATCGTCGCCGCGCTCGCCGCGAGGCAGCGCGTCGCGTCCGCCGCGTCGCCGCCCGGCAGGCTCGCGAGTCGGACGCGGGCGAGCGCGTCCATCGGAGCGAGGCCGATCGCGACCGCCTCGTCGCGCGCCGCCTCGAGCATCGCGCGGGCGCGCGACGTGTCGCCCGCGTCGAGGGCGATGCTCCCGAGCAGGAAGCTCGACTGCGCGACGTTCGTGCGCACGCCGAACTCGCGCGACATCGCGAGCGCGGTCTCGAGGACCGGAACGGCCGCCGTCAGTTCCCCGGCGTCGGCCATCTGATTGCCCAGGTTGAACGTCGCCTGCGCCTCCGTGAGACGGTCGCCCGAGTCACGGCACAGCGCGAGACTCCGCTCGGTGCAGGCGCGCGCCTCGGC
>JAIOPE010000164.1 GCA_021414065.1 Planctomycetota bacterium
CGGCCGAGAAGAAGCGCGAGGACGAGAAGAAGGCGGCGTACGAGGCCAAGAAGGCCGAGGAAGACAAGCGCGCCGCCGAAGCGAAGAAGCGCGACGACGATCGCAAGGCGGCCGAGGCCAAGAGGGCCGAGGAGGAGAAGCAGCGCCTCGCCTATCCGCGCGAAGCACCGCCGGCCCCGAGGCGCGAGCGTGCGCGTGCACGCGCGGGCTACGTGTTCATCCCGGGTCGCTGGGAGTGGAAGGGTGGGAAGTGGGAGTGGGCCGCGGGTCGCGAGGAAGCCGCGCGCCCGGGCAAGAAGTGGAACGAGGGCAAGTGGGAGAAGAAGGGCGATCAGTGGACGTTCGTCGACGGCAGCTGGGCCGACGACGCGGCCGCGGCGTATCCGCGTGAAGCTCCGCCCGCGCCGAGGACGCGCCGGCCGCGCGCCGGCCAGGTGATCGTGGGCGCGCGGTGGGAATGGAAGGGCGGCAAGTGGGAGTGGAACGACGGCCGCGAGGAAGCCGAGCGCCCGGGCAAGAAGTTCCGCGACGGCAGGTGGGAGAAGAAGGGCGACCAGTGGTCGTTCGTCGACGGCGCGTGGGAAGACGATGCGGCCGCGGCGTACCCGCGTGAAGCTCCGCCCGCGCCGAGGGCGCGCCGGCCGCGCGCCGGTCAGGTGATCGTGGGCGCGCGGTGGGAATGGAAGGGCGGTAAGTGGGAGTGGAACGACGGCCGTGAAGAAGCCGAGCGCCCGGGCAAGAAGTTCCGCGACGGCAGGTGGGAGAAGCGCGGTGATCAGTGGGCGTTCGTCGACGGTGATTGGGAAGACGATCTGACCGCGTTCCCGCGGCAGGCTCCGCCCGCACCGCGCAACGAGCGTCCGCGTGCGCGCCCCGGCTACGTGTTCATCCCCGGTCGCTGGGACTGGAAGAACGGCAAGTGGGAGTGGGAAGCGGGACGCACCGAGCCGGAGCGCGCCGGCAAGAAGTGGCGCGAGGGTCGCTGGGAGAAGAAGGGCGACGTCTACGCGTTCGTCGACGGCGCGTGGGACGACGATGTCGCCGCGTATCCGCGCGAGGCACCGCCGGCGCCGCGCGCCGACAACCGCCGCGCGCGCAGGGGCGACGTGCTGATCCCGGGTCGCGGGGACTGGCGCGGCGGCAAGTGGGAATGGATCGACGGTCGCGAAGAAGCCGAGCGTCCGGGCAAGCGGTTCCGCGAGGGCCGCTGGGAGAAGCGCGGCGATCAGTGGGCGTTCGTCGACGGTGATTGGGAAGACGGCGGTTATCCGCGCGAAGCCCCGCCGGCACCGCGTGCCGAGAATCGCCGCGCGCGCCCGGGCTACGTGCTCGTCCCGGGTCGCTGGGATTGGCGCGGCGGCAAGTGGGAATGGATCGACGGCCGTGAAGAGGCCGAGCGTCCGGGCAAGCGGTTCCGCGAGGGCCGCTGGGAGAAGCGTGGTGATCAGTGGGCGTTCACCGACGAGGCGTGGGAAGACGGCGGCGGTTATCCGCGCGAGGCACCGCCGGCGCCGCGCTTCGAGCCGCGCCGCGCGCGCCCGGGCCACATCTACATCTCGGGCCGCTGGGACTGGCGCAACAACGGCTGGGAGTGGATCGCGGGCCGCGAAGAAGCGGAGCGTCCGGGCAAGCGCTTCCGTGAAGGCCGCTGGGAGCGGCGCGGCGACCAGTGGTCGTTCGTCGACGGAACCTGGGAGGACGGCGGCTATCCGCGCGAAGCGCCACCCGAGCCGCGGCAGGAGCGCCGTGGTGCGCGCCCCGGGTTCGTGTTCATCCCCGGTCGCTGGGAGTGGGCCGGCAGTGGCTGGAACTGGCAGGCGGGTCGTGAAGAGGCGGCGCGTCCGGGGCTCCGGTTCCGCGAGGGCCGGTGGGAGAGCCGCGGCGATGTCTGGACCTATGTCGACGGCGCCTGGGTCCCCGAGGAGATCTCCGAGGGACCGGATCGCGGGCAGCGCGTCGAGCGTCCGATCGTCGGCAACTTCTGGCCGCCGAAGGGCAAGCCCGGCACGCGCATCCTGATCTCGGGGCGCAACTTCAGCTCCGATGCGATCGTCCTGTGGGACGACAAGCCGGTGCGCTCGCGCGTCCGCGACTCGTTCGAGATCGAGGCGTTCGTTCCGACGGGCGTGTCGACCGGCACGATCTCGCTGCGCGATCCGGCGCGGCGTCGCGATCTCCAGGTCGGCATCTTCGAGGTGACGGCGAACTTCGACTTCGCCGCCGAGCAAACGAAGATCGACGCCGCGCGGCAGCTCGCCGCGGAGAACGCGATCAAGGCCCGGAAGTTCGCGGCCGCACGTGCGGCGCGTGAAGCTGCCGTGCGCGCGCGTGCCGAGGAGTGGGCCGCGAAGCGCGAGCAGCGTCGCGCCGATCGGATCGCCGCGCTGCGGACGAAGTGGGCGAACGAGTTCCTCGGCAGCGAGGACACGCAGTTCGAGCTGACGCTGCACGCGCAGCGCACGGCCGATCTGCATCGCGCGAGCGAGATCGCGGAGCTCAAGAACGACGTCAGGCTCGCGGTGCGCATCGATGTCGCCCGCCAGCGCGAGGACTCGCGACACGAACGACGCATGGAGCTGCTCAAGGCCGGCTTCAAGGGAGGTAAGCCGTGAACCGCTTGATGATCAGCTTGGTGTTGTTCGCCGCTGCGTGCGGAGGCAAGAAGGACGAGCCCGCCCCGACGACGGGAAGCGCGCCTGCGACCGGTAGTGCACCGGCGACCGGCAGCGCTCAGCCCGCCGCGGGGAGCGCCGTCGCCGCCGGTAGTGCAGCAGGCAGTGGCAGCGCCGCCGCGGGCAGTGGCAGCGCGGCGCCGCCGGTTGCTGCGAAGGAATCCGAGCTGCCCACCGCCGAGGACTTCGAGGAGGACGCGACGAAGCGGATCACCGAGAAGAACGTCGACACCGAGGTGAAGGCGCTCGAAAAAGAGATCGGCGAGAACTGAGCTCGAGCGTTCAGTCGAGGTCGCCGGCGCACGACACGCCGGCGCGCAGGAACGCGAGATCCGCGACGCTGGCGATGCGCCTCCACACGACGCGCGCCTTCGCGAGCAGCGTCGGGTCCACCATCGCCAGGTCGCAGAGCTCCTGGCCCCGCGCCATCAGGAACTGAAACGTCGACGCGCGATCCTCGCCGCCGTTGGTGGTGGCGTACGCGTTGACGAAGCCGAACGGCCGGCCGTCGCCCTTGCGGCCCCCGTAGACGAAGCCGTTCGGGTTGATCTGGTCCCACTCGAGGTCGATGCGGCGTGGCCCGGCGGGGAAGTCGAGCAGGTGGAACACCTCGTGATGGGCGGTCTCGGCGATGTAGTCGATCGAGTGCCCGGCGCGATCGGGGACGAGCAGCGAGCGCACGTTGACGAACAGCACGCGCGACTCGGTGTCGGCGAGTCCTGCGGGTTCGTCTTCCCCGTCGTTGGTGTCGAGCTTCCGGCAGAGCGCGACGCGCTCGATCTTCGCCGCGTCGAGCAACGTGATCGGATAGCGCGCGAACGCGGCGACCAGCTCCTCCATCGCGGTGTCGGGCAGGCCATCGCGCTCGTCGAGCAGGGTGCAGCGCACGCAGCGTCGCGCGGGGCCGGTCTCGCACTCCTTCGACGCGAGGGTGCGTCGCGCGCCACCGGTATCGAGGGCGATGCCCGCGCGGCCGAGCATGGTGCGTAGCGAGACGGTGCGATCGAGCCAGGTCGGCGGTCGCTCCTCCGGGACCAGCTCGGGCAACGCCGTCGCGCGCGGAGGCGGACCACAGGCCGCGATCACCATCAGCACGAGCAGGCGCACGGAGCGTGGCCTTCGCATGCTGCGTGCCACGCGTCGCGGACAACGTTCTGCACGGTTGGCGCCGGCGCGCTGACGCGACAACACCACGGTGTGGTGGGTTCGCGACGACTCGCGATCGAGCGCGACGACCGACGACGAACCTCGTCAGAGCCGCGCGAGCAGCTGGAGCCCGTTGCAGTTCGGGTTCGGGCAGTACGACGTGAACTGCTGGATCTCGAGCTCGGGCGCCGCGTCGGGGAACCGGAGCTTCGCCATCACGCTCGGCGGATCGAAGCTCTCACTGCAACCGCACTTGTCGCACGGTGTGATCTTCCAGTGCTCGCGCTCGCCGAGGTACTCGTCGGTGACGTGGAGCGGGTAGGGCAGGCCGTGCACGCTGATCACCTTGATGCGATCGCCGCGCGACACGCTCTTCAACGTGTGCGGTTGGTTGAGCAGCTCCGCGAGGTAGACGTGTCGGCTCGGCTCGAAGCCTTCGGTCAGCCGGCGTGTGGGCGCGCGATCGATCCGCTGCAGGCGCACCCAGCACAGCTCGGGGCCGCGGCGCATCCGGCGCGGATCGCCGTCGTGGACCAGCGTCTGGATATCGTCGGGGTGGCTCGCGTGGAACTTGCCGGCGAGCAGCGGATCGCGATGCCACGCGCTCTCGGGATCGGGCTGCTTGCCGTAGTGCGCGAGCCAGTCGGGCTGCGCGGGCAGGTGGCGGGCGTGGACCTCCGAGGCGGAGAGCTCCGAGAGCGCGGTGTCGGGCGATAGCCGGATCGTGCGCGTGGGCATGGTCGCCAGCGCGAGGTCGCTCGCGAGACCGCCCTTCGCGGAGGGCCCGGCGTGGTGGTCGAGATAGACGAAGGCGATGACCGGCTCCTCGGGCATGCGGTCGATCAGCACCCACTTGCCGAACGGAAAAGCCACGGCCCATCCTAGGCCGGCCGTAGGGCCAATCGTCGATTGGACTTACGGGAAGGTGGCCCAGGGGATCGGCGAGCGATTGCAAGAGCTTAGGCTGCCCTGTAGCCTGGTTCTCATGGCACGCATGACCAAGGCCGACATCATCGAGTCGGTCTACGAGAAGGTGGGCGGGTTCTCCAAGAAGGAGGCCGCCGAGATCGTCGAGACCGTGTTCAACGTCGTCAAGGAGACGCTCGAGCGCGGCGAGAAGATCAAGATCTCCGGGTTCGGCAACTTCGTCGTTCGCGACAAGAAGGACCGGATGGGCCGCGATCCGCAGCGCGCGGTGCCGATCCTGATCCCGGCTCGCCGCGTCCTGACGTTCAAGCCGAGCCAGGTCCTCAAGAACATCTTGCACGGCCTGCCGCCCGTCTGACTTGGTCTCGGGGCTTCCCCGAACCCCTCGGCTCCGACTTCTTATCGGGGCCGAACCCCGCCCGGGTGCTTGCGGCCCGAGAGCGCTTGGAGTAACTACTCACCACCCTTGATCGGGCCGTAGCGCAGCCTGGTAGCGCACCAGACTGGGGGTCTGGGGGTCGC
>JAIOPE010000167.1 GCA_021414065.1 Planctomycetota bacterium
GTCGCGAGCGGCGAGCACCTCCCCCGCCCACGACGGCGGACGCCGCCGGGATCCGACCTCCACAAGCGAGGCCGACAGGTTGCGCACCATCATGTACAGGAAACCGGGCCCCTCGGCCTCGATACGGACCAGACCGAACGCCTCGTCCACGTCGAGACGCGTGACGGTCCGCACGGTGCTCTCGGCGCGCCGCTCGGGTCCGGGATCGCTCCGGAAGGCCCGGAAGTCGTGCGTCCCGACGAGATGGGCCGCAGCGAGCCGCATGGCAGCGACATCCAGGGGGCCGGCGACCCGCCAGGCGGTGTGCCGCCAGGCCGGAGACGGATCGGATCCGAGGCGGATCAGATAGCGGTAGAGCTTGCCGACGCACTCCCGCTGCGGGTCGAAGCCGGGTGCTGCGTCATCCACGCGGAGCACGCGCACGTCGTCCGGCAGGAGGTGGTCGCAGAGGTGCTTCAGCGCTTGCGCCGGGAGCGCCGTGCGCGAGTCGAACGCCGCAACCTGCCCCTCGGCGTGAACGCCGGCGTCGGTGCGACCAGCCCCCGAGACCGTCACCGGCAGGCCCGTGGCCTCCTCAAGCGCAACCTCCAGGATCTCCTGCACGGCCACGACATCTCGCTGGCGCTGCCAGCCGGCGAACGAGGCGCCGTCGTAAGCGACCACGGCACGGAATCGTCGGACCGGCTCACCCACCGGCGGCGGGCTCGCCCCCTGGCGCCGGGCCGGGCGACGGAGGCGGGCGCGGGCAGCCGCGCGCGCCATCGTGTCCGCCGGAACGCCGCCTGGAACGCCGCCTGGAATCCCACCCGATGCGGCAGGGCGCGCTTCCGGGGACGGGTCGCCTACCACTTCCTCCTCTGGCGCGACGAGGCGATGCCGAGCTGTTTGCGGTACTTGGTGACGGTGCGGCGGGCGATGTCGAGCCCGTGGTCCTTCAGGCGCGCGGCGACGTCGTCGTCGGAGAGCGGGTTCGCCGGGTCCTCGCCGTCCACGATCTCCTTCACTCGGTTCTTCACGTTGAGGCGCGACTCGACGTCGCCCGACTCCGTTTCGGTGCCGCCGGTGAAGAAGTACTTCAGCGCGTTGATCCCCTGCGGGGTCTGCACCCACTTGTCGGCGATGGCGCGGGAGACGGTCGAGACGTGGATCGAGAGTTCGTCGGCCACCGTCTGCATCTTCAAGGGGCGCAGCGCCGACTCGCCGTGCGCGAGGTATGCCTGCTGGTGGGCGAAGATCCGCTCGGCCACGCGCGTCAGCGTGGACTGGCGCTGCTGGATCGCGTCGATGAGCCACCGAGCGCCTTCGACGCGCTTCCGCGCCATCTCGCGCTGGGCGGTCGGCGCGTCCTTGTCGTTCATCAGTTGGACGAAGTCCTCGCGGACGACGAGCGTCGGGATCTGCGAGTTGACTAGGTCCACCGTCCAGTGGCCGTCCACCTCGTTCACGATGACGTCCGGGTAGACGAGCGCCGCCGACTCCGGCGCCAGACGGGAACCCGGCGACGGGTCCAGGTCCTTCATCTCCTCCAGCAGCATCTGGATGTCGTCGAGCGTGAGGTCCATCGCCTTCGCGATCTTCTGGAGACGGTTCTTCTCCATGTCCTCAAGGTGGCACTCGATCAGTTTCCGCTTCTCGACGTACAGGAGGTCGTCCGGATCGATCTGGAGGACGAGCGTCTCCTCCTCGGTGCGGCCGGCGATTCCCTTCGGCTCGAGCGTCTGAAGGAGGCGGAGCGCCGCCTCCGCCTCTTCGATCGACCAGTCGCCCTTCTCGCGAAGGAGACACTCGACGAGCGGGTAGCGCAGTTCGATGTCGTGCAGCGACATCTCTGCGCCACCCGGGGCCAGGCGGATCTGCTCGATCGTCGCCAGTACCTGCTGGGCCTCCTGCATCACGCGATCTCGCGCGTCGCGGGCGGCGGAGATCTCCTCCGGCGTCACCCCCGGCTTCGCCTGCGGGATCTTCACCGCGGCGATCCCATCGACGGAGGCGACGACCTCGGCGAGCGGCTTCTGGAGGGCGCCGGTGGCGTCCGTTGCGGCGAGGAGTGCGCGTACGAACCGGTGCGGGGCGAGGAAACCACGGTGATTCAGCGAGTAGGCGAGGATCTGCGCTAGGTCGTGCACCCGGGGGTCCGCCTCGACGAGCTGAAGTTGCTCCGCGACGCGGTCCTGCAGGCTCGATTCCCGCCCCGGGGTGTTGTTGAGCGCTTCCTGCTTCTTGTCCCGGTCGTCGCCGTTCCCCGTCCGCGCGTAGCGGAACTCCTCCCAGTCCTCCGGAACGAACTCCGGCTGCACGAACTCCATCAGCTTCTCGTGCTCGGTCGGCGCGGGCGTCTCGCCCTTTCGCTTCTCCCGCTCGGTCATCTTGACCTGCTCGGGAGCCTCCTGCTGCTCGACGTCGAGAGCCTCGTTCTCCTGGAGTTGCTGCTCGACGTACTCGAGCAGGTTCATCTGCGGGAGCTGAAGGATCTCGATCGACTGGATGATCATGGGGGCCAGCACCAGCTTCTGCTGGAGCTGCAGCCGGTGTTCCATGCCCATCTCGAGCCGCATCGTGGATCGACCTCTTTCGCCCGGGCCGCCGTCGGCGGCCATCGACCAGGCTGCGCGCCTGGCTGTCATCCGATCGGACGTTTCGGACAACGGATGGAATCTAACTTGCTGGGGCCGAGCCCGCAACCGTTTAGCACGATTTTTGCAGGGGAACGCCCGGCGCGCGGCCGGACCGACGACTTCGGGCTGCCGCCGGAGAACCGGCGGGCCTCGGTTCGAGCCTACTCCGGCCGCTGTGCGCCTCTGCCGCGGAATGCGTCGACAAGCATCGCAGACGACGCGTGTTCCAGCGGTGTCCCGGACGGAACGCCGCGGGCGATCCTGGTGACGCGGACTGGAAGGCCCTCCAGTGCGCGCTCCACGTAGAGAGCGGTACCGTCGCCCTCCATGTCGGGGCTCGTCGCGACGACGATCTCCCGGACGCCCTCGTCGCGGACCCGCGCCACCAGCCGGCCGAGCGTCAGATCCTCGGCTCCCACGCCGTCGAGCGGGGAAACACGGCCTCCGAGCACGTGGTACAGACCCCGCCAGGCGGCGGCGTCTTCGATGGCCACGACGTCCCGCGGTTGCTCGACGACGCAGACCGTCGAGGTGTCGCGCTGCGCGTCGGAGCAGATCACGCACGGATCGCTCTCCGTGACGTTGCAGCAGCGCGAGCACGACCGTGTGTTGCGTTTGACGTCGCGGATCGCGACCGCCAGCTTCATCGCGTCGTCGGTCGACTGGCGAAGGATGTGATGCGCCAGGCGCTCGGCGGTCTTCCGTCCGACGCCGGGGAGCTTCGCAAGCTCCTCGAGCAACCGATCCATCGACTCACCGTACGAGGCCATGGTCAACCCGCCCCGGACCGAGGAGCCGACGACACGGCGCTCGTGGAGCCGTACCCGACGAGGTAGGGGCGAGCTCGGTGCCACACGCTCGGATGCTAGAAGATCCCCGGGATGTGCATCCCGCCGGTGACTTTCTGCATCTCGGTCTGCTGGAGCTTCTGCGACTCCTCAAGCCCCTTCTGCACCGCCGCGACCACGAGATCCTCGAGCATCGAGACGTCGGCGGGATCGACCGCTTCCTTCTTGATGGTGATCTTGACCAGTTCACCGTTTCCGTTGGTGAACGCGGTCACCAGGCCGCCGCCGGCCTCGCCCTCGACGACGCGGTCCTTCAACTCCTCGCGGAGATCCATCAGCCGCTTCTGCACCGACTGCGCCTGGCGGAACAGGTTCGGATTCACGTTGCCCATCGACATTACGGGTCACTCCTCACGTTGCATCTGCACGATCTGCCCGCCGAGTTCACGCTCGACCAGCCTCGAAATCAGCGACTCACGCACCGCGGCAGCTTCGGCGGCCGTGATCCGTTCGACGGGCGTCTGCGCCCGACGTCCTTCTACATCGGCCGCGGAGCCCGCCTCGCTGACGCGCGAAGCCGCCGCCGCGTTCGCGACGATCGTCGCCACTCGGAGCCCGGGACCGAAGAAGCTCGCGAGCGCCGCATCGATCCGGTCCCGCGACGCGGGCTCGTCGGCCTTCTCGCGGTGGTAGGCCGCCGTTGCCGGGAACGAGAGCAGCACCCGCCCTTCCGCGACGTCAGCGACCTCGGCGGACTGGATCGACGCCCGCAGCATCGCGTTCCCGCGGGTCGCATGCTCGCGGACCTCCGCCCACCGTGCTCGCACCATCTCGACGGTGGCGGCCGGTGCAGCAGCGCCCGCCGACGCGGCGAACGTCACCGACGTCGATTCCTGCGACGGCGTGTCCGCAGGACTCTGGTGGTCCTCGCGAATCGCGCCGTCCGCTTCCTCCGGCCACGTCTCGCCCACCGACTCGGCGCGCGCTGGCGTCGAACGCTGGTCGCGGGCCGCTGACCCGGCGGACGACACCGCGGGGGTGTCTTCACTCACGGCGGCCCCGGGGCGCGGTTCCGACGCCCCACCGGAGGCCAACGGCGCCACGGGCGCGCTCGAAGCGCCACGGTCACCCGGCGGCAGCGCCCCGACGCGCGGAGCCGCCGACTTCGCCGGCCCCGCGGTCGGCGAGGCGTCCGCGCTGGGCCCTACGGTCGGCGGCGCCGGGATGTGCGACGGCTGCCCCACGCGTTTCTCGAGCGCCTGGAGCTCGCGCACGAGTTGGTCCATGAAACGCATGTCGCGGTGCCCCGCCAAGCGCGCCAGAGCGGTCTCGGCGAACAGGCGCCCCTCGCCGAGCTGGCGGGCGTTGCGGAGCGCCTCGGAGAAGACCGTCACCGCGTAGACGAGCGTGGCGTCCGTGAACAGGGCAGTCTGCGCGGCGAGCCGCTTTCGGCCCTCTTCGTCTGCCTCGACGTCCGCCGCGCGCGGGCCCTGCGCCTTCACGAGCATCAGTTCGTGCGCGTGCCGCATCCCTTGGCGCAGGAGTTCACCGGGGTCGGTGCCTTGGTCGAGGATCTCCCCCGCCACTTCGAGCGTACGCCCGACGTCGCCCGACGCGAGTGCGTCGAAGAGCCCGCGCATCCGCTCGGCCGGGACTGTCCCGAGGAGCGAGTGCAGGTCCTCGACGCGCACTTTCCCAGCGCCGAGCGTGCCAAGCTGTTCGAGCAGCGACTCCGCGTCGCGAACGCCACCAAGTGCGGCGCGCGCGATGGCAGCCAGTGCCTCGGGCTCGGCCTCCAGCCCTTCCTTGACGCAGATCCCGGCCAGGAGTTGCGAGATGTCGGCCGTCGGAACGGGCCGGAAGTCGAACCGCTGGCAACGCGACAGGATCGTCGCGGGGACCTTCTGCGGGTCCGTCGTCGCGAAGATGAACTTCACGTGCGCCGGCGGCTCCTCGAGCGTCTTCAGGAGCGCGTTGAAAGCCTCCGTGGTCAGCATGTGGACCTCGTCCACGATGTAGACCTTGAACCTCGCGCGCGACGGGTGGAACGAGACATTCGAGATCAGCGTCCGGGCGTCGTCCACCCGCCGGTTGCTGGCGGCGTCGATTTCAAGGACGTCCATGTCCTCACCGCGGGCCGCCCGCTCGCAGAGGTCGCAGGTGCCGCACGGCTCGACCGTCGGCCCGGCCGCCGTGAGGCAGTTCAGTGCCTTCGCCAGGATGCGCGCCATCGACGTCTTCCCGACGCCGCGCGGCCCGCAGAACATGTAGGCGTGCGCGACCCGCCCGCGTTCGATCGCATTGCGGAGCGTTCGAGCGACGGCTTCCTGCCCCACCACCGCGTCGAACGCGTGGGGTCGATACTTGCGGGCGATCACCTGGTACGACATCGGTCCCTCGAAGTTAGCACGTCCCGGGGTCAGCCGTGTCGTCCGCGCTCGTGCCTACCTCGTCGGGAACCTCGCGTCAGGAAATCACTCGCCCCCGCCCGACGCGCGCCTATGCTCGTCCTCGGCGCGGGGTTCGCAGTCACGGCCGTACGACGGAAGGACGCGAACCGGGTCAGGTCCTGACGGAAGCAGCCCTCAGCCCATCCGACCGGGTGTACGACCCCGGGACGTGCAGCCCCGCGCTTTCCTCCGGAACTCAGCCCTACCTCGTCGGGATCCTCACCACGAGCGCCACGTCATCGACTCCTCGGTCCGGGCTGGTTCCTCTGCCGGGCGAGATCGGCTCGCGGGATGACGCCGCGCCAGCGAGGTCTTGCGCGCCTCCGGAACTCAGCCCTACCTCGTCGGGATGCTCACCGCGAGCGCCACGTCATCGACTCCTCGGTCCGGGCTGGTTCCTCTGCCGGGCGTGACCGCTCGCGGGATGACCTCGCGCCAGCGAGGTCTGGCTGGGCTCCGGAGCCCCGCGCTAACTCGTCGAGATCCGCGGCCAGCGTGACCGATTCGCGGGATGACCTCGCGCCAGCGAGGTCTGGTTAGGTCGCTCGCGAGGGCGAACGCCCGGAGCGCCACGCCGTGACGACTGAGGCGGAGCGACGCGAAGCGGCGCGAGCCGAGGCGGGCCACGCACATCCCAACCCGCGCAGCGAGCGCCCCCGGCCCGGGGCGAGCGTTTCGCGAGGGGAATCGCCATCGCAGACTGGAGCCGTGACGCGCGGAACTCGCTGGGGAATTTGAACGTCGAGCGGGACCGGAGGCGCGCTCCGCGGGGCGGGAGCCCCGCCGAGCGCGCTGAGGACCGGCTCGACGTACAAATCCCTATCCCGCAGCCGCGAGCGAGCGCCGGGCGCCAGCCCGGCACGAGCGAGTGGCGGAGGGATAGGGATTTGAACCCTAGGTACGGTTTCCCGTACACACGCTTTCCAAGCGTGCCCGTTCGACCACTCCGGCATCCCTCCGCGGGATCTCGAGGCTCGGTGATGAGGTCCTGCGGGCGCCTTCCGGCACCCCGGACCAGCTCCCCCGGTCGGGGAGCGGCTTCGCAGCTCAGACGGCCGTGGCGGAGGGGTAGGGATTCGAACCCTAGGTAGCTGTGAGGCTACACCGGTTTTCGAAACCGGCACATTCGACCACTCTGTCACCCCTCCGCTGGAACGGCCGTCTGCGGTGGGAAGCCGCCCTTTTTCGCGGCGCCCCGCCGGGACGCAAAGAACTCCACGAGCAGACCCGCGCACTCCGCGGCGAGAAGTCCGTCCGAAACGTCCGCCCGGTGGTTCAGTTGCGGGTGCCGGAGGACATCCAGGACGGAGCCCGCGGCGCCGGCCTTCGGGTCCCGGGTGCCGTAGACGACGCGGGGGATTCGTGCCAAGACGATCGCCCCTGCGCACATGGCGCACGGCTCCAGGGTGACGTAGAGGGTGCATCCCTCAAGACGCCAGGTACCGAGACGCTGGGCGGCGGCGGTGATCGCGAGTCGCTCAGCGTGCGCCGTCGGGTCCTCCGTCGCCTCGCGGCGGTTCCGGTCGCGGGCGAGCACGACGCCGTCCTTCACGACCACCGCCCCCACCGGCACCTCGCCTTCGGCGGCGGCGAGTCGGGCCTCCTCGATCGCGATCCGGAGAAAGTCCTCGTCGGTCGTCACCCTGAAAGCCTCGCTTCGCGACGGCGGCGGCGCCCGTATAAACACGGGCCACCATGCACCCCATCTACCTCGACCACAACGCAACGACGCCGCTCGCACCCGAGGTGCTGGCGGCGATGGATCCGTTCCTCCGCGGGCAGTTCGGGAACCCGCTGACCGCACATCGGTTCGGCGCCGCGCCGAAGGCCGCGGTGGAGCAGGCCCGACTCGACGTGCTCTCGCTGCTCGGCCCCCACGCGGCCGATGTCTTCGACGTCGTCTTCGACTCGGGGGGCACGGAGGCGCTGAACCACGCGATCAAAGGACTCGCGTTCCGGGCGCTCGTCGGCGGGCGCGCCGGAACGCGACGCCGGATCGTGATCGGCGCGCTGGAGCACTACGCCGTCGCCGGGTCGGCGCGCTGGCTCGCGGAGCGGTTCGGCTTCGATGTGGTCGAGGTCGCTCCGGGCCGCGACGGCGTGGTCCCGGTGGACGCATTCGCCGAGGCGCTCGATCCTTCGACGACGCTCTGCGCGTCGCTCATGTGGGCGAACAACGAGATCGGGTCCGTCCAGCCCGTGCGCGAGGTGGGCCGGCTCTGCCGCGAGCAGGGTGTCCCGTTCATCGTGGACACGGTCCAGTGCCCCGGAAAGATCGACCTGTCGTCGGCTCCGGACGTGGCGGACGTGTTCGCATTCTCCGCGCACAAGCTTTACGGCCCGAAGGGCGTCGGCGCGATCGTCGTCCGCAAGGGGCTCGCGCTCGATGCGCTCGTCCACGGTGCGAGCCAGGAGACGGGGCGCCGCGGCGGCACGCACAACGTGGCGTCGATCGTCGGGTTCGCGGCCGCCGCAAGGATGGCGGTCGAGGGGCTCGCGCACGAGGCGCCCCGGCTCGCCAAGCTCCGCGACCAGCTCTGGGCGGCAATCGATCCGAAGATCGAACACGCCCACTGGAACGGGCGGGGCGCGCCGCTCCTTCCGAACACGCTCAACGTGTCGTTCGATGGCTGCCCGTCCCACGCGCTCGCCGAGGAGATGGACCGACGCGGCGTCGCTATCTCGCAGGGTGCGGCCTGCCGCTCCGGCGCGATCACTCCCTCGCACACCCTCGCGGCGATGGGACTTTCGGAGAACCGCTCCACGACGAGCGTGCGCGTGAGCCTCGGCCACGCGACGACCGCGCAGGACGTCCACGACGCGGCGGACGCGTTCGCGGAGTCCGTCCGGGCGATCCGGGCGTCGCGCTGAAGTCGCCCGGCCGGCGCGCCGAAGTTGAAGGTGGACGTCGCGATCCCGGTTGAACCGGGAACTTCGATCGAGACGGGAGGCCCCGATGGAACAGGTGCAGAGTCCGCGCGAGTGCCCCTCGTGCGGCGCGCGGCCCGACGTCTCGGACGGTGCGCTCCGTTGCGCATTCTGCGGCACCCCGTTTCGTCCGGCGGCTCCGGTGGCGCTGCCTGCCACGCCGTCGTCGTCCGAGGTCCGGAGCGATCGCCTCCGCCGAGTGCGTGCGTCACCGCAGTACGAGCAACTCAGCCGAGAGGTGCCGTCTGCCGCGGAGTTCCGCAACAGCTTGGTCGCACAGGGGGTCTTCGGCGCGTTCTTCGCCGGCTTCGCGGTCTTCTTCATGGCGGTCGCGCTCGGAGGGATGCGCGGCGCCGGCGCCTTCGTGCTGCCCTTCGTGCTCGTCCCGGGCCTGTTCCTGGTGATCGGCGGAACCCTCGTCGTGAAGTCGGTCCAGTCCGTCCGGAAGCTGGCCGAAGCGCCGCTCCGAACCAAGTCGGCGATCGTCATCGGCAAGCGCGAGCAGCGCAGCGGCAAGCGGAATCGGACGCTCACGTGCTACGTGACGCTCGAGACCGAGGAGGGCCGCCGGGTCGAGCTGAAGGTCCCGGACCGCGTCTACGGCCTCACCGCGTTCGACGACGCCGGGATCGCGTGGATGAAGGACGAGTTCCTCCTCGACTTCCGCCCCATCGACGTCTGAGCGTGCAGCGCCGTTGACCCGCGCGCCCGATCGGGGTAGCGTCGCGCCCCATGTCCGCCCGGTCCGTATCCGTCGAAGACCTCGTCGAACTCCTGCGTTCTGCGGAGGGCGCTCCGATCACGAGCGATCGCATCGCCGGGCTCCTGCAGGACGTCGAGATCGACGAAGGCTCGCTGCGTCCGTTCGTCCGCTACGCCGACGACCACTACACGCGGAACCTGATCCACCGTGACCGCTGGTTCGACGTGATGACGCTCTGCTGGAAGCCGGGACAGGGGACACCGGTGCACACGCACAACGGCCAACTCGGCTGGGCGAAGGTGCTCCGCGGTGCGATCGAGTGCACCGAGTACGCCTGGCTCGGCTGCGACCGGCCGGAGAACCAGGACGTCGCGGGACTCGACTGCCTCGCCGGCGGAGCGCAGGTGAAGCTCGACGCCCACGAACCCGCGATCTGCGTGCCCGGCAGCCCGGTGAACCGCGTAACGCGCCGAGTGACGATCCACTCCCTCGGCGTCCCGCGCGACTGCACGGAACCGAGCGTCTCACTCCACGTCTACTCGCTCCCGTTCGACTCGTGCGTCACGTTCGACGTCGCCCGCGGTGCGTGCTGGCGACGGAACCTCTCGTTCGACTCGAAGCGCGACGGCTACGACGTCCCCCTCCGGCCATGAAGGAGGTCTTCGGCGGAGCGCGCACGATCGTGCTGTCGGTGAGGAACCTGGCGAAGTCGCGCGCGTTCTGGGTGGATCGACTCGGGTTCCGCGCCATGAAGGAGGAGCCGGACCGGTTCGTGCAGTTGAACCTCGGGAACTTCCGTCTGCGCCTCGAGTCCGCCGACGACGTACGCCGCCCGCGCGGCACCGGCACCGGCACTGGCACCGCGATCGTGTTCCAGGTGAGGAGCCTTCCGAAGACCGCGAAGGAACTCGAGGATCGAGGCGTCGCGTTCGAGGAACTCGATCTTCCGCGCGACGGCGCGTCGCTCGTCACCGGCGACCCGGACGGCCACCGCGTGATCTTCCGCGAACGCGTTTGACGGTCAGATCGGAAGCGAGATGTTCTCGAGGTGCGCGGCGTCGCCGTAGGACGTCATGCGCGGCACGCCGCGTCGGACTTCGAACACTGTGAGGCTCGTGTTCGGGAACGTCGCGAGCCGGTCCGCGTGGAGCACGTCGATGCCGAGAATATGGCAGACGAGCATCTTCAGCGCCAGCCCGTGTCCTACGACGTACACGGTCCCGCCCGCGTGTCGCTCGGCGATGTCGTCCACGGCAGCGGCCATGCGCGCCATCACCTCGGATCGCGTCTCGCCCCCGCCGATCGGAAGGTCCTCGCCCGCGGCGACGCGTTCCCACTCGTCCGGGTACCGGACCTTCACTTCGTCGAACGTCATGCCACCCCAGACGCCCACATCGCGCTCGCGCAACCCGTCGATCCGCACCGGCTCGCGACCGAACGCCTCGCCGACGATCGACGCCGTCTCGAACGCACGCGAGAGCGGGCTCGAGTAGAGCCCATCGGCCGCCTCCCCCCGGAGCCGTTCGCAAAGAGCGCGCGCCTGGCAGCGGCCCCGCTCGTTCAGCTCGAAATCGGTCAGACCCTGGAGTCGCCCTTCGCGGTTCCAGTCGGTCTCGCCGTGGCGCACGAGGCAGAGGCGGTGGAGGTGTTCGAGCATCTCAGGGCATCATCGGCCAGCGACGGTGCGAATCCTCAATCGGTGCGGGCGTAGCATCTCGCCATGAGCCGCGAAGACCGCGCCCGCTGGGACGAGAAGCACGCCGCGGCGGTGGCGGCCGGACGCCCGTCGGCGGCCCCCGCGTTCCTCGACGCGGTGGCGCCGTTCCTGGCGTCGCCGGCACCCGGCGCGTCGCGCCGGGCGCTCGACGTGGCCTGTGGCCGCGGCGCTGCGAGCGTCTGGCTCGCGAAGGCCTGGTTCGACGTCGTCGCACTCGACGTGTCGCTCGTCGCGCTCGCCGCGGTGCGACGTCTCGCCGACGCGGGCGGCGTCGGGCGCAGCGTACAAACGATCGTGGCCGACCTCGACGACGGCTTCCCGTTCGACGTGGACACGGGCACAGGAGGCGCCGGGAGCGTCGAAGCGCTCAGCTTCGACCCCTTCGACCTCGTCCTCTGCGTCCACTTCCACGTGCCGACGCTCTGGCCGGCGTTCCGCGCGGCACTCGCCCCGGGCGGCATCCTCGCGATCGAGACGCTGACGACGGAGAACCTCACGCTCGGACTCCCGGCGCCGAGCGCGCAGTGGCTCGCGATGCCGAACGAGGTCCGAGGCGCCGCGACGGGCCTGCAGATCCTCCACTACGAGGAGGCGGTCATCGGCGGCTCCCACCGGGCGCGGCTCGTGGCGCGGCGAGCCGTAGTGGTCGTCCCCGCCCGAGTGTGACGAGGCTCCGGGCGCGACCGTCTACGCTGACCGCATGTCCGAGCCGTCCCCGCCGACCGCCCCGCGCCCCGACCTTCGCGACCTCACACGCGAAGAGTTGCGAACGTTCGTCGCCACGCTCGGCGAACCCTCGTTTCGCGGCGACCAGATCTTCCGCTGGCTCTGGAAACGCGGCGCGCGCTCGTTCGATGCGATGACCGATCTGCCGCCGGCGCTGCGGGCGAAGCTCGCGACGACCGCCGCGATCGGCAGCGTCGAAGCCGCCCGGATCGACGTGTCGGGCGACGGCACGCGGAAGTTCCTCGTGCGACTCTCCGACCTGCGCGACGTCGAGTCGGTGCTGATCCCCGAAGGCGACCGGATGACGCTCTGCATCTCGTCGCAGGTCGGCTGCGCGCTCGCGTGTCAGTTCTGCGCCACCGGCACCATGGGACTGCTCCGGAACCTCACGCCGTCGGAGATCGCGGGCCAGGTGCTGCTCGCCCACGAGGAGCTCCTCGCACGCCCGCACGGGGGCCACCCCGACCGCGACCGCCCCATCACGAACCTCGTCTACATGGGGATGGGCGAGCCGCTCCACAACTACGACAACGTTCTCGCGTCGCTCCGCATCCTCACCGACGAGCAGGGCCTCGGCTATCCGCCGCGGCGGATCACGGTGTCCACAGTCGGACTCGTGCCGCAGATGAGCGCGCTCGGCGAAGCGATCGCCGTGAACCTCGCAGTCTCGCTGCACGCCCCGAACGACGACGTGCGCGGCTCGATCATGCCGATCAACCGCAAGTGGCCGATGGCCGCGCTGCTCGCCGCCTGCCGGGAGTTCCCGCTCGGCACGCGACGGCGGATCACGTTCGAGTACGTGCTGCTCGCCGGCGTGAACGACCAGCTCGCCCACGCCGAGGAACTCGCGCACGCGCTTGAGGGACTGCGCTGCAAGGTGAACCTGATCCCGTGGAACGAGCACGCAGGTGCGGCGTTCACGCGCCCGACGATGGTCGCCGTGCGAGCGTTCGAACAGCGGTTGATGCTCCTCGGGGTGGACACGACCGTGCGGACGACGCGCGGGCGCGACATCGACGCGGCGTGCGGCCAGCTTGCGCTGTCGAACCGCGGCGCGACGCGCGCCTGACGCCGTTGCGTCGGATGCCGACGCGCGACCGCCGACTCGTCAGCGCCGGGAGAACACGCGGTCCAGGATCACCTGCGCCGCGATCGCATGGGCCCGCTCGTTCGGATGCGAGTCGAGACGGCTCACCGCGAGGTCGGCTCCGCTGATCCCACGATACGCGCCTCGCAGGTCGATGACCTCCACGCCGACCTTCCTCCACCCGGCCGCGACCACGTCGTGGCACGCGTCGAATCGATAGTCCTGCCCCCACGCGCCGAAGAACGGGAAGACGACCACCTCGAGGCGCGCGCCGGCCGCGTCGCAGATGGACTTCATCTGGCGGAACCGAGCCTCCTGTTGCGCGACGATCGCCGGGTCGGT
>JAIOPE010000168.1 GCA_021414065.1 Planctomycetota bacterium
GGACGCGGGTAGTCTTGGGCATGTGGTGGGGCCTTTTGCGCGGACCTGTAGTGGTGGTACACGCAAGTCTAACGCTGGGCCCTGCCACGACTTACGACAAGAACTCCGGCGCGGCCGATTCCTTAAGGATTCGCGCATGGGCGTGACCGGTGTCGCCCTCTTGAGCATCGTCGGCCTGCGCTTTCGCAATACGCTGTTCGTCGTGCCGAACGGCATCGAAGTGCAACTCACTGACGGCGTGCGCCACCGTTTCGTACTGTGGGGTCGCGCGGAGTGGCTGACTGCGATCAATGGCGCAAGGAGTCGTCGTGCGCCCGCCTAATCGGCCGTTGCAGCCGACGAGCGGCGGGCGGTCCGGCCTCGCCAAGGCGGTGCACTGTGGCCCGCCGCTCGCGGCTGAGCGGCAACGTTGGGCTTGGAAGGCGGCGGGTCCGTGAAGTGCGTCGTGCTCCAGAACGCGGACGGCGCGCACCTGGGGTTCATGCTGTGCAGCCCCAGCCTCGATGAGCCGTCCGGTGACTGCGTGTTCATCGCCGTCCCCATTCAGGCCGAGTTGTTCGATACCCCTGCCGCCGCGGTCCTGTTCGAGCGGCGAGATGCGGAGGAGAGTTCGTGGCGCGTGACCAGCCGAGAACCGCTCTCGGTCGCCGTCCGCACGCCCGGCCTAGCCGCCGGGCTGTTCGTCGAACTTGGCGGGTCCGGCACCGGGCAGTGGGGCGTGGTCAGCGGGTCGAACCGGCAGGTAGTCGGCCGCGCCCTGTTGCCCCCGAGCGCCAAACGAGGCGCAGCAGCAGACCGGGGCCGCGCGTAGGCCCCTGTGCCGCGGGTGCAGGCCGTTCGAAGCCGAGCCTGGCGCGGGTTGGCGCCCGCTCCGCTCCGACTTCGGCACCGAGTGGCCACGATCGGTTGGCCGCACGCGGGCCGAACCGGCCGCTGCAGCCGACGAGCGGCGGGCGTGGCCGGCCGGGTCGCCGGTGCGGTACACTCTGGCCCCGCCGCTCGCGGCTGAGCGAGCAACGTTAGGCCGAGGCAGCGATCACGTCATGGCCGTTCCGGAGATCATCTCCGTCCCGTCGCCGTTCGGCCGGATCCAGATTGGCGCGGACCCCGAGTTCGAACTGCTCAGGCCACGCAAGAAGGTTCGCGGACGTCGCCGCTACTACCGTGCCCTGCAGCGAAAGGCAGCGCAGTTCCAGGTCGAACTCGACGGCTGGTACGACCACCACCACTGGCACGTCGATTGGCCCGGCCTGGGCAACCTCTCCCGGAGCGAGCGCCTGCAGCACCTCGCCGCGCTGTTCGTGATGTTCCGACGCGCGCTCGCGCAGACCGCGACCTGGGCGCAGCCGCACCAGTGCTGGCTCCAGATCGACGCCCATGACTCCTCGCAGGACGCCGTGTTCCTCCACACGCCGAATCCGAACGCAGACAACTTCCCCCACGGCTTCGGGGACCTGGACTGGGAGTGCCCGATTCCTGAGCTCCTGCGTGAGTTCGTTGCGGAACCTGGGTGGCAGTTTGGGCGCTTCGATCGGCCATCAACCCACTTCGTCGTCCGCCCACGCCCCACGGCCTAACCCGCCGCTGCAGCCGACGAGCGGCGTTCCCCCGTCCGCCGAGGGCGGTACACTCGTGGCGCCGCTCGCGGCTGAGCGGCAACGTTAGGCATGTGCAACCGATGAGGCTTGAACTCCGAGGCGTCCTCCGTGCGAAGTCACGCGCAAAGGCGGAGAAACTGCTCAAGAGGGCCTGTGCAGCGGTCGAGTTAGATCACGCCGCCGCGTCCATTGAGCAAAGCGCAGACGACCCTCGCCTCTACAGGTTCTGGCTTGTTCAAGACCTTCCAGATCAAACGTATCGTGACGCCTACTTCGATGTCTTGGCGCGTCTCTGCGGGCTGGCGGATTCGTGGCACGTGCACGCACCACATGTCTTCCCCGATGATGACTTCTTCTTCGAGGGGTCGAGCGACCGAACGTCAATCTCCGGTGTGGAGCATCTTGAGTTCGCGGCTGTCAAGCCCGCTACGGGACTTCAGCACCCAACTCGGCGGGGCTCGCACGCGGACCCACGCGAGAATGCCTAACACGCTGTGCAGCCGACGAGCGGCGTGCACGCGCCCCGCGAGGGCGGTACACTCGTGGCGCCGCTCGCGGCTGAGCGGCAACGGTAGGTGGACCATGAGCGTCCTGGCAGAACTGTACGTCTCGAGCGATGACGCAGCCGCGGGGTTCGACGCCAATCCGGAGCGCTTCGTCGACCGCGCCTCGCACAAAGGGTTCACGTGTCTCGAACTGTCCACACTGTGGGCCATCATGCGAGGCGTTGAGTGGGATCTGGCCACGCTGGACGAGTTCGCATGCCGACTTCAGCGCGACGGCGGCGAGCGCCTCATCTACAGGCTTCCCACCGCGATGGTCGCCGACCTGGTCACGCTCGCGCCTCGGGGTGTCCCGACGCTCGCAGCCGCATGGGCGGCGACCGAGGAGTTGGGCTGGCCTCCCGAAGCGGCGGTTCCGGTCATCCAAGCACTCGTCCGGCTCGCGGGCCGGGCGACCGAGACCGGGAAGGGCGTCTACCTCTGGAACTGCGTGTAGTCGCGCTCTCGCGGAGCCCTCAGGCAGATGGACCGGCGCCCGTCGCGCGCAATCGGACCCGTCCAGCCGTCGGGCTGCTCATTGCCAACAGGGACGGTCCTGAGAACCCACTTCCTCGGTGCCGACCGCATCGGCGTCGCCTGAAGGCGGGGCATCGCGTCCCGGGGCAGCGCGGATAGACGCCGCCTGAGTGAGCGCCTGGACCCCCAAAGTCCGGGGGACTGTTCCTGCGAAGTCGTCCCTCGCGGCGGCCGACAACCCCTCCCGCGCGCACGATCTCCCCGGATTCCTGAAGGACCGACGCGTTCGGCGTTGTCTGTCAGGATGCAACCCGGTTTCGGACCGTCCCTGAGGAGGTCCCGCCATGAGGAGATCGATGCGCTTCTTTGCCCTCGCCGCGCTCGCGGCACTTGCCGTGCCCGCCCTGGCCCTCGCCGGGGATGGCATCGACGGATTCACCTGCGATCACGTCTGCCCGCTCGCCCGCGAGGCGAACGGTCACCGCTCGGCGGGCGCCGAAGCGGTCACGAAGGCCCCGTCGGTCCGGGCGACGCTCGCTGCGTCGGTCGCGCGGAACCTGCGAAAGGTCTGACACGTCCACAGCGGTTTCCGGACGTGGCTCGGACGACGCGTTCCTGACGGGAGCGCGCGCAGTCGGGGGATCGATGTCCGGAGCGGACGAGTCGGAGTTCAGGCGGTTGTTCGACGCGCACCGCGACGCGGTGCACCGCCTCCTCTTCCGGCTCGCCCGCAACCGCGCGGATGCAGACGACCTTCTGCAGGAGACGTTCCTGACGGTCTGGCGCAAGCGTGGCCAGTTCGAAGGGCGCGGGAGTGCCGAGGGATGGCTGAAGCGGACGGCGTTCCGCACGTACCTCAACTCGCGCGAGAAACGGCAGCGGCGCGACCGGCTCGATGGCGGCGTGCCGCGATCGGCAGTGGAACCGACGGCGCCCCCGGCCGACGGCGAAGTCTCGCGACGCGAGTCGGTGGCGTTCCTTGCGGCACGCCTCGATGAAGCGCTCGCGGTGCTGCCGGACGAGATGCGCGAAGCGTTCGTCCTCTTTCGCTACGAGGGTCTGACCTGCGCCCAGATCGGCGAGATGACGGGCGTGCCGCCGAAGACCGTCGAGACGCGCGTGCGACGGGCGACCGTGGCACTCGCCGAACGACTCGCACCGTGGCGCGACCACCTGGGGACGCACTGATGACCGCGTCGCACCTGCCGTTCATCGCGCGACAGCGTTCCATCGAGCCTTCGTCGTTCCTCGAAGACGTGAACCCATGACCGAACCCATCCCCCTCGACCGACTTCGCGACCTGCTCGACGGACGCCTCGCGCCCGCCGAAGTGGACGCGCTGCGCGCCGAGATCGCCGCCGACGCATCGATCCGCGCCGATTTCGACGCGCTCCGCGAGGTCCATGAACTCACTCGGTTCGAACCGACGCTTGCCGCGTCGTCGCTCACCGCGTCCGACGTCCTGCGCGCCGCTGCGGCGCCAACCCACAGCGCCGCTCCGGGTCGAGTCCTCCGCCTCAATCCGTGGATGGCCGCCGCGGCGGTGCTCGTGGCCGTCGCTGCCGGCGTGAGTGCGAGCCTTGTGCGCCCGGTTCCCCGAGAGGTCGCACTTGCCGTGCTGAGCGCGCCGCGTGTTGCGACGACCGCAGCGACGACCGCCGGGGCCGACGCGGCGTCTGCGCCGGCTCTGCCCGCGGAACTCGCCGACTACGCGCCCGTCCGCGACGGCGCGCCGCAGTGGGCCGCCACATGGGACGAAGGCGTGGCGATCTCGCTCGCGTCCGCGCGGCCGATCTTCGCGTACGTCTACTTCGCCGACTGCCCGTATTGCCACGAACTCGACGGGAAGACGTTTGCCGACGCGGGCGTGCAGGCCGACCTCGCGGAGTTCGTGCCCGTGCGGCTCGACGTGACCAAGCTCGCGGCGGGGGACCCGCTGCTCGAGCGACTGCCGAAGGGCTGGCCGTACCTCGCCGCGCTGCGGGTGGACGGCTCCGAGATCTTCCAGCTCGCCGGACGCTGGGAACTGGCCGACGTCGCGCCGCAGATGCACCGCGCCGTGGAAGAGTCCCGCCGCCTCGTTCCCGAGCAGCCCACGTGGGACGGTGTTCGCGCCGCAGCGAGAAGCGTGATCGCCGCGGAGTCCGCGCTGGCAGCGGATCGGTCGGGCGACGCCTGGACGGGTGCGCTGAGCGCCGAGCGCGCTGCGCCGACCTCTGGGATTGCGTCCCGCGCGGCGCTCATTCGACGCGACGTCCGCGCTCGCGCCCAGCGCGCGCTCGACGACGCGGCCGCCGGGAGTGCTTCTGCGCCTGAACGGGCCGCAGCACTTGAGAAGGCGGCGCGGGACTTCGCCGGCTCCCCGTTCGGCGACGACCTCGCCGCGGTGGCGCGCGCAGTCCGCGAAACGGGCCTGTTCCCTGTTCTGTCAACGCCTGGAGGCAAACGATGAAGCGCATGGGAATCGTCCTGTCGATGTCGGCGGTCGTGGTCACCGCGGCCATGTTCGCGACCACTGCGTTCGCCGCGGGGCCCGTGGACGAAGCCCTCGCCGCGTTCACGGCGGGCGAGTACGAGAAGGCCGTCACGATCGCGTCGAAGGTGCCGGCGTCGGACGCGATGCGCACGAAGGCGCTCTATCTCGTCGGCGAGGCGGAGCTAGCTCGGGGGCGCTTCGACGAGGCCGTGACTGCCTTCCAGGCCGTGCTCACGGCGAAGAAGGACAACGTCCCCGCGCTCACCGGACTCGGCCGCGCGCAGACGGCGAAGGGCGAGCGCGAGGCGGCGAAGAAGACGCTGAAGCGCGCATCGGAACTCGATCCGAAGGACGTGGCCGCGCGCCGCGCGCTCGGCGAGGCGCTCCTCGCCGACGCCGACGTCGAAGGCGCGCTGAAGGAGCTGGAAGCCGCGTCGAAACTGGACCCGAAGGACGCTCTGACCGCGCGCGCGCTCGTCGAGGCGCTCCTCAGGAAGGGTTCGAACGACGCGGCGTCGAAGGCCGCGACGGCGTTCTCCGGCACCGCGCCGGAGTCGGCGATGGCGTGGTTCCTGAAGGGGCTCGTCCTGGACCGCAAGGGCGAGGCGAAGGACGCGATCGAGGCGTACGAGAAGGCGATCAAGGCCGACGATCGCTTCCTCGATGCGCACCGCAACCTCGCGGTCGTCTGCACGACGAGCAACGCCGAGTACGCGAACCCGAAACTGATCGAGGCGGCCGTCGTCCACGCCCGGCGCTACATCGAACTCGGCGGGACCGACGTTCGTCTGAAGGACCTGCTCGAGCAGATCAAGGGCTTCATGGACGAGATGCGCGGCGGCTCGGGGAAGTAGTCCCGCCGGAGCGTCAGCGAACACGCATTCGACCTCGGAGCTGTCTCACCACTCGTTTCTGAAAAGACGAGGGGGTACGGAGTGGGCGAAACAATTCACCTGTGTGTTGCAGGGAACTGCCCGAACCGGAACCACCCGCCACCGGCCCTCTCGTCCCAATCGCAGTAAATGTTCAACGCCGACGCGTCGAGTGACGATCCTTCGATCGATGCCGCGTCGCGCCGTTGTGTCCGCTCTTGCGCTGCTCTCGCTGGCCGTCGGCCTCTCCGGCTGCGCGCTGAGCGCGGTGCTCTCGTCGGACGCCGAGATGCGCTTCCCCGACGTCGGCAATCACGTCGTCGTCCGTGACGGTCGGCAGTCGCTGCGCCTTCGGTACGTCGAGCGCGGCGACGGGCGCTCGATCGTGCTCTTGCACGGCGCCTACGGCGGCCTCGAGGACTGGCAGGCGACGATCCTCGACGACGTCGCGCTCCGCGGGCGCGCCATCGCGTTCGATCGTCCGGGACACGGATGGAGCGACCGTCCCTGCGAGTCGTCAACGCCCGAGGTGCAGGCGGGGCTGCTCCGCGACGCGTGTCGCTCGATCGGCGCGTCGCACCCGGTGCTGGTCGGCTTCTCGTGGGGCGGCGCGGTGGCGGCGGCTTGGGCCGCGAGGTGGCCGGACGAGGTCGAGGGGCTCGTGCTTCTGAACGCGCCGACGCACTCCTGGGGCGGGGCCCCGGAGCCGATCGACACCGCCACGCGCGTCCCGTTCTTCGGCGAGTTCCTCACTGCGAACGTCTTCTCCGTCATCGGTCCGTTCGTCGCGCCGTCCCGCGCGGCCGCGGCGTTCCTGCCGGAAGCAGTGCCCGCGTCGTTTGCGAAGTCCCCGCTGGACCTCGCGCTACGGCCCGCGACGTTCGACGCGAATGCCGCCGACGTCACGCTGCTCGACGGCGCACTCGCTGCGCAGTCGCCCGGGTACGCGTCGATCCGTTGCCCGGTGGTCTTTGTCGTCGGGGACGGCGATCGGATCGTCGGCCCGGAGTTCCACTCACCGCGGTTCGTCGCGGCGGTGCCGCAGACGCGTCGGGTCGTCGTCGCGGGAGCCGGGCATCAGTTGCCGTACGCGCATCCGGCCGAGTGCATGAAGGCGCTCGACGACGTGCTCGCTACGCGCCGCTGACGCAGTCGTCGTCCGCGTCGATCGGTTGGAACGCCAGTTCGCGCAGGACTGCGACGTCTCCGGGAGCCGCGACGCTCGCGACCGCCCACATCGCCCCCGCGGCCCGCGCCGCGTGCAACGCCGCGTCCACCGACACGACGTCGAACCGCGCGCCCGGGAAGTCGGCCGCGACGAGTACGACGTCGCCATTCGACGTCGTCCGCAGGCCCGCGCCGGGCGGCGCGGGCGGCGCCAGGCCCGCGCGGGCCTCCGTCGGCACGGCCCGTCGATAGAAGACGCGCGCCGCGGCGGAGTTGTCGGCGCACGGCTGGCCGACGTCGCGGAGCGCCTGCGCGACACGACGCGAGAACCTCTCGTTCACGGCGAGACCTCCAGTCGCGGCGGGGGACCGACCGTGCGTGACGCTGCGGCGTCGAGTTCGTTGCGGTCTCCGGGCAGATCGTCCCCGAGCGCCGGCGCGAAGTGACGATCCACGTCGGCCAGAAGTGCGGCGACGTCGATCCCGCAGAATCGCTCGCCGCGCCCCAGTTTCGAAGTGAGTGCGGCCAGTTTCGCCGTCGCAGCACCGACGAGCAGGCGCACGCCGGCCCCGCGTCCACGACGGGCTTGCAGCGACGCGGCGGCGATCTGCACGAGGGCCTGGAGGAACCGACGGTGCTCCGGCCGGTCCCGGGCGGCGAAGAACCCGGCCTCCCAGGCCTCGTGGGCCTCCCACAGGTACCCCTGGTGGTAGAGGTCGATTCCGAGGAGGTACGACACGTCGCTTCGCCACGCATCGGGCGGCAGGCCGGGCGCGGGCATCGGGGCGCCGTGCGAGTGACCCCGCGGATCGCGGCGGGGGTGCGGGGTCTCGTCCGGGACGAACCTGTAGCTCGGCAGGGCCACGGCCGGCGCGAGTCGCGGGGCGTCGGGCCAGAGCGGGGCGATGACGGGCACGGGAAGAGCCTACCCAGGACGTTCCGAAACCGGGACCCAGCTCGGTGGGTTACTGTGACTGTGGCCGCTTTCTCCACCGGCCGGAGGTCTGCATGAGGCTCGCCCATCGATCCACGTTCGCCGGCGTCTCGCTCCTGGCGGCGAGCGCTGTCCTCGCCGCCGCGGCGTTCGTCGCCGCTCCGAGCCCGCCGTTCGCGTTCGCAGGCGATGCGACGGGCGGATCCGCGCTCGCGCCGTCCACGAAGACGCCGCGCGAAGTGGCCGCCGACATCGACCAGCTCGTCGTCTCCGCGTGGGAGAAGGAGGGCCTGAAACCAGCGCCGAAGTGCAGCGACGCAGAGTTCGTCCGCCGCGCGTACCTCGACATCGTCGGCACGATCCCCACCGCGCTCGAGACCGACGATTTCCTGAGTGACCCGTCGTCGCGGAAGCGCGAGAAGCTCGTGGACGATCTCCTCGCCTCGCCGGGGTACGCCCGGCACTTCGCCGCGCAATGGTCCGACGTGCTCGTCGGGAATGGCACCGGCGACCAGAAGCGCGACTTCGTCCCGGGTCTGTTCCTCCAGTGGATGGAGAAGCAGTTCGCGTCCGACCGGCCGTATGCCGTGTGGGTGAAGGAACTCCTCACCGCCGACGGGAGCCCGTACACGAACTCCGCGGTGAACTTCACGGCGCGCAAGGACTTCAGCCCGACCGATCTCGCCGGCGCGGTGTCGAAGTCGTTCCTCGGCGTGCAGATCCAGTGCGCGCAGTGCCACGACCACCCCTACGAGGAACTCACACAGAAGGACTTCCAGGGGTTCTCGGCGTTCTGGGGACGTCTCTGGCTGAAGCAGGCGGAGATCCCGGTGGACATGTTCGGGGCGCGGTTCGCCGCGCAGATGAACGATCGTCTCGACAAGCAGGTCGCGGAGATGGTGAAGACCGGCATCCCCGAGGCCGAGGCGCGCATCCGGGCGGAACGCCAGAAGCTCCGCACGAAGGAGGTCGGCGACCTCGCCGGCGACGCGAAGATCCCGAAGGCGTACATGGAAGGCAAGCTGAAGGGTCTCGGTGAGGCGTCGAAGGCCGAACCCAAGTTCTTGAAGGCGGCCACGTACCAGGACCGGGCAGGCGAGACCCGACGCGAGGCACTCGCGCGCTGGATCACCGACGCGTCGAACCCGTACACCGCGCGGACGCTCGCCAATCGCACCTGGGGGTGGTTCCTCGGCCGCGGAA
This sequence comes from Planctomycetota bacterium, assembly GCA_021414065.1. Taxonomy (GTDB): domain Bacteria; phylum Planctomycetota; class JAJSAM01; order JAJSAM01; family JAJVHW01; genus JAIOPE01. The sequence continues at coordinate 9,270 of JAIOPE010000168.1, forward strand.
TCGTTCACCCGGTGGACGACTTCAACAGCGTCAACGTGCCGGTCGTGCCCGAGGCGCTCGACCTTCTC
>JAIOPE010000171.1 GCA_021414065.1 Planctomycetota bacterium
GGATGGTCCAGGGCGCGGCTGTGCTCGCGTGGTCTGCCGCGCAACTGGAGTGGACGGCTGAACGCGTCGGACTCGCCGGGGCGTCGATCGTCGGCGCGGCGTGCCTCTTCTACGGGCTGATCGTCCTGCAGGCGACGCTCGCGTTCTGGATCGTGGACTCGCTGGAGGTGATGAACTCGCTGACGTACGGCGGCACCTATGCGGCCGGTTACCCGATGGACATCTACCCCGCGTTCTTCCGCCGGTTCTTCACGGCGGTCGTCCCGCTGGCGTGCGTCAGTTGGTACCCCGTGCTCGGCGCGCTGGGGAAGGACGTGTCCCCGTTGCTGGCGTGGACCGCGCCGCTCGCGGGCCCGGCGTTCCTCGGCGCGTCGCTGCTCGCGTGGCGCATCGGCGTGCGGCGGTACACGTCCACAGGGAGCTGATGGACCCGCTGTCTCTCGACGGACCCTACTCGTCGCTCAGTGACTTCTTCCGCTTCGCCTTGATCGCCTCGGTCACGCCGAGCACGATCGTGAAGCCCATGATCGCCCAGACGATCACCGAGAAGTTCGCCTGCACCCACGCGTTGTTGCCGAGCCAGTAGCCCGTGAGCAGGAACGACCACACCCAGACGCCGGCGCCGAACACGCTGTACGCGAGGAAGCGCCGGTAGTCCATCCGGCCGATGCCCGCGACGAACGGGGCGAACGTGCGCACGATCGCGATGAACCGGGCCAGCACGATCGTCTTGGCGCCGTGCTTGTCGTAGAAGCGCTGCGCCTTGAGCAGGTGCTCCTTGTTCAGGAGGCGCGACGTCGTGCTGGAGAACACACGGGGCCCGAGCGAGCGGCCGACCGAGTAGTTCAGGTTGTCGCCGCAGAGCGCCGCCGCCATGAGCAGGAAGCCCATGAGGGTCAGGTCGATGGGGGCGCCGGGCTGGGCCGCGAGCACGCCGAGCGCGAAGAGGAGCGAGTCGCCGGGCAGGAAGGGCATCACGATGAGCCCGGTCTCGGCGAAGACGATCCCGAACAGGAGCGCGTAGAACCAGCCGCCCATCTGGGCCGACCAGTCTTTCAGGTGGACGTCGAGGTGGTTGACGACGTCCCAGGCGTGCTTGAGCCAGTCCATGAGGCGTTGGAGTCTGCCGTCCCGCCGCCCGCGGCGTTCCGTTTCGTCCGGCGGAGCGTCAGGCGGACCGGGCGCGGCGCGACTTCCACCACTCGTACACGACCGGCAGCAGCGAGAGCACCACGATCGCGATCACCACGAGGGAGAAGTTCTTCTTGATGATCTCGATGCCGCCGAAGAAGTACCCGGCGGTCAGGATCGACCAGACCCAGAGGAGCCCGCCGCCCACGTTGTAGAGGGCGAACTGCGGATAGTGCATCTTGCCGACGCCCGCGACGAACGGTGCGAACGTGCGGACGATCGGCACGAAGCGGGCGATCACGATCGTCTTCGGACCGTGCTTCTCGTAGAAGGCCTGCGCCTTCCCCAGATGTTCGCGATTCAGCAATCTGGACGTCGTGCTCGTGAACACCTTCGGCCCGAGCGCACGGCCGATCGAGTAGTTCGTCGCGTCGCCCAGAATGGCCGCGATCGACAGCAGCACTCCGACCCACGCGTAGCCGATCGGCGAACCGTCCGTTGCGGCGAGGGCGCCCACCGCGAAGAGCAGCGAGTCGCCGGGCAGGAACGGCGTGACCACGAGGCCGGTCTCCGCGAACACGATCAGGAAGAGCACCACGTAGAGCCAGGGCCCGAGCTGGCCCGCCCACTCGTTCAGGTGCTTGTCGAGGTGGAGGAAGAGATCGATGAGGTCCATGGGTGGGCGGGAGTCTCACCGACCTCCGGTTCGACGCGACGACTTCCCCGAGCTACCGCGTGGCGCGTCCCCGCAGCAGGTCTTCGATCTCGGTGGCGAACGCACTGCCGCGGGGATCCGCGACGACCTTCTCGAAGAGCGCCCGCGCGGCGTCGGCGTTGCCGAGGTCCCACTCCATCCGACCCTCGAGCAGCAGCACGCGGACCTTCTCGGCGGCGCGTGCGTCTTCAACGGCCTTCGTCCGCGTGGCGTCCTTGGCGAGTTCGTCGAGTGCCTTCACGGCGGCCTTGCCCTCGTCCGTCGCGGGGAACTGCGACTCCAGCTTCGCGAGGAACTCGAGTCGCTTTGGGAGGCCACGCTCCTCTTGCGACTGGAGCTTCTTCGCAGCGCCGGCCCAGGCGCGGGGGAACATCTTGAAGCGCTCCCGCGTGCCGGCGACGAGCGCCTTGCCGCCCGCGAGCGGCTCGGCTTTGTCCAGATCCGTCAGCACGCGGTCCGCCTCGGCGTACCACTGGGCGACGAGCGCAGACGACGCGCGGAGGAACAGCTTCTCGTTCGCCTCGTTCGTCCAGCTCTTCACGCCGAACAGGTGCCCGTTCGCTTCGTACTCGCGCCCCTTCGCGTTCCGCGGCCCCGCGCCCTTCGGGTTCAGGTGACAGAAGGAGCACTCCTTGCCTTCCTTCTTCGCGTACTCCTGCATCGCGGCGGCGGGTTCGGTGCCGACGACGACTGCCGCGGCGAGCGCCACCGAGAGGGCGAGGCACGCGGATCCGACGGACGAGGCGGTGCGAGCTCTTGGCATGGCCGGTTTGAACCCGCCGAGGCTATCCGGAGTTCCGCGGACTGCGTGGCGGCTCGGGGACGGTCCCCAAAAACTCAAAATCTGCCCAGGCCCGCCGCGTCCGGCCGTCTCATGCGCCCCCTGGCGAGCCTGAGTTTTTGAGTTTTTGGGGACCGTCCCCGGGACGCCACCAACCCGGGCTCCCTGCGGCTACGCCTTCGGCGGCGCGTCCGCCCAGTTCTCGATCCCGAACCCGAGCATCTCGCCGATTGGCCGGAAGTGACGTTCGTTGTTCGTGACAACCGTGAGCCCGTGCAGCGCGGCCGTGCAGCCGATGAGGACGTCGAAGTTCCCCGTGACACCGAAGTCGCGTCCCGAGCGGATCATCGTCGCCTTCGCCGCCGCGAAGTGGTCCCAGATCGCATCCGAGACTGGCAGGCCCCGAATTGCCCGCACGAACTTGCCGACGGTCGCTGGGTTGATCCGGCCCTGCTTCGCGGTGCGCGCCTGCACCCACAGCTCCGCGACGGTGACCCGAGAGACCGCGAGTTCGTCTGGGTCCGCCGCGAGCAGGCGGGATGCGACCCCGTACCTGTCGCGGAGGAAGTACGACACCGTGTCGGTATCGAGCAGGTACTTCAACGATCCCTCGTACGGTCCTCGTACGTGCGCTGCAACGCGCGCTCGTCTTCCTCGGAGTCCGACCACGATCCCGCGAGATCGTGAAGCAGGGTCGAGCGCTCCGCGCCGGTCACGTCGGTGCCCGACATCACGGAGATCCGCGAGGCCAGAACTGCCGCGTTGATCGCAGCCAGCTCGCAGCCGCGCCGCACACGCGCAGGGTCCGCGCCGGGGAGGTCGCCTTGCAGGAACACGAGCGGTCCGAGGACGCAGAGGTCGAGTTCGACGGCGCGCACCATCGCGGACTCGAAGACCTCGCGGGCGCCCGCCGTCGCGGTGAGCGGGTACGGGTGACGGATGAGTTCACCCAGCTCGTGGACGGCGACGTTCAGCGATTCGAGCCCGTCTCCGAGTCGCCAGCCCTCACGCGTCAGCGCGGCTTGCGTCGTGTCGAACGACTCGCGCAACGCCTGCGCGCCGCGCGTCGGATCGATCGCCTGGAGCAGTGTCACTACGAGGTCGGTCCGTGGCCGTCCGGCCCGCGGCACCGCGCGGAGGAGCGTTGCGTCGAAGTCCTCGCGCGACGGCGCATAGAGCGGCTGCACGTGCCCGGCGATGAACTGGCGGGTCATCTCGCCGAGTCGATCGGCGACGTCCGCGACGAGGTACGGACGCAGCGAGTCGATGGCGCGCGGCGTGATGATGACCGGCAGATCGGCGGTGGCAGCCACGAGGAAAGGATGACCGGGATGTGCTCGGCTGGCAAGCCCTCGCGCGGTGCAAGCGCAGTTCCGCGCCCGCCCCGCGGTGGGTCTGCCGCCTCGGGGACGGTCCCCAAAAACTCAAAATCCGGCCCGGCCCCGCAACGTCCGGCCGTCGTCTGCGTCCCCCGGCGAGCTCGAGTTTTTGAGTTACTGGGGACCGTCCCCGGACGCAGCCGGACGGAGGACTGTGACGTGGCGCCTTGCCCGACGAGAGTCGCTGACGTAGCCTCCGGGGATGGAGCCGGAGAAACCGCCATTCGAACGGGCGCTCCTCGCGGGCGTCGTCGGAGTCGCCACGCTGCTGCCGTGGCACGGTGGTTTCGGCAGGTCCAGCGCTTGGACTACGTCGCTTGAGATCCTCGGCGCGTCGCTCCCGCTCTGGCTCGTGTTTCCGCTCGTCGTGTTCTCGGTCTCTATCTCCTGGGGCGCCCATCGCCGTTGGCACGACCTTCCACGCGATCTGCCGGTCGTGCTCGACGGTGCGGCGGTCCTGCTCGCCGGAGCTGCACTTCTCGTCGGTCGCCCGGGAGCTGGGACGTTGCTCGGGTTCATCGCGATTGCGGTCATCGGCGCGACCGACGTCGCCGCGCTCCGGCGGACGCGTGCGTTCCCCATTCGGCCGGAGACCTCCGCGCCTGATCGAGTCGCCCGGATGCGCCGCATGCGCCGGTTCCGCGCGCGACTCCGCGTTCCGAGCGTCCGCCCTGCGGACGCAGCGCCGGAGGAGTCGGGCGCCGAGTCTCGTCGGTAGCCGTCGCGCCTTCACCGCGCGTCGAGCTTGGGACCGTCCCCAGGCTTCGCCGTTTCGTCGGCATCGAGGATCGTCTCGACCACCTTCGCGAGGTAGCCCTCGGGCGCCTCGATGAGCAACTCGTCGAGGGAGCAGTATCCCTTTGCGTCCGCTGCGCAGACGGTGCAGATGCGACGGCCGAGCGCGGTGCCGATCTCGTCGGGCGTGGTCCGGCGGCCGAGGCGGGTCACGGTGTCCACGAGCACGCTGGTGTGGGCGCGGAGAACGCACGGGTCGCCCGGTCCGCGACAGCAGCGCCCGGCGACGTCGCGCTCGGCGCAGGGCCGACAGATGTGCTCCGCGAGCGCCTTCTCGAAGGGGACGAGGTTGCGAGGTGTCGTCTGCGGGATGGTCATCGGTGCCTCCGTCGGCCCGACGACGCTACGGGGCGCGCGGCCGCGCTGCCGTGACCGGAGACACGTTGAGCGCTACCGTCGGAACTCGTCCCTACCTCGTCGGGTGCTTCGCCACGAGCGCGGAGTCATCGACTCCTCGGTCCGGGCCGGTTCCGGTGCGGAGTCGCGCGCGGGGTTGGGACCTCGCACCCGAAACGACAAGCATCCCCCGTCCCGCTCAGAACTGTCGTTCGAACTGGGCCTTGGTGCCGGGCTTGCGATCCACCCAGTAGCTGTCCTGCTTGGGCGCCTTCCGCTTCAGCGGGTCGCCGACGAACAGCCGGACGAGCACCGCCGTCGGCGCGACGACGAGAAAGTAGAGGACGCCGAACATCGGGTAGGCCATGAACTTGCCCATCGCCATGCCGAGCCCGATCCAGAGCCGTCCCGGGACCTCCGGCAGGCGCGGATTCACGAGCCCCATGAGCACGAGCGCGACGTGCGCGGCGGCGGCAGCGCCCGCGAGCCACAGGTTGCCCCGTTTGAACCCGTAGAGCGCCAGCGCCCACAGCACGACGCCCGCGCCGACGCCGAACCAGCGGAGATCCGGCGGCGCGAGCCGTCGCATGCCGAGGTTCGAGATGGGCGAGATCAGCCCGAGCAGGTTCTCGACGCGCGCGCGGCCGACGTCGCCCGCGGCTGAGTCGGGCGCAGCCTTGCGTTCGGCCTCGGGAAGGACGGTGTCGGTCATCAGTCGAGATCCATTGCGCCCTGGACTTCGTCGGGGCGCAGCGCGGGGAGGTCCTTGCGCGCAACGATGCGCCGCCCGAGGACGAGGTAGTCCAGTTGCGTGCGGCGGAAGCAGCGCAGACCGTCGGCCGGCGACAGCACCATCGGCTCGCCGCGCACGTTGAAGCTGGTGTTGACGAGGATCGGGCACCCGGTCTTCTTCTCGAACGCCGTGAGGAGTTCGTGGAAGAGCGGGTTCGTGTCGGTCGAGACGGTCTGCACGCGCGCCGAGTAGTCCAGGTGCGTGATCGCCGGAACGAGCGAACGCCGGGTCTTCAGACGGTCGATGCCCTCGAGCTTCTCGTCGCCGGGCGCTGCCGCGAGGCGGCGCGAGGGATGCACCGGCGCGACGAGCAGCATGTACGGGCTCTCGCGATCGAGTTCGAACCAGTCGGCCGCGTGCTCCTTCAGCACGGCCGGGGCGAACGGACGGAACGACTCGCGGTACTTCACCTGCAGGTTGAGCTTCGTCTGCGTCTCGGGGTTGCGCGGATCGCCCAGGATCGAGCGCGTGCCGAGAGCGCGCGGCCCGAACTCGGCGCGACCCTGGAACCAGCCGATCGACTTGCCGTCGGCGAGGAGTCCCGCGACGTGGTCCGCGAGAGCGCTCCACTCCAGCACCGTGTGCGGAGTCGAGTCGCCGTCGAGGACCGCCGCGATCTCGCCGTCGGTGTACTCAGGCCCGAGGTACGACCCGTTCATGCCGTCGTGGATGCCGTCCACCGTGCGCTCGTTGCCGAGGTAGCGATGCCACGCCGCGAGCGCCGCGCCGAGCGCGCCGCCGGCGTCGCCCGCCGCGGGCTGGATCCAAATCCCCTCGCAGCCGGATTCGCGCAGGATGCGACCGTTGCCGACGCAGTTCAGCGCCACGCCGCCCGCGAGGCAGAGGTTCTTCGAGTCCGCCTGCTTCATCGCGAAGCGGGCCATGCGCAGCATCGCCTCCTCGGTCACCGTCTGGAGCGACTTGGCGACGTCCATGTGGAACTGCTCGAGCTTCGACTCGCCGGTGCGGGTCGGGCGCCCGAAGAGTTCGTCCATCTTCGGCGTCGTCATCCGAAGGCCGGTGAGGTAGCCGAAGTAGTCGAGGTTCAGCCGGAAGGAGCCGTCGTCCTTCAGGTCGATCACGTTCTCGAGCATCAGGTCCACGTACTTCGGGTGACCGTACGGCGCGAGGCCCATCACCTTGTACTCGCCCGAGTTCACCTTGAATCCGAGGTAGTACGTCATCGCCGAGTAGAGGAGACCGAGCGAGTGCGGGAACCGGATCTCCTTGATGAGGTCCAGGTCCTTCCCGTTCCCGATCGCGAGGCTCGATGTCGCCCACTCGCCGACGCCGTCCATCGTAAGCACGGCCGCGCGCTCGAAGGGCGACGGATAGAAGGCCGACGCCGCGTGGCTCTCGTGGTGCTCCGCGTAGACGAGCTTCCCGCCGAACTCGGGCAGTTCCTTCCGGATCTGCGACTCGACCCAGAGCTTCTCCCGGATCCACGACGGCGCGAAGTGCATCCACGCCGAGAACCCGCGCGGCGCCACGGAGACGAACGTCTCGAGGATGCGCGTGAACTTGAGCACCGGCTTGTCATAGAACGTGACGAGGTCCACGTCCTTCGCGGAGATCCCGCCCTGCCGCAGGACGAAGTCCACGGCGTGCCGCGGATAGCGGGCGTCGTGCTTCTTCCGCGAGAAGCGCTCTTCTTCGCACGCGGCCACGACGCGGCCGTCGCGGACGAGGCACGCGGCCGCGTCGTGGTACCAGGCCGAAATGCCGAGGACGTTCACGTAGTCCCGGATCGGCAAAGTGGTCGTCCGAAGACAAGTGGCACGATTGGCTGCGTCCCAGCGAGTCGGCTGCAAGGCGGGCGAGGCGGGCCAACTCTACGGAGCGAGTTGCGCGCCGAGCCCAACGCAGCAGCAGACCGCTGGGGCGCAGCGGCGAAGCCGGCGCGCGGCTTGCCCGACCCCGAATCGACCGGCGGACCCGCATCGACGGCAAGCCGCGTGACCAATCGTGTCAGTTGTCTTCGGACGACCACTTACATCAAGGGGTAGATGAAGGGGGCGGCGCCGGGGTAGATCACAGCGATCAGCACCAGGGCGCCCACGATCCCGAGAACGACGAGCATCGGGACCATCCACCACTTCTTCTCCTGCTTGAGGAAGAGCCAGAATTCGCGGAGGAGCGTGCCCATGCGGCGAAGAGTACCCGGCCTCGTCTCGCCGCCAACGCTTCTCGCTCCCGTCTTAACCCCACCGCTGTCCGGTTAGCGGCGCTTCCTCGCCTTGGCGTGGCTCAGCTCGAGGGGCCGCAGTGCCTTTGTTCGCGTCCGCGCCGTGGAGTAGCCGCGCTTCTTGCCGCGCGCGCCCTTTCTGCGTCGCACAAGCAGCCG
>JAIOPE010000182.1 GCA_021414065.1 Planctomycetota bacterium
ATGCGCTCGGCAAGGACGTGCTCCCCGCGGCGGCTGTATGCCGTGGCGAGGTTGATCTTCGCAGCGGGCGCATCCGGGTGCTGGGGATCGTCCTTCAGCATGCGTTCGAGGCGGGCGATCGCCATGTCGTTCTCGCCCTTGTCGAGGAGTCCGGACGTCGCGCTGACCACCGAGCGCCAGTGCCAGAGCCGGGACTGCGCCGGGTCGTATCCCCGTCGGTGCGCGAACCCGAGCATGTCCTGCGCGTCCTTGTAGTTGCCGTCGGCGAAGCTGAGGCGCCCCATCGCGAAGGCGAGCGCCGGATCGTGTACCGCGCCGCGCCCCACCGCTTCCCGGATCAACTGTTCCGCGACTTGGTACGTCGGATCCGTCGGCTTCGGCTCGGCGGGCGGCTCACAGATCACCGTCACCATCGCCACAGCGGCCCGCACGGCGGCGCCGACATCGGTCGGGTCGATCAGCGTGAGCGCGTGCCACTCCTCGACCGCCTCACCGCGGCGCCCTTCCGCTTCGAGCCGGATCGCCCGCTTGCGGTGCCAGTCGGCCCAACGCGCCTGGTCGGCGTCGCCGTACGCTCGCTCTGCGGCGAGCGCGCCGCCGACACCGACGGCGCAGCCGAGAGCAGCGAGCGAGGCGAACACGGGAAGTCGCATGCCCCGAATGGTACGCGAACCTGCGCGACCTGCGACGAACCGGACCGGTCGGGAGCGCCGTGGTGTGGTCGGAGTCGAAGTCCGGGTCGAAGTCGGGGTGGAAGTCGGGGTCAAAGGACTGGCCCCATCGCATGGCTTGCGCGCGGTTCGGTTCCCGTCGGTGCCACTGCGAGTTCAGCGGATCCACCCCGCCTTCCGGTACCAGACCGCCGTCTCCTCCATCGCGGCGCGGAGCGACTGCCGCGGGACCCAGCCGAGATCCTCGCGGGCTCGGGAGACGTCGCAGACCCACCCGCTCGCAAGGAACTCGGCGACCTTGTCGCGGGAGAACTCGGGGACGGCGCCTCGGATGCGGGCGGTCTCCTCTGCGATGAGTCCCACGACCCGCACCAGCGCTTCGGGAAGGACGACGCTGTGAACGCGGCGGCCCGGAGTCTCAGACGTCCGGACGACCGCGTCCGAGATCCACTTGAGCGCGGTGTGCAGGTCCACGACCTCGGGATCGGCCACGTAGTACGTGCGGCCGGCGGCTCGGGGCGACTCGAGCGCGAGGCGGACGGCGACCGCCAAATCGGGGCCGTACACCATGGACAGTGCGCGCCGGGCGAGGCCGACGCGCGGGCAGATGCCCTTCGACGCCGCCTGATAGAACGCGAAGATTCCGCGGTCCCAGGGGCCGAACACGGCCGGCGGCCGGATCACCGTCAGGCCGGTCGCAGCGGGAAGCGCGCGTTCGGCTGCTCGCTCCCCCAGGAGCTTCGACCACCCGTACCGACTCACCGGGTGCGGCGGGTCGTCCTCACGAACGGCGCCGCCGACCGGCGACGGCCCCCCGGCCGCGAGCGACGACACCAGCACGAACCGCCGCGGCGGACGGGCGACGAGCCCACAGGCCGTCGCCAGTCGCCCGGTCCCGCCCTCGTTGACGTCGCGCATCTCGTGGAACGAGCGGGCGGCGATCATCCCGGCGACGTGGACCACCGCGTCGCACCCGTCCACGGCGGCCACGAGCGGGCGCACGTCGGAGACGTCGCCTCGGACCACGTCGAACCCCTCTGCGGCGAGCCGCGCGCCGTCGGCCTCCTTGCGGACGAGACACGCGACGGTGTGGCCGGCGGCGCGCAGATCCGTGGCGACGTGCCGGCCCACGAATCCCGACGCGCCCGTCAGGAGCACGCGCCCGCCCTTAACCCGGATCATGCACGAAGCTCCGCGCCTGGACGAGCCCGCGGGTCGTCCGCAGCGTTGGGACCCTTGCGTGGCTTGACAAAGCCGACGCTGCGGGTCCCGCCTTGCGGCCGACTCCGCGGATCTCGTCCAGGACGGTGTGTCGCCGTGCGAACGAGC
>JAIOPE010000183.1 GCA_021414065.1 Planctomycetota bacterium
CAGTCGGTAAGCCGGATGCGGGAGACCCGCACGTCCGGTTTGATGAGCGGGGAGCGGAAACGGAGCGGATGCCTCATCCGCCACCGCGCCGCTCCTCGACTCTCCCCTTCCGTCTCAGCGACCCGGTCTAGGCGATCGCACGGCCGTTCGCATCACCTCGCGGCTGGCGCAGCGGCGCGCGGACCGAGCACGCGACGCACAACACGGGCGTCGCCGTCGATGACGTCGAGCGAACCGTTCATGCCAACAGCGAGGAGTGCGCCGTCCGCGAGCGGGGCGAAGAGGTTCGCGGGAAACGGGTCGCCGCCGGTGTGGACGTCGGAGACGTGACCATTCGTGAGATCCACGAGCTGCGGCACAGCGTCCGTCGCGAAGCGGATCGCGTAGCGATCGCTCCCCCGGACGAACGTCGTGAGCCCGTCGGTCCACGGCCCCGCGACGGTGCGACCGTCGCGGAGGTCCACGATCTCGTGCGAACCGGGCGTGCGGTGGAGCACCGCGTGATGCCCATCGGACATCAGCCCCCACACGCCCGACGGCGGGGCGAGGACGGTGTCGCGGCCGGTGTCGGCGTCGAGCAGGTGGACGGTCGGCTGAGCGCGACCCGGCGGCGGGGCTTCGCCGCGCGCCGCCCACCGTTCCAGAACGACCGCGTCCATCGACGCTCCCATGCTCCAACTCTGGTAGCGGAGGGCGCGCCCGCCGTCGGTCCACGTGTAGGGATCGCTCGGGTGCTCCCCCGCGAGCGGCCACTCCTTCGACGTCGCGAGGTCCACGACCTTCGCCGGCGCGGTCGGCGAGAACATCGCCACGCGCCCTGCGATCGGCGAGACGAGCACACGGTTCGCGCCGTCGAACACGCGCTTCGTGCCGCGCTCGGGCCACTCGACGACGAAGCCGTCGGTGGACTTCCGGACCAGCGCCCAGTGATCGACTGTCGGCTCCGACGCGATCTGCTCCGCGGAGCGCGTGGCGACGACCTTCGCCGTCGCGACATCGATCGTGTCCACCCGCTCGAAGAACACGCCGTTGCTGCGGCGCTCGCCCTCGAAGAGCCGCACGCGCGGCGCGCCGCCGGCGACGTCCCACGAGTGGAACATCCGGTGGTGTCCTGGGAGCACGACGACATCGCCGCTCGCGAGGTCCACCGACCACGCGTACGAGTTCTCGAGAACGCGTGCGTTCCCGACCATCAGCACCGCCCGCGTGCCGTCGGGCGAGACCGCAATCGACACGATGACCGCCGCGCTGTCGCCCGGTGCAAGCTTGGCCCGCGCCTCGCCGACCGTCGCTGTCGCGAAGCCGCAGAGCGCGAGTGCGCCGACCGCCGAGCCCGCGCCGTAGACCGCGCGCCGCACGCGGCGCCCCAGGTGGATCGGCCCGTGGACGAATGCGATCCACGCTGCGCCGCCGAGCAGTCCGGCTACAGCGGCGAGCGCGATCGAAGCGGTCATCGGCGTGACGCTGAACCCCCACTCGGCCCAGGGCAGGAAGCGTCCGGCGGACACCGTGACCGCACCCGCTGCGACGACGCCGCCGAGGATGGCTCCAAGCCCGTGCTCGAGGACGATCGCGAGCAGCGCGATGGTGGCGACGATCGGAAGGGCGAAGGCAATCGTGTGCGGTGCGCGCGTCGTCTCGTCGAGCGCGTATCCGGCCGCCTCGGGCACGCCCGCGGCGAGGATCGCGACCGGTGTCCACGCCGCCATCCACGCGCCGAGGATCAGCGTTGCGGCAACGGTGACCAGGCACTTCGCGGCGAATGTGCGGCCAAGACCGCAGGGGAGCAACGCGGTCGTCTGCACGCGTCCGGAAACAGCATCACCGGCGAACAACTCCGCGGCAACCGCCCCGCCGCCCAGCACACCGCCGAGCGTCGCCGCCCAACGCCCCATCGACACCGCGGCGTCGGCGCTGATCGCGATCCCGCGAGCACGCACTATGTACGCCACGAGGAACGCGATCGCGCCGAGTGCGAGTCCGCAGCCCCACACGATCCAGCGAACGTCGTGCGACTCCTTCCGGAGTAGCGCCCTGAACGAACTCATCGCGAGGACTCCTGGCGCGCGGCGGCGCCGGTGAATGGGATGCATTCGAGCGACGGCCCGAAGTGCTCGGCCGAACCGTCGTCGTGGACGACGACCACGCCGCCGTCGGGGAGCGACGCGATGCGGGGGTCGGATGTCGTGGCCGGCCGCAGCGCGACGCGCGTGCCGCTGACGAGGTCCACGAGTGCGCCCGAACGAGCATCACGAACACGCATGTGCCAGATCCGGCCCTTCGCGCCATCGACCGGCCAGCCCGGGTCCGAGATGTCCTCCGGAAGCGGCGCGACTGTGCGCGCGTCGAGATCGATGAAGAACCGCCGCGTCGGCGTGCGCATGGGAACTCGTGTGGCGGACCAACTCAGAGCCACGGCGTTCGCGAACGTGCCCGTTGATTCGATGAGCGCCTCGGTGTCGCCCGTGGCGGGGTCGAGCCGCACGAGGTGGTCGGCGTCCGGCGCGACGAGCACCCGCGGGTTGGGCCCGTGCATCACGACGGGGCGCATCACGCTGCGGACGTCGCGCGACGGACGGTCCTTCGCGTAGACCCGCCAGATCGCCGGGTCTTCAGGGCGTCGGGCGAAGTCCCAGCGGGTCCACGTCGTCGGACTTCCTGCGGCCGCCTGCTTCTCGCGGTAGCGGCGATTCGCATCCGCGCAGTAGTCCGAGACGCTCTGCGTGGTCGCCGTCACGAGCGCGCCCGTCGCGGCATCGCAGGTCAGGATCTCGACGGACGCACCGGCCGAGCGCACGAGGCGCGCACGTCCGTCGTCGTCCCAGCCCATGAACCGAGCGTTGCCGGAGTCCAACTCAACAGCCACTCCCGACGTGATGTCGAGGATGCGCGTGCTGCACCCGGTGCCGATCGTGTTCTGCCACTGCATCGCGACGTGCCGTCCGTCGGGCGAGACGTAGACGTACGGTTCGAGCTCCGAGAACCGCTCCCCGGGGCCGGCGTGCGACGTCACCCCGGCCCACGCGGCCGTCATGACGCCCGTCATCGCAAGGCTCGACCACACGGCGACCCGCACGGCGCGGGCACGACCGATGTGGACGCGCCCCCAGGAGAACGACGCGGCCGACGCGGTCAGGAACACCACCGCCATCGACGCGAGCGCGAGATTCGCCATCTCGGCTGGCGGCGAGCCGAGCAGCGTCCGGCCGAGAAGCGTCTGCAGCGCCATTCCGCCGACGACGACGCACGCGGCGAAGAGGAGCACGCCGCCCAGCGCAGCGGACAGCCCGCGCAGCCCGAGCGACGACACGAGGAGCACCGAGGCGACGAACGCCGCGACGGCGCCGAGCGCTCCTGTCTGATGCTCCTGCGACGAAACGGCCGACTGCACGAACGGCTCCGCGGCCGACCAACCGTCGATCGCCGCGAGCGTGAACGTCTGCACGAGGAAGGCCCAGACCGCGGCGAGCGTCAGCACGCCCGCGAGCACCGTGAACTTCGCCCACCAGATCCGCGACGCCCGCACCGGCAGCAACGCCAGCGCGTCGATCCGCCGCGAGGCGATCTCACCGGCGACGAGGTCCGACGCCACGAGCGCCGCGACCAACGCGACACTGAACGGCACGAACCCATCGAGGTACCGAGCCGCCGCAGCCCCGCCCGTCGCCCACTCCGGCCCCGTCCACTCGTCGAACTGCCGCCCGAGCACCCACCGCACCACGACACACGCCACCGCGATGAGCACCAGACTCGCCAGCGTGACCGTCCGCACGTCGAGCCACTCGCGCCGCACCAGGGACACCTGAATACCGAGGCGGGACAATTTTTTGTCCCGCGCAATTCGTTCAGGACCCGCGTCCGTCCCCGCCATCGGAACCGATCCAACTCGCTCCGTGGACGTCACTTGACACCGCCCGCCGGGACGACCACCGGACGCAGCGACGCGTCGAACCGTCTGATCGACCCGTTGCCGTGCACGATCGCAACGCCGCCGTCGCAGACCGGGACGACGATCTCGCCCCCCGGGCTTTCCGACGTCCTCTCCTCCCACACGACGGCCCCGGAGACCGGGTCCCAAACCCCGTGGACGTTCCCGTCGCGCATGCAGCGCCGCAGCGCGCTCCCCGGAGCGATGGCGACCCACGGCGCCACGCCCTTCGGACACGCGTACTCCACGCCCGTCGCGAACTCGAGCCACGAGATGTCCGTGCCGCGCCGCAGCACGACGCCCCGATCGTCCGGCCACGCGATCGCCGTGACGTCGAACCGCCCCGCCGCCTCGAACACCGCCGTCGTCTCGCCCGTCTCCACGTCGAGGCGCGCGAGACGATCCACGGTCGGCACGATCCAGAACAGGTTCCTGGCGCGCGCGTCCCCTTGGACGACCGTCGGCATCACGCGGCTCACGACCGCGCGCGGCGTCTTCAGCCGTTTCTTCCCGTAGCAGTTGACGTTCCACAGCGACGCGCTCGCGCCCGGCGCGTGCTGCACGTACCAGTAGCACGCGTCCTCCGACGCAGCCATGCGCGCCCGCACTTCGGCGTTGAACTGCTCGCGCGTCTTCGGGACGACGCGGGCCGCCTTCCCCGTCGCGGGGTCGATCAGCGCGCCCTGCATGACGCCGTCCACGACGCGGTCGGTGACCGGCAGCAGACCGTCGTCGGTCCACGCCCCCGGCTGCGCGCCGTCGCCCGACGCCTGCCGCCACACGCCGTCGTCGAGCGACACGATGAACGTCGCGCCGCCGACCGACGGGTCGAGCGTGTTGAGGAGACGCACCGCCAAATACGGCCCGCGCGGCGACGCCGAGACGCTCTCCACGACGGTGAACCGCGCGCCCGGCGCCACGTGGTGCGCCGCCGCCGCGAAACCGACGGCCGGCACGCCGAGCAGCCCCACGAGCGTCGCCGAAGCGACGAGCGCCGGCCGCAGCCGGGCCCCAGTGTGTGCCTGTCCGCGGACGAACGCCATCGCCGACGCGGCGAAGACTGCGATCGCCGCGGCGACGCACCACACCATCGCGTCGCCTGCGATCAGATGCGACTCACCGCGCCCGAAGTCGTACGCCACCGCGAGCACCGCAGCAAGACCGGCACCGAGCAGCACCGCCGCGAGTCCGCGCAGTCCGAGCGTCGAGACGAGCAGCACCGCGCCGACGATCGCCGCGCCCGGGAGTGCGAGGTGGATGTTGCCCCACACGGAGTCCGCGAGAGTCGGAGGGTGCCACTCCGCGAAGCTGACGACGCGGTCCCATCCGTCGATCTGTCCGAGCGTCAGCGCCTGTGCGAGGAACGCCCACGCGGCCATACAGAGCGTCGCGCCGACGAGCACCGTCACCTTCGCCGTCCACACGCGCACGAGACCGACCGGCAGCAGCGCGAGCGGCTCGCTCCGCCGCGACGCGAGGTCGCCCGCAATCAGGTCCGACGCCACGAGCGCCGCGTAGAGCAGCACGCAGACCGGGAACACCTCCGGCATGTGACGCAGCGAAGTGATCGACTCCGCCACGAACCCGTCGTAGCGCGCGCCGAGGTACCAGCGCACGACGAGCATCGCCAAGGGCACGAGCGCCGCGTACATCCACGTCATCGTGCGGATGTCGCGCCACTCCTTGCGCAGGAGGGAGATCAGACCGCGCACGGCGCCCCCTCGCGACGCGCGGCGACGCGGAACAGGTCGTCGAGTCCCGTCGGGAGCGACGCCACGTGCCGCACGGCCGGGTCGGCGTGCAGACGCGTCGCGATCGAGTCGTCCCAATCGAGGTACGAGAGGACGACGTCCTCGCCGGACCGCTCGACCGTCGGCGCGCCGGGCGGCGTCCATCCGAGCGGCGCGCCGTCGCACAGCGTGATCGCGACGCGACGCACGCGGCGCTTCAGTTCCTCGGCCTCGCCGTCGAGTCGCACGCGGCCGTCTTCCAGAAGGACGATCCGGTCTGCGAGGCGTTCGACGTCGAGCATCGAATGCGTGACGACGACGATCGTCCGCCCGTCGTCGCGCAGGTGCCCGAGCACCGCGGTGAGCACTTCCTGACGCACGACGGGATCGAGTCCGGAGAAGGGCTCGTCGAGCAGGAGCAGTTCGGGGCGATGCGCGAGCGCGGCGATGAGCGCGTGCTTCTCGCGCTGGCCCTTCGACAGGTCCTTCACTTTCGCCTTCGCGTCGAGGTCGAGCTGCTTCAGGAGGCGCCGCTCCTCGTCGCGGTCCCACGTGGGATAGAACGCTTCGAGGAATCGCAGGTGATCGTCCACCGACATCCACCGCGGGAGCTCCAGACGATCCGGGACGTACCCGGTGAGCCGACGCACGTCCGGCCCGCGCTTCCACGCGTCGAGTCCGAAGACCGACGCGCGCCCGGACGTCGCCGGGAGGAACCCGACGAGCACGCGCAGCAGCGTGGACTTGCCGACGCCGTTGCGGCCGAGCATCGCCGTGACGCTGCCGCGTTCGAAGTCGAGCGAGAGGTCGCGGAGCACGTCCGTCTTCTTGAAGCGGACCGTGAGTTCCCGGGTCTCGATGACGGCGCTCATCAGCGCACCTCCTCTGCGATACCAAGAGCTGCCGCCGCGGTCGCCGCTGTCCGTGACAGCGCGCGCGCCACGACGACTTCGACTTCGCGCGGCGAGAGCCCCGCCGCGACGGCTTCTTCGACGACGCGCGTGACGCGGTCGCCGATCGTGCGACTGCGCATCGCCTCGCAACGTTGCGTGGCGCGGGCCGCGACGAACACCCCGTCGCCGGGCCGCGTCTCGACCGTTCCCTCGCGTTCGAGTTCGCGGTAGGCCTTCGCGACCGTGTTGGGATTGACGAGCGCCTGCGCGGCGAGCCCGCGCACCGACGGCAGCCGATCCCCCGGCACGAGCCGCCCGGAAGCCACGGCGAAGCGGAACTGATCCTGGATCTGTTCGCTCGGCGGCTGGGGCGATCGGGGGTCGATTTCGATGCGCACGGACGGTCTCCCGCCGCGGGCACCCGCCTGCGGCACCGTCCTATCGGACTAGTACGGTGGGACGCTTGAGCGGGCAACCGGGGGGGCGTGCGTATTCGCAGGCGGACGCCGCTGCGCCCAAGCGCGTGCGGTTCGTCGAGCGCGTGCGGTTCGTTCGTAGTACCGCCTTCGGGCGGACGTCGCTCGGGTCATGGCACGTGCCCCGGCCGGCGCGTCGCTCGGGTGGCGACGCCGACGGGCGCCCCGCGAGCGCGGCGTCGCCACGAGATGCCAACTCCGGCTGAAGCCCACCGCTGTCCGGTTAGCGGCGCTTCCTCGCCTTGGCGTGGCTCAGCTCGAGGGGCCGCAGTGCCTTTGTTCGCGTCCGCGCCGTGGAGTAGCCGCGCTTCTTGCCGCGCGCGCCCTTTCTGCGTCGCACAAGC
Organism: Planctomycetota bacterium; assembly: GCA_021414065.1. Lineage (GTDB taxonomy): Bacteria > Planctomycetota > JAJSAM01 > JAJSAM01 > JAJVHW01 > JAIOPE01. The sequence goes on from JAIOPE010000183.1 coordinate 7,372, forward strand.
AGCCG
>JAIOPE010000036.1 GCA_021414065.1 Planctomycetota bacterium
CAGAACCGGATCTTCCGCGCGTATCCGGGCGTTCCGTACGTGATCCGCGCCGCCGTGATGGGCGGGTCGTTCCCGTACACCTTCTCGCTGTCGAAAGCGCCCGCCGGGATGACCGTGGACGCCCGCACCGGCGAAGTCTCGTGGCCGAACCCGACCGCGGACGCGACCCCGACGATCACGGTGGTGGACGGCGCGCTCACGCAGATCTCCGCGACGTGGACGATCGCGGTGACCACGGCGGGGTTCCACTTCGTGGACGCCGTCAACGGCCAGTCGGCCGGCGCCGGCGGTCTCGGCACCCGCGCGCAGCCGTGGCGGACGATCGCCGACATGCGCGCGAACGCCGGCCCGGGCGGCATCGTCTACTTCCGTGCGGGCACCTACACCCCGGCGGGACTCCCCACGACGGGGACGACCGACCCTCCGGAGACGCGCGTCGAGTTTCAGCACACGTCGCATCCCGTGATCTGGATCGGCTACCCGGGCGACGCCCGCCCGGTCATCGACTTCGGGCACACGGCGGGCGCGACGTCGACGCCGCGCTTCCGCATCGGGAGCCTCAACGTCTACGTGGACGGGATCGAGACGACGCGCTCGCACATCATGGCGTTCCAGGTCACCACGAACCCGAACGGCCAGGGGGCGACGTTCCGCCGGTGCTCGATGCACGACGGGGGACCCGGGATCAACGGTTCGAACGCCGCGTTCATCATGTCGGTCCGCACCGGGGGCCACGGCTTCCTCGGCGTCGGCATGACCGTGATGGACAACGAGTTCTCCGGCTTCACGGACATGGTCGCGCTCAAGTCGTACGACCAGGACCGGTTGCTCGTCGCGGACAACGTCATCCACGACAACGCCCGCGTGACCGGGCTCGACGCCGCGATCGCGATCAAGGGCGACCACGGGCGGTGGGAGGTCCGGGGGAACCGGATCCACGACGTCCTCGACGCCGGGATCGGCGGGAACATGCACACCGCGCAACAGGGCGAGATCCGCTTCAACTACGTCCGCAGCTCGGAGGTCGCGCTCGCGATCAACCAGGACGGTCTGTCCGGGCCGATCTACGTCTCGCGCAACACGCTCGTCGGGCGCGTCTGGGTCCGCAACACGGACACGGCCGACGGCCCGTTCACGTTCGAGAACAACGTCATCGTGAGCTCCGACGTCGGCACGCCGCCCCAGTCGCGCATCTACCACGAGAACGTGACCGACCCCGCGCGGGTCGTTCTGTCGGACAACCTGACCGGGGCCCCGGGCGACGGCATCGTGGACGCGAACGGCGACCTGACCCCGGCGTACGCGGACCGCCGGGCGACGCACGGCCGCTGACGGCGCGGCGGACGGCGCGGCCGACGCCCCGGCCGACGTCACTGCGCGCGCGCCCCGGGCCACGCGTCCCGGTACACTCCCCGCAACCCCGAGCGAGGTGACCGCGTGCGACGACTGCTGACTCTGACGATCCTGGCCGCGTCGATCCTCGCCGGCGGCGCCGCGGCGGCGGTCGTGACGGGCGCGTCGGCCGCGGCGCAGCAGGCGACCGTGCACCCCGTGTGGGCGGCGTCGATCGACGCGGGCCTCGCCGACGCGAAGGCGAAGGGCCAGGCGCTCATGGTCGCGCTCAACATGGACAAGGAGCGCGGCAACCAGCAGATGGTGGACGAGGTCTACACGAGCCCCGAGTTCCACGAGGCGTCGAAGCACTGCGTGGTCGCCATCGCCTCGCTCTTCCAGCATCCGACGAAGCGCGACGCGCGCGGCGCCGCCGTGTGCGCCCGCTTCGGCAGCGTGACGTGCGCGCAGCACCAGGCCATCGAGAAGACGCTGCGCCAGGACTGGCTCGGCCGCGGCCCGAAGGACGACGTCGAGAGCCCGCGGCACGTGTTCGTCGCGCCGTCCGGCAAGATCCTGTTCCAGCGCGTCTGGACGGTGGACGCGCCGACGCTCGCCGCGCTCATGCAGCGCGCGTCCGAGCTCTGCACGCCCGACCGGCTCGCCAAGTGGGACACGGTGGACGGCCGCCTCGAGCGCGCGGCGGACCCGATCCCGGCCGTCCGCGAGATCGCGCTCGCGGAACTCATCGCGGCGAACGATCCGGCGATCGACGACCGGCTCATCAAGCTCGCGAAGGCGCCGAACACGACGCCGGGCGTCGCGGGCGCGATCTACGCGGCGTTCGTGGCGGCCGAGTCGCCCGAGCGGCGGAAGCTCGGGAC
>JAIOPE010000173.1 GCA_021414065.1 Planctomycetota bacterium
ACGGCGCCGTTCTGGTGGGTGCGCACGGGTGCGGGTGGGCTGATCCTCGCAGGACAGGTCCTCTTCGCCTGGAACCTCTGGAAGACCGCCACCACACCGAAGCCCTACGATTACCGAGTCGACCTGGTCGACGCAACGCGAGAGGCCGCCTGACATGGACCGCCTCACATCGATCCTGATCGCCGCAGGCCTCGCCTGCTTCGCGCTCTCGTTCGTGCTCTCCGGGCTCTACCCGTGGCTCATCACGGACCACAAGGAGCCGGAGGCGACGATTGAAGTCGTCGCGCACGACGTGCCTCTCGAGTTCAAGGGCCTCCGCGAGGTCTACCCTGCCGCGTTCGACGCGTCGTTCCAGCGCGGCGCCGAGTGCCTCAGCGAGAAGCAACTCGCGGATGCGGGAGTCGGCCCGGCCGACCCGCGGCGCGCGAACAGCGACGCGGCCTGGCGCGCGGCGTACGCCGATGCGATCCACCGCGGCCGCGACCGCTACATTGCGGAAGCGTGCTGGCACTGCCACAGCCAGTACGTCCGCCCGGTGTCGAACGAGGACGTCCGATTCGGCCCGGTCTCCGTCGCACGCGACGACAACAACGTGCTGCAACGCCCGGTGATGTGGGGCACGCGGCGCGTCGGGCCGGATCTCACGCACGAAGGCGGACTCCGCACGAACGACTGGCACGTCGCGCACCTGTGGAACCCGACGGACACGTCGCCCGGATCGGTGATGCCGCGCTACACGTGGCTCTTCGACGACGGTTTCGAGGTGCGCCGCCGGATCGAGCCCGACACCGCCGAGCGCATGGCGATGTCGAAGGACACCAGCTACCGCATGGCATCCGGGTTCGCCACGAAGGCCGCGGCCGACGCGGCTCTCGCGGAGATCGCGGCGTCGCTCCCCGAGTCGCGGGCGGAGGAGAAGGCCCGCCTGTTCGTCGAGGAGGCGAAAGTCCCGAACCAGGAGGGGCTCGCCGTCGTGTCGTACCTCCAGTGGCTCGGCACGTGGAAGGCGCCCGTGCCCGAGGGGCAGAAGCCGTGAGCGGAAACGACGACTCCGCCGGCCCGGTTGCCCCATCGCGCAGTGTCGTGACGGACGGGGGCGCGAAGGACGGCGTCGAGCGCCGACGCGCGCCGACGACACTCGTACTCGCGTTCTTCGTCGGAGCGGCGGTCCTCTCTGGCCTCGGCTTCGGGATCAAGATCTTCGAGTTCGCGGACGACCTGTTCGCCGACCAGGGCATCGGTTTCGCGGGAGCCCACCTCGTCACCTACGCCTTCGTGGCGGTGGGTTTCCTGCTGCTCCTCGCGGGCACGTTCCTGCGAGGGCACTACGCCGACATCGAGAAGGCGAAGTACGACATGCTGGAAAGTGAGCGGCTGAATGACCGGCTCGAGTTCCCAGGAGTCGCGCCCCGTGCGTGAGGACCCATCGGACGACGACCAGGTTCCCGCCGCGGTGGCGTACGGTCACGGTCGCATGCCGTTCTTCATGAAACTCGCGTGGGTCGTGTTTCTGGTCTTCGTCACGTACTACGTTGCCGTCTACCTGATCCCGGCGGCCGGCGGGGAACTGGCGCAGTAGCGTAGAACCTATGTCGTGACCCCGGCGCTCGACCTGCTCCAAGAAGCGACTGAGAGCGCGGCGTGCGCCCACTGCGGTCTGCCCGTGGCCGGGCGGGCAGCGCGGCCGTCCTCGGCGCCGCGGGCGCCGTTGTTCTGCTGCGGCGGGTGCCGCATGGCGTCGGCCGCGAGCGGCGGCGGCGGCGCCGTGAAGTTCCTCGAGGCGCGCCTGGTCCTCTCGGCGTTCTTCGCCGCCGGCACCATGGAGTTCAGCCTCGTCCTCTATGGCGACGCGATCTTCGGCGCGAGCGAGGACCCCGCGGCCGGGTCGCTGCACCGCGTCGGGCAGTTCGCGCTGGTCTTCTTCTCGTTGCCCGTGCTGCTCCTGCTGGTGCCGCCGATCCTCCGCGGCGCATGGCTCGACGCGCGCGCCGGGCACGTCCGCACCGACGGGTTGATCGTCATCGCCACGGCGGCCGCATGGGGGCTCTCCGTCTGGCACGTGTGGAAGGGCCAGGGCGAGGTCTACTTCGAGACCGCGACGATGCTGCTCGTCCTCTTCGCGTTCGGGCGCCGACTCGAAGCGTACGCCCGAGTGCAGGGCCGCGACGCGGCGAAGACGTTGCTCGAGTGCCTGCCGGAGAAAGCGCATCGGTTGCCGGGCGACGGAGGCACCGCCGAGGACGTCCCACACGCCGCGCTTGCCGTCGGTGATCGCGTGCGCGTGGCGCCGGGGGAATTCGCTCCGGCGGACCTCGTCGTCGAGTCGGGGGAGAGCGACGTCCGCGCCGCTCACGTGACCGGCGAAGAGGCCCCGCGTTCGGTCGGTCCGGGAGATCTCGTACCCGCCGGTGCCGTCAACGGCGGCGGCGCCCTGGTCGCTCGGGTCGAGCGCACCGGGGCGGACGGTTCACTCGGTCGCATCCTGTCGCTCCTCGACCAACCGCTGCCCGAGACGCGCACCACGCGCATGATGGACCGCCTGGCCACGTGGCTCGTCGTGGTCTCCGTGGCTCTCGCGATCGGCGGGGGTGTCCGGTCCGCGTCGATCGCCGACGGCAGTGTCGGCGCGGGGCTTCGCACGGCCGTGTCGGTGCTGCTCGTCGCGTGCCCCTGTGCCCTCGGACTCGCTACGCCGCTGGCGTTTCGCGCGATGCGCGCGGCCCTCGCCCGTCGCGGCGTACTCGTCCGCGACCCGGCGGCGCTCGAAGTCGCAGCCACGGCGGACCGCGTGCTGCTCGACAAGACGGGCACGCTCACGGACGTCACGACGACGCATCTCGAGCGGGAAGCCGGGCCCGACGACGCGATCCACCGCCTCGAACGACTCGTCGCCCACTCGGGGCACGCGCTCGCATCGGCCGTGAACGGGCCGCGCGGCGCGCCGGAGAACCTGGTCGCCGTCCCTGGGTTCGGGGTGCGCGGTCGCGTGGACGGCATCGACGGCCGCGCGGGGAGCCCCGCGTGGATGGATCGGGACGGGCTCGCGTGGGACGATGCGCCGCTCGCGCGGCGGGCCGCGCTCGCCGCGGCCGGAACGACTCTCGTAGCGTACGCGGAGAACGGTCGTGTCACGGCGCTCGCGTCCGTTCGTCAGGAACTTCGTCCCGGCGCGGCGCAGGCGGTTGCTCGCCTCCGTGAACTGGGCCTCGAGGTCGAGATCCTCTCCGGCGACAACGACCGCGCGGTGGCCGACGTCGCGGATCGCATCGGCGCGGCCGGGCGCGGTTCGCTCACGCCCGAGGGCAAGGTGCGGCGGATCGAGGAACTGCGCGCGGCGGGGGAGTGCGTGGTGATGGCGGGCGACGGCGTGAACGACGCGCCGGCCCTCCGCGCCGCCGACGTCAGCATCGCGCTCGCCTGCGGCACGGCGGCCGCCCGCTCGCAGGCGCAGGTCGAGGTGCTCGGCGACGACTTCGCCGCGGTGCCGCGGTTCATCGAGGCGTCGCGCGCGCTGCGTAGGAACATCCGCGGGAACCTGGCTTGGAACGTCGCCTACAACACGGTCGCGCTCGGCCTCGCGGCGATGGGGAAGCTGCACCCGCTCCTCGCAGTCGGCGTGATGATCGGATCGAGTCTCGCAGCGAGCGTTCGCTCGTACCGACTCCTCGACTGGGGACGGGGCCGATGACCGCGTGGGAAGCTGCGGTGCCCTCGTTCCTGTTCGGGATCGCGAGTTCCGCGCACTGCGCCGGGATGTGCGGCGTGTTCGCGCTGCGAGCCGGGGGCACGGGCCGATTTGCGCTTTACGCGCTCGGCAAGGCGGCCACGTATGTCGTCCTCGGCACGATCGCGGGAGCGCTCGGTGCGGGCGCCGTGCGGGCGCTCGGCGGGGCGCAGGCGTGGGTCGGCGTCGCAGCCGGACTGCTTCTCGTGCTCGCAGGCGTGAGGCTTCTTCGACCGGGAGATCCGCGCAGCGGTCCGTTCGCCGCATTCCTCGCGCCGCTGGCGGGCGCAGTCGAGACGGCGCGCGTCTCCGGCGGCGCATTCCTCTTCGGCGCCATGACCGGTCTCCTTCCGTGCGGCGTGGTTTACCTCGCGGCGGCGCAAGGGGCCGCGACCGCCAGTCCGGTCGGCGGCGCGATCTCGATGGCCGCGTTCGGGATGGGAACGGTGCCGGTGCTCGCCGCCGTCGCGTTGCTCGGGCGCGGAGCGATGATGCGCGTCGGGCCGTCGCGCGTGCGGACCGCGGGTGCGGTGCTCGTGATCGTCACGGGCGTCGTCACAGGAGTTCGCGCGGCTATGCCCATGTTCGCATATAGTGGATCGGCGTGCCCCGTCTGCCGCGAAGGCAGCGGAAGATGACGGCGCACGTAGGATGACGGCGCGATGAACGCGCCTCGTCACGGCGCCGAGAGGGCGATGAGCCACCCATGCTGAAACTCCGCGACGAAGATCGCGTCCGCATCCTCTCGGCCGTCGCGCGGAAGGGCCCGGCGTACTCCGTTCGCCGCGTGGTGGTCGTCACGGTCTCGCTCCTCGTCCTCCTCGCAGTCCCGCTGCTCGACCTCGCTCGCATCGACGTCTGGGGCGGGAATCACCGACTCCTCGGTCATCCGGCCACGATCGTCCAGGGGCTCCAGGGGATCGTCGTCGCGCTCGGCGTGCTCTACGGCACGACCTTCCTCACGAACACGTTCCTCGGGCGCTTCTTCTGCGGATGGGGATGTCCCGTGGGCTACGTGAGCCGCCTCGGCGAGGACGTGGACCGGAAGCAGAAGAACCGCGTGCAGTGGGCGCTCTCGCATCTCGCCGGCGCCGGGTTCGTCGCCACGTTCGTCGGCGCCGTGATGTGCTGGTGGGTGGACCCGCGCGTGATGATCGAGGGATCGCTCGCGGCGAGGCTGTGGACGGGCGGCATCTTCGCGGCGCTGTGGGCGGGCGGCTTCGCGCACGCGTTCCTCTGGCGGTTCGGCTTCTGCCTGCACGTCTGTCCGATCGGTCTGTACTACCGCCTGGTGACGTCGCGTCCGGCAGTGGGAATCGTGTTCTCCGAGGTCCCCGACCCGTGCATTCAGTGCGGTGCCTGCGCGAACGTCTGTCCGGTGGACCTGGAACCCCGCGATCTCGGCAAGCCCATGCAGCCGGAGGCGGGCGCGGACTCTCTTGCCGTGGGTGACGACGATCGCTACGGAGACGCCGAGTGCCTGCGCTGCGGCGACTGCGTGGAGGCCTGCCGGATGGTGTTCCTTCCGCGCAAGGGGCAGACGCCGCCACTGCGTTTCGGCTTCCATTCGAAGGGCGGAGACTCGCCGTTGCCGATCGTGAAGGCGGTGCGCGGCCATCGTCAGACTCCGGCACACGCTGCCGCGAAGGTGGACGCCGACGCCGCCGACCGCTCCCATGAGCGTCCCCTCGGGGATGTCGCGGCCGTTCGGCCGCCGTCGCCCGATGGACCCAAGGATGCGGCTGCGGTGCCCGAGCGCCCGGCCACGAGGTGACGTTTCCCATGGCGAAGAAGTCGAAGAAGAGTGCGGCGCCGGTTCCCGTCGAGGCCGTGAAGGTGGACAAGACCACGGCGGTTCCGGCCGCCCAGCCGGCGTCTGCGGCGAAGCCGACAGTGAAGGTCGAACCGGCCAAGGCGGCGCCTACGAAGTCCGCAGCAGCGACGGCCCCCGCGGTCGTCAGCCCCGTCGCTCCCGCACCGGTCGCGAAGCCGACCGCTGAGTTGATCTCCGCGCGCGCGCACCAGATCTGGATCGACGAAGGCCGCCCCGCCGGCAAGTCGCTCGACCACTGGATCCGCGCGGAACGCGAACTCGGCGCCTGACACGCACTCGGCGGACTCCGCCGCTACACTGACTCCTCGCCGCGACGCCGCGGCGGGGAGGTCCCACGCGTGTGTCTTCAGCGCCCTGTCGCTCGGCTGGTTCAGTTCGGAGTTGTCGGCGCAGCGCTGCTCGCCGTGGCGTCAGCGGCCCCGGCCGCGAAAGACGAACTAGCCGTGGCATCCGGTCGCCGTCTTGCGACCCTCCGCGCGTCACTCCGCGCCGATACCGCGATCTTCGCCGGTGCCGTCAGGTCAACGCTTGCGGACCTGCGTGCCGGGCGGACGACCGACGCCGCAGCGGCCGCGACGTACGCGTCGGCCCTCACCTTCCTGATCCGCAAGGCCGACACCGCAACCGACACCGCGGCCGGCGGCTTCCTGGCGGACGTCGTCGATGCTCTGCTGGGCGACCCGGCAGGCGTGCTCGCGGGAGACGGCCGCTCGATCGACGGATTCGTCGCGGGCGTGCGGTCCGAACTCGGCCGCGCTCGCGCCGCTGCGGCGGGCAAGTCGCGCCTCTTCGCACGTTCGTTCGTGCGCACCGCCGGCGGCACGTCGGGGATGACGACGGTTCTTCCGGACTGGGTGTTCGACCTGCCGGGCGCGCCGACGCCGACCGGCATCGTCGCGATCGGAGATGAACCCGTGCGACTCCGCATGATCACGGCCGCGCGCCTTCCGGACGGGCGTCTCATCGTGAGCGCCTGCGGCACGGCCGGTCCCGCGTTCGACGGCGCGTTCGACCTTCGGCTCCGCGGCGCCGCGGTGGATGTCATCCCGTCCGCTCTGTCTGCCGGCGGAATCCCGGTGAGCAGCAGCGGCAACGGTACCGGCGGCACGTGGTCCGTCGCCGCGGAACTGGGCGACCCGTTCCACGGCAACGTCCCGATCCGCGGCAACCGTGTGGTCCAGTTCGGCACGGAGCCGTTCGACGGCGGCCCCGCCGGCCGGCAACCCGGGCGCCTCGTGTTCGCGACCGTGCTGGGAGTTCCCTAACCCGCCCGCGGTGGATGCAGAAGTCGGAGTCGCTACCGCTGACGACGTGCCATTTCGCCGACGACGAAGATCCGGTCCATCTGGAGTAGCGCCGCGACGCGCGACTCGAACGCGCCGAGAGACTGCGGGTCCACAGCAGTCCGCTCGCGCGCTTCGTCTGCGGCGGCGAGCGCGACACTCCATCGCTCCCGGTCGGCGACCGACGGCCACGACGCGCGCTTCCGAATCGCCGCGAGTTGGGCGTCTGCGGCGGCGAAACGATCCGAGATCCCCTCGAAGCCGGGAGTGGAGGCTACGGGCTCCGGCGACGGGGGAGCCGCGACGACCGACGGGCGGTGGGGCGGCGCGGCGGTGGCGCATCCGGTCGCGACACCGAGGGCGATGAGAAGCAGGGGGCGTGCTCGCAACATCCGCGTCAGCTTCGCCGCGTCGGCGGCGGTGGCGACGTTTTGTCGGAACGCACGAAGCCGCATCACGACTTCGGTGCGACGCGACGCTTCGCCCGCCCTGCGAGCGCCGCGAGCGCCGACGCGCAGTGCGGGTGGTCGCCCGCCGCGAGCGCGGCGATGATCTCGGCGACCGGCGGCGAGACGGGGGAGCGCAGGAGCCGCATCATGTCCACCGCTGCGCCGGCTTTCGGGGCCTGGCCGGTGGCGACCTCGTAGAGCGTGCGCCCCGCCATCGCCGCCTCGAGCGCTGCGGTGGAGTTCACGCGGCGGCCCTGCTGCATCGCGGTGAACGACTGCGGCGGCAGGTACGACGGGACGTGAGGGAACCGGTCCGACGAGCCGTCGGCGGCGACGCATCCGCCGGCGTCGAGAACGCGGACGCGGCGCTTCGGGCGCCCGACCACGCGCAGGTTGCCCGGCCGAAGGTCGGCGTAGAGGAAGCCGCGATTGTGCAGATCGACCATCGCCTGCAGCAGGCCGACGGCGAGGCGGTCCAGGTGGGGACGCAGCACGTCCCTGTCGATGCGACCCCGATGAACGCGGCAGAGCCAGACGTCGAGGTCGTGGCCGGGCAGCTTCTCGAGGACGAGGCACGGTTCCCCGCGTGTGAACTCGCCGCCGCGCGCAGACTCGAGGTGCGGGTTGCGAAAGGTCCACAGCCCGAACGACTGGGGGAGGAACGGGCTCCCGCAGGTGCGCAGCAGCGCCTCCTCGTCCACGAGAACCTGGCGTCGCTGCGCGATGAGCGCCGACGAGAGTTGGTGCGGCGTGTGCCACGGCGCGAGCGCGACCTTCGACACCCGGATCGGCGCCGACGGATCGCGCAGGTCGCGCGTGAGGTACACCGCGCCCTCGCCGCCGACGGCATACAGGCTCTCCAGGCGGAAAGCGCCACCCGCGATCGCGCCGCACAGCTCGATGAGGCGCGTGAACAACTCGGCGTCACCGCGTGCAGCGAGCCGCTTGCCGATGCGCCGCTCACGAAGCGTCAGGGCACGATTCATCGGCGCGTGCGCGACCCGCGGACGGGCGCCCGCCCTGCGGTCTTCGAACCTCCAGCGGCTCCGTCGGCGCCGGAGGTGCAGGTGTGCGCGAGGAGCGTGGCGTGCTCGCCCGCCGAGAGTCCCGCGAGCGATCCGGTGGTCTCGAGGAGCTCGATCGCCCGGTCGAGGATGGACAGGAGGCCGGGGTCCCGGCGCTCCGCCTCGTAGAGCGTTCGCCGCAGGCGGAGCGCACGCAGCGCGGCCTGGGGGTCGGAGTCGTCGAGCGCGTCGAGGATGTCGCGCGCGGCGCGGACCTCGCGGTCCTCGTCGCCCGGAGGACTCCCGGGCGGAGTGCGGGGGAGACGCAGTCGGATCGTCGATTCCACGGGACCGCCGAAACTCGGGATGCGGACGGTGATCGTGCCGAGATCGCTCACGGGGTCCATGGTCTCGGGCGGGCGTACCTCGAAGAGAAGCGAGTACGTGCGATCGTTCTCGATCGTGCCGAGGTCGGCGTGGAACCGCTTGCTTCCTTCGAACGCGGGCTCAGGGAAACGCACGCGCGCAGGCCGGTACCGGAACGCAGCGCCGCCCACGACGCCGGGCGCGAGGTCGGCGTGCACGGAGCAGCGCGTCGCGACGACTCGCTGCGCCACTTCCGCGATCCGCTCGAACGCGTCTCCGATCGTCTCCTTCCGCACGCTCTTCACCGTGCCGCCGCGGCGCCCGGCGAACAGGTCCTGCAGCACGCGCACGTCGGCGTCGGCGCCGAAAGCCATGGCGTTCATGTCGCAGCCGACGCGCCCACAGCGGTCCGCCGCCGCCTGTGCGGCGGGCATGTCCTGCGGACGGCCGTCGGTCATCAGGTAGATGCGCACCGGCAGCGTCTTCGCGCGCTGCGTCCAGTCGTACGCAATGCGCCCGGCGCGGTCGAGCGCTCCGGCAACGTCGGTGTAATTCGTGAAGCAGAGCGGGCTGCGGCGGATCGCGTCGAACAGCGGATCGGGCTGTGTCTCGGACGCGAGCGTATCGCGCGAGATCACGGCGGCGCCGCGGGCGAAGACGACGAACGACACCAGCACGGGCGCGGCGCCGGGGGCGCGCAGGTCGTCGAGCATCTTCGTCACGGCCTGCCGGAGCACCGGGAACTTGTCCTTCGCGTTCATGCTCGCGGAGACGTCGAGGGCGAGAATTACATGCGCCACGGGGCCCTGCACGCCGGCCCGGAGGGGTCTCCCGGCGGCTCGGATCTCGAGCAGAAGTCCGGACAGCGGGGGATCGTCGCCGGGCACGGTCGATCGTTCGAACCGAGCCTGCAGCGCGAGCGTCGCGTGCGGAGCCGGGATCGAAGGGGGCGCAGGAGTGGTGACCGGCCCCGACTCCTCGAACACGGGCGCCTCGACTTGTCGCGCGGGCTGCGAGCGTGGGGCGCGTGCCGATGGGGGCACCACGATCGGGGCGGCGGCGGTGGTCGGCTCCTCGGTGATCGGGGCAAGCGCCGGAAGGGGCTCGAAGGACGGCAGCGGCGCGACAACGCGAGCCGATGGCTGGACGACGGGGGCGGCCACACGCGGAACGGCGGCGGGCGAGTACGGCGATGCAGGCGCGTCCGCCGGGATGAGATCCTCGAACGACATCGTCTCGAGCAGCGACCGAGTGTCCGGCTCGGACGGCGGACGGGACGCCGCGGGTGCGGCGGCGCCCGCATCCACGCGTAGGCCGCAGACGAGGCACCAGCCTCGACTTGGTGCACCAGGATCACCGCAATGCGGACAGGTCGCCATGAGGTTCCCTCGATGAACGGCCGCAGGCTACGCCGCTCGGATGTCGCGGGTCAAGAGCGGTCGTCAACGAGTTCCGCGGCGCGGAGTTCCGCAGGCGGCGGCGACCGGGCTTGGCTGCGCCGATGCAACGTGCGAACCTGTCCAGACGACCACGGGAGCGATTCGCCCCGTCTTCAGGAGGTAGAGAACATGCGGAAGTCCACGCTGGCTGCTGGTGCCGTGCTGATCGCGGTCGCGTCGTTCGCGCTCGGCGCCGAGACGCGCAAGTCGATGGTGAAGAGCTACGCGACGCTCGCCGACACGATCCTCGGCGCGAAGCGGACCGAGGAGCACATCGTCCGCGCGATCCTCGACGATCACGCGCGCGGGGCGCAGGCCGCATTCGACGCGGGCAAGTGGGAGGACGCGGCCGCTGAGATGGCGCTCTTCGCGAACGAAGGCGACAACCAGATCGGCGGCATCCGCAAGCGCCTGCTCGAGGGCGGTCACCACCACAACGCCGAAGGCGAAGCGAAGGGCATCTTCGAGGAGGGCTTCGTCGTCGTGACGAAGGACCAGAAGACCAAGGCGCTCGCCGCGTCGGCGGATCTTCTCCACGCGACGGACGACGCCGGTCGCAAGGCGGCGTGGGCGGCATTCGCCGCCGTCTCCGAGCCGATCCAGAAGGCCCAGTAGCCCGTGCGAGCGTCGGCCGCGCTCTGTGCGGCGCTCGTCGGACTCGCGGCGTGCGGGGACTCCGGTGCACGGACTCCGCCCGCCGCGCCCGCGCCGCCGTCGGTACGGAGTGTCCCCGTTCCGCCCGCCGGGCGGTTTCGGTTCACCGACATCGCGAAGGCGTCCGGCGTCACGGCGATCTCGTGGTGCGGTCGCCCGGAGAAGCCGCACCTGCTTGAGTCGGGCGGCAACGGGATCGCGCTGTTCGACTACGATCAGGACGGCGATCTCGATCTGTACGTGGTCACCGGATGGCGCCTTGCCGGCACCGAGATCGCGGAGCGGGCGAAGAACGTCCTCTATCGCAATCGCGGGGACGGCACCTTCGAGGACGTCACCGCCGTCGCGGGTGTGGGGGACGACGGCTGGGGCACCGGCGTCGCCACCGGCGACATCGACGGCGATTCCCGTCCGGATCTCTTCGTCACCAACTTCGGCCCCGACGTGCTCTATCACAACCGCGGCGACGGCAGCTTCGAGCGCGTCGCGCAACCGCCGGGGATGGACGGGTGGTCGGCCGGTGCGGTCTTCTTCGATGCCGACGGCGACGGCGACGAGGACCTGTTCGTCTGCGGGTACATCGAGTGCACGCTCGACGACGTGCTCCACGCGCAGCCGACGCTCGACTGGAAGGGGCACAAGGTCATGCCCGGGCCGTTCGGCCTCGCAGGCAAGGCGAACCGCTACTTTCGCAACGACGGCGGCCGTTTCGTCGAAGCGACCGAATCCGCGGGCCTCACCGATGTGGGGGAGTTCTTCTCGTTCGCGGTGGCTGCGTGCGACTTCGACGGCGACTTCGACCTTGACCTGTACGTCGCGAACGACTCGAACCCCAACTACCTCTACCGCAACGACGGCAGCGGGCACTTCGAGGAGATCGGGCTGTGGTGCGGCGCCGGGCTCTCGGGCCCCGGCGCGGCGCAGGCCGGCATGGGGATCGGCATCGGCGACTACGACGGCGACCTCCTCTCCGACATCCTGGTGACGAACTTCGACGAGGACGTCTCCACGCTGTACCGGAACACGGGGCGACTGCTCTTCCGAGACGTGACGAACGCGGCCGGGATCCGCGAACCCACCTATCCGCTGCTCTCGTGGGGCGCGGTGTTCGCCGATCTCGACCTCGACGGGGACGAGGACCTGTTCATCGCGAACGGGCACATCTACCCGCAGGCCGATCTGCCCGGCACGAACACCACGTTCCGCCAGCGCAACTTGGTGCTCGAGAATCTGCGCGAATCCGGCACGGCGCGGTTCCGCGACGTCACGGCCGACGCCGGTCCCGGCCTCGGCGTCATCGAGGCAAGTCACGGCGTTGCTGCCGGCGACATCGACGGCGACGGCGACATCGACTTCGCCGTCGCGAACGTCGACGCGGCGCCGACGCTGCTCCGCAACGACTCGCCGCGCGTTGGCGCCGGTGGTGTTGCGAGGAACTGGATGATGGTGGACGCGCCGGGTGCGTTGCGGGTCGTGGTCGATGCGGGTGGCCGGAGCATGGCGCGCGACCGAGTCCGAGGCGGGTCGTTCTGCTCCGTCAGCGACGAGCGTTTCCACTTCGGACTTGGCGCAGCGGAGAAGGCTGTGCGCGTGCTCGTGCGCTGGCCCGACGGTCGTGAGACGGATCTGCGTGACGTTCGGGGTGGCAGCGTCGTCCGCGTCGAACGACCGCGCTGAGGAGCATTCCGAACAGGCGCGCGCACCGTGTGTCGGCGTGCCCGCGTGTCCGTCCGGAAGACAGGCCGCAAGCGCGCTGCGCGGAGGCTCCGCTCGACTGACTCCATCGTGAGATTGCCGTCCGCGTGCGTGCTGACTGCGGTTGTCGCACTGGCGGCAGCGGTCGTGTCGGCTTCCGCGTCGGCCGCGCCGTGGAAGAACTACGGACGCGACCCCCCAGCACCGCGCCGCGGCCGCGAGTCGAGCGCAACCGCTGGAGGCGATCCGCTGGTCCACACCGGTGGACCTCGATCCGCAGAAGGACGGAACGGAACTCCGGTCGGCACTCTGCCGGAGCGCGGCGCGCGGCTGGAGCGAGGTCCTCGGTCGCTCCGCCAATCGCACCGCCGCGCGAATCGAGAAGACCCGGCCCGGCTCGTGAGAGCCGGACCGGGTCCGTGTTGACGTCTTGTTCCTGCGTCAGGTCCCCGTGAGGGGGCCAGTCTGCAGGGGGAGCGTGCTACCAGCGACCGCCGCTGCGACCACCGCCGCCGCCGCCGCCGCCGTAGCTGCCGCCACCGCCGCCGCCGCCGCCACCGTAGCCACCACCGCCGCCGCTGCGACCACCGCCGCCGCCGCCGAAGCCGCGACCGCCGCCACCGCTGCCGCCGCCCTCGCGGGGCTTGTTCTCGGCCTCGTTGACGCGGATCTGACGCCCGTCGAGCGTCGCGCCGTTCATCGTCTCGATCGCCTTCTTGCAGCCAGCGTCGTCAGCGAACGTGACGAACCCGAAACCGCGGCTGCGGCCCGTGTCACGATCCTCAACGACCTTCGCCTCGACGATCGAACCGCAAGCCTCGAAAGACTGGCGCAGCCCGTCGCTGGTCGTGGCCCACGCGAGGCCACCCACGAAAACCTTCGTACCCATCTGCTCATCCATATCTGCCGGCGCACTTTTTCGTACACATCGATCCCGCTCTGGCACCAGCAATGTGGGGCCTTGCGACCCGCACTCAGGACGAACGATGTCCCCCCGAGAAGCGGAGGTGTTGGATGGTTAACCGATCACGGGGCAAACGCCAAGATTCCTTCCGGGCAATCTGCCGGAACCCGTCGGAGGCGACATTGGCGGGCATGATCGGCGCGCGCGGCTGCCGGGCACGGCTGCCGGGCGTATCGGCCGGGCGTGTCGGCCGGCCTGCCGACGAACGCATCCGCCACGGGCGGTCACTGCCCGCGATCGAATCGGATCTCGACGAACTGGTACGCGGCGTCGCCGCCCGCCGCCACGTCCGAGAACTCGCTGATGTACGGCAGTGCAACCGTCGCGACGGGCCCTGCGCCAGGCGTCGCGTTGAACGTAGTCGCAGTTGAAATCGTCCACGAGGAAGTGGTTCCCGCCGGCTTGCCTGGGACCCGAGCGTAGTTCATCCCTGCGGTGAGACCGATGGTCTGCCCGTCGAGAACGACCCCGGTCGGCGACGTGAGTACGTAGCGCTCCGCGCCGTCGATGAGCGGGAACGTGCCGGCGGAGTTGATGAAGACGACGTTTTGACCGAGCGTGCGGCCCCAGAACGCCTCGAACTCGGGCCGCGACGCATTGCGGGCCACTACGAGGTAACCGCCGGCGTTGAGCGTCGTGCCGGGCGGGATCGTGAACGTCGCCGCCGCGTTCGCCTGCACGATCCGCCACAGCGAGAGATCCACCTTCCGCGCCGGCAGAACCGTGATCGTGGACGTCACGCTGTTGCCGGCGGTCGCGGTGAGGAGTCCGCTGCCCGAAATCGTCGCAGCCTGGACGACGAACTGCCCGAGCGACGTCCCCGCGGGGACGGTGATCGTAGTCGGAAACGTCGCGACCTTGTTCGTTGCCGTCAGCGTGACCTGACGGCCAGTCGAGGGCGCGGCCAGATTCGTGTCCACGAAGAAGGTGGCGAGTTCGTTCGCGTAGATCTGCATCGCAGACGGCGAGATGGCCTTGAGCGGGGGTGTCGAAGCGGGCACGTAGCGGAAGTAACCAGGGCGGGCGGCCGACTGGCCGTCGGGGTTGACGAGGGCGACCGACACCACGGATCCGTCCGGAGCGGGCGGCGGCACCACATCGACGTAGCTTCCGCCGGGACCGACGCGGAGCACCAGTGCCTGCGAGGCGCCGAAGTAGACCGTCGGGAGCGTCGATCGAGCGACCTGTGCCGTCGCGATTCGGACCGGCTGCGACGCCAATCCCGCCAGCGGTGCGGCCAGCAAGGGCAAGAACGGCTCCGCCGACGACAGCGTGGCCGACCCGACCGGGCGCTCGGGCGGTTGCAGAGCCGTCCGCAACGAGTAGTTCGCCGCGCCGGACTCGATCCCGACGGTCACCCGGTAGGTGCCGGTGCCGGCGAGAAGCGGAAGGTCCGAGAGCACAGTGCGCGCGTTGGAGATCGTGGTCCGGGCCGGGACGGTGGTGATCTGGTTTCCGCCGGGGTCGGAGATCCCGACGATGCGGACGGGCGACCCGTTCCGCGCGGTCAGCGAGATCGTCGCGACGGACCCTGCCGCTGCGTCCACGTCGTGGGAGAGCGTGAGCGACGACGCTCCGCCCAGCCTGCCGACGGCGCGCGTGGACTTAGGTGAGACGATGCGGAACCGGACCTTGTACGCACCCTCCGAGGCGTCGGCTGCCAGCACGCGGACCGTCCAGCGACCCGTCGTGGGGACCAGGAACGGCGCAAGTCTTGAGGACCCACCCGGCGCGGTGCCCGACAGGGATTCGGCCGCGGCGTTCCCGCTTGGGTCGAGGAGGATCAGCGCGGGGTGGAGAGGCGAACCGGCCGTCGCTCCCGCATCGACCGTCAGGCGCTCGCCGACGAACAGGTCGGCGACGAATTCGTCGGTGTCGGGTGTGCCGTCCACGTCCACGATCGCCGAGGTGACGGTGTTCGAACCGAACGGCGGGCCTTGAAGGCGATCCGCGAACGTGTCGGCGAACGTGTCCGCGAACGTGTCCGCGAACGCGTTGGTGCACGCGTTGGCGAACGCTGCGGAGCCTGCGGCGACCGTCAACAGCAGGGGCGCGGCGGCGGCCAGCGACGCTCCGAGTCCCGACGCGCGGGCGCGGCGGAAGCTCGACCGTGGATGGGGGCGCTTCGTTTCCAAGGGGGGACTTTCGGGGGTGGAGGGGACAGCGCTCGAGCTACGAGCATCGAGTCCCGGGCGTCCACGCTCCGGGACGCGGCAACAACATCGCGACTCGGCGTCAGCGCGGCGAGTATAGCCGCCGACCCGCCCGCCGTCGATGGAGCACTTCGTCCCGACGATCACGGTCCGTCCCGATCCGACCCCGATGATCGGGCTCCGGCGGGCGTTGCGGTCCGCGCTCGATTCCGAGAGACTGGCGCCATGCGGAACCAGACGACGATCGCGGCCTTCGTCCTGACAGCCTGCGCGCTCCTCGCGTCCGCGTCTGCGGACGACACGGCGAACCAAACGCCTCCTTCGCGCACGGCGGTGCTGATGCGCGTCGAGGACAAGCCCTCCGGCGTCGCTCTCGACGCGACGATCGACATGGAGAACTTCGCGACGAACGACGCATCGCTCAAGCAGTTGCGCACCACGCTCGGCGCGAAGGCGCTCGTCTCGGGCAGCGGCAAGAACGGCGTGATCCTCTCCGTGATCGTCGAGAAGGAGGACGGCGCCCACCTGTCGAGCGAGGCGTGGATGCGGAAGATCATGAAGGCCGCCGACGACTCGTCGGAGTTCGACGCCAGCGGCGTGGCGTGTTTCGACGGGACGGACGACATGCCCTCGGGCGGGCTCACGAACGCCAACTACCACGCGTTCCCCGTGGCCGGGGGCTGGTGCTTCGACATCCACGCGAGCCAGGTGAGCGATCGCGAGGAGGAGGGCTACTTCTCGAAGCGCGTTTTCCGGGCCATGGTGGAGTCGTTCCGCGTCGGTGCCTACCACAACGGGTCGTTCGCGGATCACCCGACCGAGGTCGTGGACCAGTTGCACGCCGTACTCTCGAAGCACCCCGACTGGAAGGCGGCTGCCGAGGGCGCGATGGCCGCGAAGCCTGCGGACTGGATTCCCGCGTTCGTCGCCTGGGAGGCGTCGTCGGTCTTTCGGGCACCCGCGGCCGACGTCACGGCGCTTGGCGACAAAGTGGTCGCTCTGCTCGAGGCCGCGAAACCGACCGATCAGAAGGCCTGCTTCGCGTGGGCCTCGGTTGGCGAGGCACAGGGCGCGGCGCTTCACGCGGCCGGGAAGTTCAAGCCCGCGGTCGAGCGACTCAAGCGAGCGCTGGAGGTCGCCCCCGCGGCGTCGCCCGCGCTCCGCGGTGCGGTCGCCTACGCGCTGGCACGCGCCTGTGCGAAGGCGGGGACCGGGAGGGAAGCCGTCGCCGCGCTGAAGACCGCGATCGAGTGCGACGCCTCCCGGCGCGAGGCTGCGGCGAGTGAGGTGGACTTCACCGTCATCAAGACGCGCCCCGACTTCAAGTCACTGCTCGGAGCGCCCGCGCCGAAGAAGTGACGGACGTCGGGGCGCGCCGGACGACACGGAGACCCCGAGGTGGTGGAGCCAAACGGAGTCGAACCGTCGACCTCTTGAATGCCATTCAAGCGCTCTACCAGCTGAGCTATGGCCCCACCGGGGGTCTCGCGGTGCGCGGACACGTGGCCCGCACATGCGAAGGGGCGATCATTCCCTGCCGCGCGGCAGCGTCAAGATATCTCCAGAGCGGCGAGCGCGCGGAACTACGATCCTGGGCTCGCGCGCGGGGCGGTCCCGCGGGCAGTTGACGACGATTCCGGAGAGCCGGGCAGGAGGGCGGACGAGCGCGTGACCGGCACGGCCGGGTGCGCGGCGCCGCGAGAAACCATGGGCGACAGGTACGACTTCACGGCGACGGAACGGAAATGGCAGGAGCGCTGGGACGCGCTCGGCCTTTTCCTCGCGCCGGAGAAGCCGCGCCCGGACCGCGCCTTCTATCTGCTGGAGATGTTCGCCTACCCCTCCGGCGACCTCCACATGGGGCACTTCCGCAACTACGGCATCGGCGACGCCGTGGGGCGATTTCTCCTGATGAACGGGAAAGACGTGCTCCACCCGTTCGGTTGGGACGCGTTCGGTCTGCCGGCCGAAGGCGCGGCGATCAAGCGCGGCGTCCACCCCCGCGACTGGACGCTCGGCAACATCGCGCAGTCGAAGTCCACGCTGAAGGCGATGGGCATCGCCTACGACTGGTCGCGCGAGATCACGACCTGCCTGCCGGACTACTACAAGTTCACGCAGTGGATGTTCCTCCTGCTCCACCGGCGGGGGCTCGTCTACCGAAAGAACGCGCCCGTCAACTGGTGCGGGACCTGCAACACCGTGCTCGCGAACGAGCAGGTGGAACAGGGAACGTGCTGGCGCTGCCACAACCCCGTGGCGAAGCGGGAACTGGAGCAGTGGTACGTCAGGATCACGGACTACGCGCAGCGACTGCTCGACGGTCTCGACACGCTGCCGCAGTGGCCCGCGTCCACGCTGGCAGCCCAGCGGAACTGGATCGGACGCAGCGAGGGTGCCGAAATCAGATTCGCGGCGCCAGGGCCCGCCGCGAATCCGATTTCGATCGAAGTCTTCACGACGCGGCCTGACACGCTCTGGGGCGTGACGTTCCTGTCGGTCGCGCCGGAGTCGGAGATCGGGCGCCGCGCCGCGGCGACCGCGCCGAACGCCGCCGCGGTCGCCGCGTATGCCGCAGAGGCCGAACGCCGCACCGAGATCGAACGGACCGCCGCGGACCGCGAGAAGACGGGCGTCGCGACGGGCTGGCACGTGGCGCACCCGTGTACCGGCGCACCGATCCCGGTCTACGTCGCCGACTATGTCCTCGCGACGTACGGAACGGGCGCCGTGATGGGGGTCCCGGCTCACGACGAGCGTGACTTCGTCTTCGCGCGGAAGATGGGGCTCCCGCTCCAGGTCGTCGTCCTGCCGCCGACGGGAGCCGAGGGATTCACCGGCGACGTCGCGACGTGGCCGACCGCGTGGACGGCGCCGGGCGTGATGACGGCGTCGGCTCCCTTCGACGGCCGGCACTCCGACGAGGCGATCCCCGCGATCGTCGCGTGGCTCGCGGAGCAGGGCTTCGGGCGCCCGAAGGTCACGTTCAAGCTGCGCGATTGGCTCATCAGCCGACAGCGCTACTGGGGCTGCCCGATCCCGATGATCCACTGCGCGACGTGCGGCGTGGTGCCGGTGCCCGACGAGCAGCTGCCGGTGCTGCTGCCAGAAACGATCACGAACTGGATACCGAAGGGGCGCTCGCCTCTCGCGGACGTGCCGGAGTTCGTCGCCACGACCTGCCCGAAGTGCGGCGCCGCGGCGCAACGCGACGTGGACACGATGGACACGTTCATCGATTCGTCCTGGTACCACCTGCGCTACGTCGATCCGCGGAACACGACGCTGCCGTGCAGTCGCGAGGCGGCGGATGCCTGGCTCCCGATCGATCTCTACATCGGTGGCCCCGAGCACGCGAACGGCCACTGCCTGTACTTCCGCTTCTTCACGAAGGTGATGAAGGACGCGGGTTACATCGACGTCGATGAACCCGCGGTGCGTCTCTTCCACCACGGCATGGTGCTTGATCCGCAGGGCCGCAGGATGTCGAAGTCGCTCGGCAACCTCGTCTCGCCGATCGACATGATGCGTGAGTTCGGGTCCGACGCTTCGCGCATCGCGATGTTCTTCTTCGCGCCGTCCGACGCCGCGATCAGTTGGAGCGAAGACGGCGTGCAGGGCGCGAAGAAGCTCGTGCAGCGGGTCTTCGATCTCGTCACCGACTTCGTCGACGTCGTTGCGGCGTTCCCTGTGGACGTCGTCGGCGCGCCGTCGAGTTCGTCTGCGAAGGACGTGCGCCGCGCGGCGCACGAGGTGCTCCGCCGCTTCGACTCCGCGTTCCGTGGCGACCTCGCGCTGAACACCGGGATCGCCGCGGTCTACGAACTGTTGAACCTGTTCCCGAAAGCGGCCGACGTCGCCGCCTGGTCGCAGGGCGACCGTGCAACCGTGGCTGAATCGATCCGGTTGCTCGTGAAGGCGCTGGCGCCGGTGGCGCCTCACCTCTGCGAGGAACTGCACGAGCGCCTCGGCGGCACGGGCAGCGTGTTCCGTGAGGCCTGGCCGACGTTCGACCCGGCCGCGCTCCGTCGCGACGAGGTCGAGATTGCCGTGCAGGTCAACGGCAAGATCAAGGCCCGCGTGACGGTCGCGACCGGAGCGACCGACGCGGCGCACGAGGCCGCGGCGATGACGAGCGACGTGCTCCTCTCGTCGCTCGGCGGCAAGACGGCGAAGCGCGTCGTGGTCGTCAAGGGGCGCCTCGTCAACTTCATCGTCTGAACCGAACGTCTGAACTCAACGTCTGAACCGACTCCGGAGAACGTCCCATGGCTCGCCAAGCACTGACCACCCGCGCTGAGGACTACGCGCAGTGGTACCTCGACGTGATCGCCGCCGCCGACATGGCGGAACATGCGCCCGTGAAGGGCTGCATGATCATCAAGCCGTGGGGCTACGGCATTTGGGAGCGGATGCAGCAGTCGCTCGACAAGGCGTTCAAGGAGACGGGCCACGAGAACGCGTACTTCCCGCTCTTCATCCCGAAGTCGCTCCTGATGAAGGAGGCGGAGCACGTCGAGGGCTTCGCGCCCGAGTGCGCGGTCGTCACGCACGGCGGCGGCAAGGAACTCGAGGAACCGCTCTACGTGCGGCCCACGAGCGAGGCGATCATCTGCGCCTCCTACGCGAACTGGGTCAAGTCGTGGCGCGACCTTCCGATCAAGCTGAACCAGTGGGCGAACGTCGTCCGCTGGGAGATGCGGACGCGCCTCTTCCTCCGCACCACCGAGTTCCTGTGGCAGGAAGGGCACACCGTCCACGAGACGCACGATGAGGCGCGTGAAGAGGTCTTCACGATGCTCGACGTGTATGCGCGGTTCGCCGAAGAGGTCATGGCGATCCCGGTGATCCGCGGGAAGAAGTCCGAGGCGGAGAAGTTCCCCGGCGCCGACGACACGTACTGCATCGAGGCGATGATGCAGGACGGCAAAGCGCTGCAGGCCGGCACGTCGCACGACCTCGGCCAGAATTTCGCGAAGACGTACGGCATCCAGTTCCAGGGCCGCGACGGCACGAATCAGCATGCGTGGTCCACGTCGTGGGGCGTCTCGACCCGGCTCGTGGGTGCGCTGATCATGGCGCATGCCGACGACAGCGGCATGGTCGTGCCGCCGCTCCTCGCGACGATCCAGGCGGTCGTCGTTCCGATCTTCAAGGGTGACGACGAGGCCGCGGCGATGGTCGCCGACGCGAAGGCGATGGTGGCGGCCATGGCGACGGCCGGCGTCCGCGCGAAGGCCGACCTGCGCGACAACCTGCGTCCGGGACCGAAGTTCTTCGAGTGGGAGAAGAAGGGCGTGCCGGTCCGCATCGAGTACGGCGCGCGTGACAAGGCGGCCGGCACGTGCATCGTGGTCCGGCGCGACACCGGCGAGAAGACGACGCTGCCCGTGGCGTCGCTCGCGACGGACGTCCCGCGCCTCCTCGCGGAGATTCAGGCGAACCTGTACGCGAAGGCGAAGGCCCACCGCGACGCGCGCATCTTCGACGTCGAGACGTACGACGAGTTCAAGGCGCGCATCGACGGCGGCGGCTTCTTCCGGATGCGTTTCTGCGGCGACCGCGCCGTCGAGGCGCGGATCAAGGAAGAGACGAAGGCCACGATCCGCTGCTTCCCGCTCGACGCCCAGGCCGACCCCGGTCCCTGCGCCGTGACGGGCGTGCCGACCAACGGAGTCCGGGCCATCTTCGCTCGGGCGTATTGACCGGCACGACCGGAGGATCGAGACTCATCCCATGCCGAAGAACCTGATCAAGGCGTTCTTCGCCGACGACGGCGACGAGAACGAAGCGAAGCCCTCCGTCGTCGGGGACGGTGCACCGAAGCCGGCGACCGACGGCGACGGCGGCGACGCCGCGCGACCGCGCAGCATGGCCGACGCGTGGGATCGCATCGCGGAGCAGAACCGGCGCCTCGAGGCCCGGCTCGAGTCCGTCGAGGCCGGTCAGAGGCGTCTGATCGACGTCGCCCAGACGCTCCAGGACACCGCGAAGCAACAACTCGAGGTACTTCGATTCCTCGGGCGGTTCGCGGAGGCGAGCGAGCGGCGCGGCCGCGAGATGGAGACCCAGTTTCGCGGAGTCCCCGACGTTCTCCGCACGCTGCCGTCGGCCACGAAGGAACAGGCAGAACGTCTCTCTGAGATCGCGGCGCGGCTCTACGAGAAGGCGCAGGACAACACGGTGAACGCGCTCCGGAGCGCGCAAGCGAGTCACGAGCGCGCCGTCGAGGACCTGATCGACAAGAGCCTCGGCGCCACGCGCCGGGCCACGTACGCGGCGATCCTGACGGCGTTCGTGGCTGTGATCGCCTCGATCGCGATCTGGGTCCGCGGCTGAACCGCTGGCGATTGGCGCCGTCCGGGCGTACAACCGTCGCGACGTTCGTTCTTTTCAACTCTCGAATCCGACTCACGGGTTCCGCGATGCCACCTCGAACGAGGGGACCGCGGACGAGGCTGTCGCGCCCCACAGGACGCGACGGCCGAGAGGGAAGTGGGGTGTGAAACCCCCGCGGTCCCGCCGCTGTGACCGGAGCCAAGACCTCGCTCGATCCACTGGGATCATTCGGCCTCGACGAAGCCGAACGAACCGGGAAGGGGGCGATGGTTCGCGCACGACGACGACCTAGCGGTTGCCGACACGCGCGGCTCCGGAAGCCAGAAGACCTGCTCGTGAGCGCTTCACGCCAACACCCCCGAGGAAGGGGAAGTGGAGCAGGTCCTGCACCAGACCCATCCCCTCGTCCGAATCCTCCTCGCGACGGCTCTCGCGGCCGGCGTTGCGGCCTGCGGTCCGCCCGTGCCCCACGCAACGCCGGCGCCTTCGGCCGACGCGAACACCGCTGCGCGACCGATCGCCCGCCGCGTCGTTTCGCTCGCTCCGGCGTTCACCGAGACGCTCATCGCGATCGGCGCGGCAGACGCGATCGTCGGCATCGGTCGGTTTGATCCGGAAGTGCCCGGGCGCGCGGGGCTGCCGCGACTCGGCGACACGTTCAGCGTGAGTCTCGAGACGGTGCTCGCGCTCGAGCCGGACTTGGTTCTCGTCGCGTCGAAGGGATCCGCGGACTCGCTGCGCCCCGCGTCGTCGCGGCTCGAGGTGCTCGCGCCACCGATCGACCACCTCGACGACGCGCTGGCGATCGTCGCCGATCTCGGCCGCAGGACGGGGCACGATCGCGAAGCGGCTGCGCTCGCCGCGACGATCCGCGCCGCACTCGACGCCGCGGTGTCCCGCGCGCGCCAACGCGCTGCGACCGGCGGAAGGGCGCCCAAGGTCCTCGTCGTCGTCCAGAGCCACCCGCTCTACGTCGCGGGACGCACTTCGTTCGTGGCGGAACTGTTGCGCGCGGTCGGGGCGGAGAACGCGGTGGACGATGTCGAGCAGCCGTGGCCGATGCTCAGCGAGGAAGCGGCCGTCGCGCGCGCGCCCGACGTGATCCTCGACGCGTCGGAGGGCGACAACGCCACCGAGGCCGGCCGGGCCGCGCTGCTCGACAACTGGCGTCGGTTCCCGTCTGTGCCCGCAGTGCGCGACGGCCGTGTGCTCGTGATCCGAGAGGACGCGATCTTCCGCGCGGGACCTCGCATTCCGGAGGCGTTGGCGAAGCTCGAGTCGCTGATCTTCCCAGAGGACCACAAGTGACCGCGGCTTCGCGTCCCGCTCCGTTCTCGCGCGAGCGTTTCGTCCGCGTGCTCGCCGCCGGAGTGATCGTCGCACTCGTCGCAGTCGCTGCGTCGCTCGCATTCGGCGCGGAGCGCGTCGACGCGTTCGCCGTGCTCACGGGGGGCGGAACTCAGGTCGAGCGCGAGATCCTCTTGTCGCTCCGCCTCCCGCGCGTGCTGACCGGCGCGCTCGTCGGCGCCGGGCTCGCGGCGGCCGGCGTTGCGTTCCAGGCGTTGCTTCGCAATCCGCTCGCGGAGCCGTATCTGCTCGGGATCTCAGGCGGCGGCTCGCTCGGCGCGGTGTTGTCGATCGTCCTGCTTGGCGCCGGCGGCGCTGGGTTCCTCGCGGTGCGGACTGTCGCAGCGCTCGTCGGGTGCCTCGTCGCGTTGTGGCTCGTCTACGCCATCGCCACGCGCGGCGGCACGCTGCGCCCCGCGACGCTGCTCCTCGCGGGTGTTGTTGTGAACTCCTTCTTCCTGGCGGGCCTCGCGTGCGTGCAGTTCGCGGCGACGCCGACCGAGTCGCAGGCGATTCTGCGGTGGGTGCTCGGTGGACTCGAGACCGGCGGACCACGTGAGGTCGTCGTGCTGGCGATCGTGGTCCCGGCTGGGATCGCGTTGCTCGGGCGGTGGTCGCCGTCACTCCACGCGCTGGTGTTCGGCGAGGAGACGGCGCGACACCTCGGAGTTGACGTGGACGGCGTGCGGCGCAGGACGTTCGTGGTAGCGTCGGCGGTGACCGCGGCGAGCGTCGCAGTGGCCGGACCGATCGGATTTGTCGGGCTCGTCGTGCCGCACGCGGTGCGGATGTTCGTCGGGTCCGACCCGCGCATGCTGCTTCCGGCGTCGGCGCTGGCGGGGGCCGCCTTCCTGCCGATCGCGGACGCCGCCGCGCGCACCGCTCTTGCGCCGCGCGAGATGCCCGTCGGCGTCGTCACCGCGATGATCGGCGCGCCGGCGTTCCTGCTGTTGATCGTCCGCCGCAGCGAGCGCGGAGTTGGCGAAACTGTCGGGGGAACGGAGTCGTTCCGTGGCTGAACCTCCGATCGCGCTCGATCGTGTGACCGCCGGCTACGGACCGTGCGGCGTGCTGCGCGACGTCACGCTGGCCGTCGCGGCGGGGGAGATGGTCGGCGTGCTCGGCCCGAACGGCGCGGGCAAGTCTACGTTGCTGCGCGTGGCTTCGGGCGTGCTGCGACCTCAGTTGGGGCGTCTCCTTCTCGACGGGCGCGACGCGGCGAAATGGACCGCTCGCGAGATCGCACGCACGGTCGCAACGCTCCCGCAGGAGACCGCACCGGTGTTCCCGTCGAGCGTTCTCGAAACGGTCCTGCTCGGGCGGTTTCCGTGGCACGCCGCATTCTCGTTCGAGAGCGAGGACGACGTCGGCGCAGCCGAGGACGCGCTCCGCGCGGTGGAGGCGGGCCATCTTCGCGACCGGGATCTGGCGTCGCTCTCCGGCGGAGAGCGCCAGCGCGTGCTGCTGGCTCGCGCGCTCTGCCAGGGCGGCCGGGTGCTGCTCTGCGACGAGCCGACCGCGCACCTCGACCTCCGTCACCAAGCAGATGTGTTCGCGCTCCTCGCGCGTCTGCGTGACGCCGGCCGCGCGATCGTCGTCGTCACGCACGACCTCGACCTTGCGGCTCGTGCGTGCGATCGCCTGCTGCTGATCGCCCGCGGCGAGGTCATCGCGCACGGTGCGCCGCGCGACGTGCTGACTGCGTCGAACGCACAGATCGCATTTGGGATCACCGTCTCCGTCCGCGAACAGGGCGGAGCCATCCACGTCGTCCGGGAGACGCCGGACCTGCAGAGGAAGAACCGATGATTCGTCGCTCCGCGTTGTGTTCCGTCGCGCTTGCCTCGATCGCGGCCCCGGCGGCGCTTGCAGCCGACGACGCGCGTTCGGCGCTCGACGACGCGATTGAGGTCGTGGCCCGCGGGTACGAGGCATCGGCGGTGACGGCCGTCCCGAAGGTCACGGTGATCAGCCGCGACGACATCGACCGGCGGCAGGCCCGGTCCGTCGCTGAACTGCTCTCGGAGGTCCCCGGCGCGCTCGTGGCTTCGGATGGCCCGCACGGTCAGTACTCCCGGCTCTACATGCGCGGTGCCGCGTCGAACCAGACGCTCGTTCTGGTCGACGGAGTACCGCAGAACGATGCGACCGGCGGAGGGCTCTTCGATTTCAACGACCTCGGCACGGCGACGGTCGATCGGGTGGACGTTCTTCGCGGCAGCTACGGAGTGCTCTACGGAAGCGAGGCGATCGGCGGCGTGGTGTCGGTGACGACGCGTCGCGGTCGCGGACCGTGGCGCGGGTTCGCGCGACTCGAGGGCGGGTCGTTCGCGTCGCGCAACGAGTCCGCTGGATTCGGCGGCGGCGACGACGACTTCGACCTCTGGGTCACGGCCGCGAACGACAGCACGAACGGCGACCAGCGCCGCACTGGGTTCGACGCGACCGAGGCATCCGTTCGCACCGGCTTCCGCCTGGCTCCGAACCTGCGCGCCGACTGGACGCTTCGGTCGAACTCGTCGCGCGCCGCGTCGCCGTACGACTTCCCTTTGTTCGGGGCCACGGTCCTCCCGGAGGACGGGAACATCGAACGGGATCGGAAGACGTTCTCGACCGGCGTGACGCTGACCCACGAGGCGTGTGGGTACCTCACGACGCGGCTCTCGGCCTCGTGGCTTCGCGTGCAGTCCACGTTCCTCAACGGTTCGGACGGCCCGGAACGTCTCGATCCGGACGGCACGCCCGGGAACGGGGACGAGATCACAGTGGTCCGCGACGAGCTGGACTCGCGTAACGTCGCTCGCGACTTTCGCATGCGGCTCGCGCCGACGATCGAGGTGTGGAAGGCGTTGGGGTGGAAGTCGAGGCGAGACGGTGGCGTCGAACTCGACGTCACGTTCGGCGGCGAGTTCCTCGATCAGGAGAGCACCAGCGACTCGACGTCGCCGAACTTCGGCGCCCCGGGATCGTCCACGACGTCGATTGGTCGCGGGATCAACACGATGTCCGGGTTCGCTCAGGCCGAGGCGCGGTTCCCGGACCTCGGGCCGGTACACGACGCCGTCGTCGCGGTGGGCGCGCGCCGCGATCGTCACGAAGTGTTCGGCAGCGAGTCGTCGCCGTTCGTGGGGGCGCGCGCCGAGTTCGCGCCCACCGCAACGACGCTACGCGGTTCGTGGGGCGAGGGCTTTCGCGCGCCGAAGCCGTCCGAACTCGACGACCCGTTCGTCGGCAACGGGGCGCTCGGAGCGGAGACGTCGCAGAGCTACGACGCGGGTGTCAGCCAGGACCTGCTCGACGGGCGACTCGAGTTGGGCGTGACCGCCTTCCGCCTCGACGTGGACGGGCTCATCGCGTACGACGGCACGGCGACTTCGCCCGCGCGTCCGTTCGGCCAACTCGTGAACTTCCAGAACACACGAACGACGGGCACGGAGTGGGAGGCTCGGGCGGATCTCGGCGCGGGATTCAATGTCCGCGGCGCCTACACGCGGCAGAACCCGCGGGATCTCGACACCGGGCGTCCGCTGCCGAATCGGTCGCGGGAGTTCGCGGGCGGCGGCGTGTCGTGGGAGCGCGGGGCGTTCCTGACGTCGTTGGATGCACTCTGGAGCACGAAGCTCCCCGACCAGGGGGGCGAGTACACCGCACCCGACGGGGATGCCCGGCGGGCTCCGGGGCTGCGCGCTCTCGTGAACCTGACGGCCCGCTGGCGCGCGAGCGAGAACGTCACGCTCTTCGGCCGCATCGAGAACCTGCTCGACGACGACTGGGTCTCCACGCCGACGTCTCCCGCGGGAACCGGGCGCGGCGTGTCGGCGGGAGTGCAGATCGACTTCTGAACTACTTCACGTAGTGGACGAACTGGCCACCGTTCTGAGTGGCCAGCGCCTTCATGAAGGCGGCGTCGCCCTCACTCCCCAGGTACACGGTGTGGATCTTCACGGACTTCCGCGAGTTCAGGCGGCGGATCTCGTTCAGCACGTCGTCGGGCTTCGCGATCGGACCGCAGTTCGGCACGCCGTCCGTGAGCACCACGAGCGTGTCCGCGATCTCGATGTCCTTCGCGTTCGGCCCGCCCGCGAGCGATTGGAACGCCTCGATGAGTGCGCCGCCCAGGTTCGTCGAGCCTTCCAGGTCGAGCTTCTCAACCCACGTGCAGCCCTTGTTCCGCTCGTCGGCGGTCGCAGCGACGAGCTTCGCGGCGTACGTCTTCGTGTTCGTTCCGTAGCCGATCACGTTGAACGACGCGCCGTCGGGGAGGTTGCGGATGGCCTGCTGCAACTCGCGGCGCGCGACGTCGATCTTCGTCTCGCCGGAGAAGATCGAGAGGTCGTTCTTCCCGTCGTAGAGCGTGCCGGCCTCCATGCTCCAGCTCCGGTCGAGCACGAAGAGCACGCGTGCCGAGCGCACGTCGAGGCCGAAGAACTTCGTCTTGCCCTCGGTCGGTGCATCCGGTGTTGCGTCGGTGGCGACGGAGGGCTCCCACGTTTCGCGCGCTGCGGCCCACCACTGGGTCCAGGCGGGCCCGCTCGCGCCAAGGCGTCGCCCGGTAGCGCGCGTGAGCACTTCGACGAGTTCGTCCTGCGGGACGCCGACCTCCCTCGCCACGCGCTCGACGAGGATGTCGATCGCGTCCTTCGAGGGCGTGACGGTGAGCGCGGCGAACGCCGCCCGGCGGACGTACGGATCGGGCGACTCGGCGGCGGTTCGCAGCAGCGACGCGCGGGGCCCATCGACGAAGCCGTCGAGCGCGGCGAGTGCGGCGACACGTTCCGTGCGTTCGGCCTTCGGCGCGACGGCGATCGCGACGAGGTCGTCGGCGAGCAGTTCGCGGCGGGGCCCGGCGAGCCCGTCCAACACGGCTGCGCGCCCCGTGGCGGTCTTCGCGGACTTCAGAATCGCGCGGACGGACTCCGCATACGCCGGTGCATCGGGAGCCGCCACGCCGAGGGCATTGCCGTGTGTCGTCGCGTGGGACTGCACGACTTGGAGTTGCGTCACGGCAGTGTCGATCAGGTCGCAGAGGTCGTGGTTCGCTCGCTCCATCGCCTCGTAGTCGTTCCACTCCTGCTCCGACGGCTCGCTTCGGGTCAGGAACCGCTTCCGGTAGTAGGCGAACATCGTCTTCGCTTGCGCGTCGCGCGCGGCCTCCGCCTTGCGGACGTTCTCGTCCGCAACGATCGCTGCTTCGAGAGCGACGAGCGCCCCGGGGGTGTGGTCGCGGCAGCCGTTGAGGGCGCCCATCGCCTCGCGGCGGGTCGCTGCATCGGACTTCCGTAACTTGTCGAGCACGGCCTTGCGGAGCGCGGCGCGGCCCTCGGGCGAGACGTCGTCGGCGACCGCGGGAGCCGACCCCCCGGCGGGAAGTGTCCAGGCGAGCCCGATCGCGAGCGCGAGCGCCAGGAAGTGCAGGGGGCCGAAGGACGTCCGCATGCCGGGGAGGGTACCACGGAGTCGCGGCGGGGCCGTGTCGGTGAGGCGGCGCCCGGGGGGCGGGCCGGAGGCGGCCCCACGGACTTAACCCGGATCATTCGCGAAGCTCCGCGGGAGAACGGCGTGCAATGTAGGAAGGGCTCGCCATGCACGCCGATCCGAGGCTCGTTCGCACGACGACACACCGTCCTGGACGAGAT